>JASBUV010000269.1 GCA_030147705.1 Gammaproteobacteria bacterium
TTTGATCACATTCCAGCCTGCACCACGGAAAATGCCTTCCAGTTCCTGGATGATCTTGCCATTGCCGCGTACCGGCCCATCAAGGCGCTGCAGGTTACAGTTGATCACAAAGATCAGGTTGTCCAGCCCTTCGCGGCCAGCCTTGGCGATTGCACCGAGTGACTCAGGCTCGTCCATCTCGCCGTCTCCGAGGAAAGCCCAGACCTTGCGATCTTCGTTATTCATCAGGCCACGATTGTGCAGGTACTTCATGATGTGTGCCTGATAAATCGCCTGAATGGGGCCTAGCCCCATGGAAACTGTTGGGAACTGCCAGTAGTCCGGCATCAACCAGGGGTGCGGGTAGGACGACAAGCCATTGCCGCCGACTTCCTGACGGAAGTTATCCAATTGCTCTTCGTTGAAGCGCCCTTCCAAAAAGGAGCGCGAATAGATACCAGGAGCAGAGTGTCCCTGATAGTAAATGATGTCACCCTCATGCTGATCACTCGGGCCTCGGAAAAAATAGTTGAAGCCCACATCATAAAGCGTTGCAGAGGAAGCAAACGTGGAGATATGACCACCGATGCTTGGGTCGCGCATATTGGCGCGCATTACCATCGCCATTGCGTTCCAGCGAATGATGCCGCGAATCTGACGCTCCATAAACATGTCACCCGGCATCCGCTCTTCATTCTGGGGTGAGATCGTATTGCAGTAGGGCGTAGTAACCGAAGTGATCGGCACGAACTTACCGGTTCGGATGGCGCTATTATTGAGCTGCTCGATCAAATAATGGGCTCGTTCGATACCCTCCGCATCAATCACCGAGTTCAGGGCATCAAGCCATTCCTGGGTTTCCAGCGGATTATTATCGTTCTGCTGATTCATATTCCTTCCCGAATTACACCGCGAGGCGATGTCTTGTTATTGCTGTAGACAACTGGCTGTCCTGAGCAGCTAAACTGCCGGACAGCGTGTGTCTCGTTCACCGGGTGAGAAAGCAAGTGGTTTGTCGATCTCTGTCAGTTCCGACCGGCACCGGATCTGGTACCGACACTTCAGGAACCTTTCAATCATGACCAATCACGACCAATCACGACTGTCTCCAATCGCTATTGCCTCACCCAGGCCCTCAAAATCCAATGGCAAATTTGTTTGCATTTGCGGTTTTCGCAGCAGAGCGTTACAGCTACCTGAGCAAACCGCGAATCAATCAGCGAAAGAGTCCCGCGAGTGAGCCAAACAGATTCTGCCTCTGAAGCGGAAGCTATTCTTACCTTTTGTCGCTTGCAGGGCAAGTGCTTAATAAAGTTATTGCTTTACTATATAGTTTTGAGGCGCATCTAAGAAATCAACATAAGTTGTTATTTTTCAGGCATTTAGGAGGGCTATAACAGCAGATAAAAAAGCGTGACGTAATGTGACACTGCGTCACTTTGCAACGATCAGAGAGCGAAAACGGTGATGGCAGCAAGCACTACAAGCCAGATTGCCTGGCTGCGTTCCAGGAGACTAACAAGAGCGGAGATTTCTCGGGCGGTTTGACCCCGCGCGCCAGGTTCCTGCGCAATGGCGTCTTCTTCACTGGGAGATTCTTGAGCAGCGTCACTGACCAGCCCGGCCAATGCACAGCGCGCGTAGTCATATAGCATGGCTGGCGTGTCAGCGCTCCTGTCGAAACTCCAGAGAGTCTGGCGCAATGATTCGAAGCAACGCACAAAATTACCGGCCAGACAAAAAGTCAACGCGACCAGGCGCACAGGCAACCATTCAAGAACAGTTACCAACAGCTTGATCAGATCGATCTGTTCTTGCGGAGTGATCTCTCTGTGACTGTCTCGCAGTTGATAAGTTATGTACGCCACGAGCACGCCAATAGGCCCAGCGACCATGTACCAGAAGAACATGACAAACATTCGCTCGAAGAACAGATACACAATGTGCTGACTGAAAAACTCACTCAGCTCTTCGCAACTGCCAGGCTTTCTGTCAGCTAGCAGATTGAGATCATCACGCAGATAAAGTGCACACGCCTCATCATCATCTTCATTCCAGCGTTGCAGAAACTCCTTGGCCATCTGACCGGGCTGGGTTCGATCCAGCGCCACCAGCAATACCAGAACATGCAAGGCAAGCGTTGCCAGACCAGCTACTCTTCCCTCCAGCAGCAACATCAGTACGGCGAGCACCAACAGGGGCAGTCCGTAAATCAAGAGCAGTGCTGCCAGCCATCGCAACTGTAGGGACTGCAGCTTCTCCGTACCTGATTCAACGCGACAGCGCAGCCTGAAAAACCAGCTGTCATCAAAGCGGTCGAAGTCCTTCAGCCAGAGGTAGTTGATGGTGAGACTGATTAAAATAACGAGGAAGCTCATTCATTCTCCAATTGCTGTGCAAGCATGGACTTGTACAAGTCCCAGTCGAAACACGGGCCCGGGTCGGTTTTCCGGCCTGGTGCGATGTCGCTATGACCGACTATGCGCTCTTGTGACAAACCAGGGTAGCGATTAAGCAGCAATGCACTTACCTCTGTAAGCGTTGCATATTGCTGATCCGTGAATTCCAGATCATCGGTACCTTCAAGTTCGATTCCAATCGAGAATTCATTGCAACGCTCACGCCCCTCATAATTGGACAGCCCTGCATGCCAGGCTTGCTTGCCGAAGGGTACATACTGGCGCAGCGTCCCTTCTCTCTCGATCAGTAAATGTGCAGACACTCTGAGATGCTCGATAGACGCAAAAAATGGGTGCGCATTGGCATCGAGCTTGTTGCAGAAAAGCTCATCAACACAACCAGTCCCAAATTCTCCTGGCGGCAGACTGATGTTGTGAATCACCAGCAACTCCACCGATATGCCCGATGGACGATCGCTGCAATTTGGCGACGGAATTTTTACAGCCCCTGCAACCCATTCCCCCTGCAACTGAAACTTTCGCCCCACCATCTCGCTCGATTCGTCACCATGTAAATTGTAGATCGTAGCACAAGTCGATACTACAAGAGGTAGCTGCCATCGCTGACCAGCACTTCAGGCATTTGCTTGTATGAGATCGCGTGAAGGAGAGTAAGTTGAGATATTCCGGGGCGAGCTGAGGCATGGCCAGTTTGACAGGGTGCAAACTGAAGAGACCGGATCGTGACTAGTGGCGGTATTTGTTGGCAGTAATCAACACAGTCCTGGAATCAAGCGACCCTCCAGCCAATGGCTCGGCGAGTCGCATCTCACCGGATTGCAATGACAGAGCAACTCCGAGACGACTGCGGGTAATGGAGATACCAGCACCGTGTTTACTGATAAGAAACTGCAAGGAAGGTTCCGTTTTACGCAGCATGAGACATTGGACATATTCCCCTGCCAATTGGAATTCAATAGTCGTGTGGTCGGGCAGTGCGTCTACCTGAGTGAGTAACTCCTGCAAATGACTATCGGTGTGCCCTGCACTGCCACCGAGTAGCTTGGCAATCTCATCAAGATCTTCCTGGTCAAGCAGATGCTCACCCGCGGGACTAATCGATTTCTCAAGAGTATCGGGAGAAACTCGCCGATCTGCTTGCTCCGACTTGCTGATGCTGCGTCCTGCCACGAACAGTTGCTCGAGCTCCGCCAGGAATTGCCGCTGTTTTTTGCCTGGCCATTGAATGAGAGCAAACCCATGCTGCAAATGTGTTTTCAGGTGCGTGAAGTCAGCGCTATCAAGTGGTAAGCCCTGGTCGACTGTAGTGACCAAAAGCGACATCATATGGCGCACTTCACCCCATTCCACGCCAGTGGTTCCTTGTCGCATTCCGGTCAGAAACAATATCTCCCGCCATTGCTGCTTCACGAATTGATCGAGAAACGGCGGCAGCCTTCTGTTAGCACACAAGCCCGATACCAGAGTATCAACCGATTGTCTGACATGTGCGGTGGACAGATTGCTTACTGGAGCTGCTCTGGATGCTGAATGATTGTGTTGCAGAACCGTCTTGTCTGCTGCCCCGGAGCTCGTGTTGCCCCGACGCTGAAAAGCAGAGCTCGATGAATAGAGCCTGGCTATGAATTCCGGGTCGCTGGCATTCCGGATGATACTGATCAGGTCAGTGTAGATTCGCTCCAGCCTGAGCATGACATGCCGTTCAAAGAGCTTGATAAATAAGAGCCTGAGCTCCAGAGGCATAGTCAGGAGGAATTGAGCTTTGCAAAAACCAACATCGACCGACTGCAATATCACTTCCGGATCGATCACGAAAACCGCTTTGCCCCCACCCTCTCCCGATTGCACTGCCCTTAGTCGCTGCATGACAGCCTGATGATGCTTGATACTCTTGCGCTGAGCCGCGTGGAGAGCCAGATCAATTTCGACCTCTTCCATGACATCATCCGGGAAGCTGGAGTCTGACAACTCAGAATCACTGGAAACGCCGGGCAGGCCGATGACATCCGCTCGATAGGATAGCTTCATATTGGCAATCGCGGCATCCAGAAGTCGCTCCTGAAAGCTGCTTTGCCGGTTGCGAATTTGCCGCATCGTGTTGAGGCATTCTGCCTCACTGCACAACTCTCCTTTTTGCCCGGTGACAAAAAAATAGTCGTCTACTTGTTCAAAGAACTCCCCGAGCAGCAAGTGAACCTGTTTGCGAAACCGCTGCCGAAATGACCAGCGAATTTTCTCCAGCAGCACAGTGTCGGACAAACCGGTTTTGCCGGATTGGCTGATAGGGTCGCTATGTCCAATATCTCTGCTCATCAGCTACTGCCTGAATCGAAAAGTGTTAAGAATGCAACTACTGTATACCACCACCAATGTGCAGGATTATTGATAGCGTTCACAATGCGTACACAAAACTGCATCCAGAAAGCGGCATGACTGGCATTTCAAGGGTCGAAGTGCGCTAACTTTGAACTGAATCACAACTTTCATCCGCATGGTGCATAGGCCATAATCCGCACAATGTCAGGTGACAATCCGCAGCGACCAGAGAAAAGAATTGGCCAGGGTATGCTCGTCATGAGCTTTGCGCTGGCCCTTGTCGCATTGACCTGGTTCTTCGATGACTGGCTTGCTGGAGAAGCAAATCCGAATCGAAACCCTGCCAGCTTCGAGCTACAAAATGGCGTACGGGAAGTTTTGCTCGAACGGAATCGACAAGGACACTATGTAGTCAATGGAACGCTCAATGGATTGCCAGTGACTTTCTTGCTGGATACGGGTGCCACTGATGTGGCGATACCCGCTGCCATTGCTGATCAGGCGGGGCTGGAAGCCGGCGCAGCGCAACAGGCGTACACGGCGAATGGGGAGGTACGCACCTACAGCACAGTCGTTCGCAGTCTCGAGATCGGCAATATTCAGCTTCGGGATATACGCGCCAGCATTACCCCAAGCATGGCAGGAGAGATCATATTGCTAGGCATGAGTGCGCTGCGCCACGTTGAGTTCAGCCAACAGGGTAATATCCTCACTCTGCGACAAGCTCCGGAATAATCCATGAATCATCCTATGCCCCCACTCACTGACGTGCAGCGCCACGTTGCTGCGGCGCTTGCTGAAGACTTAGGCAGCGGTGACATAACCGCCCAGTTGATACCTGAGGCAGCCCAAATATCAGCCAAAGTTATTGCGCGAGAGACCGCCATTCTTTGCGGCCAACAGTGGGCGGCAGAAGTTTTTCGTCAGGTCGATCAGACTACCCGATTGCAATGGCTTGCTTCCGATGGAGACACGATCGTGGAGAACGAAGCCATCCTGCACATAGTTGGTAATGCCCGCTCCATATTGAGCGCGGAACGATGTGCACTCAATTTCCTGCAGACGTTGAGCGCAACAGCAACCGAAACCAGCAGATACGTCAAAATGGTCAGTCACACGCAAGTTCGTATACTGGACACCCGCAAGACTCTGCCGGGTCTGCGCAGCGCACAGAAGTATGCGGTAACCGTTGGCGGCGGCACTAACCACCGGATGGGTCTCTTCGACGCCTATCTGATCAAGGAAAATCATATCGCCGCCTGCGGCGGTATAGCTGAGGCCATCGCCAGTGCTCGACGCCTGAATCCCGAAAAAGCAGTCGAAATTGAAGTTCGCAATCTTGACGAACTCGCTCAAGCACTGGCAGCGAAGCCAAACACGATCATGTTGGATAACTTTCCTATCGAAGCGCTGAGCAAAGCTGTGGAAATAAATTCCGGCCGATGCATACTGGAAGCATCAGGCGGTGTATCCATGGAGACTCTGGTCAGTATTGCCGAAACTGGCGTAGACTGTATCTCAGTCGGAGCGCTCACCAAACACTGCCGAGCAGTAGATTTGTCGCTGCTCATAGAGTGAGCAGCCAGTGGAAGCTGCCAGTGAATGTACTCGTTGGTGAGTGCGTGCAGTGTTTCAGAGCCCAATTCCAATCGATTGGTCTACTATTGAGGAGGGAGCAAAATGCGCAAAGCAGTATGCCGAAAAGTGTGGTTGGCGACGGTCTCCGCGGCATTCATTCTCCTGCCTGATAATCAGGCGAAGCTCAGTGCCCACCCTGGCAGCCTCGATATTAACGGCGGCCACTACTACGGTAATTCCTATCACTGCCACATGACTGGTTGCGAGATGCCTGACACATTTGACATCAGCCGCCCTGGTGGACGGGACAGCCTGTTAAGCAACCGCCGTGAGCGCGAGAAGTTTTTCAATGAAGATGACTGGTCATTCGAGCAGGATTATGACGGTGATTGCCAATCAACCCGACAGGAGCTGCTGATTCTGACCAGCATTGGTGAGATTCGTTACACAAACCCGCGCAATTGTGTTGTTAGAACTGGCCGCTGGATTGATGAATACACCGGCAAGGAGTTCACTGTGGCAACCCAGCTCGACGTTGATCACATTATTCCTCGCATGTATGCACACACTCATGGCGGAGACGCCTGGCCAGCACAGAAGAAACTTCAGTTCTCCAATGATCCCATGAACATGGTGTTGGTAGAACGTAGGGAGATTCGGCGCAAACGTGACAGAGGCCCCAATCGCTATTTGCCACGTGAAGAATTTCAGTGTGAATATGTGCGCCTCTGGGACGCGATAGCGGACAAATATGACTTACGCATCGATGGCAGCGATCGTGGGGCAATTAATGATGTCCTGGAAAACTGCCCCGAATAATTGTGCTCTGCAAATTCTGGTCAAAAAAAATGCCGGCATCAGCCGGCATTTTTGTATCTGCTAATCAACTCCAGACAGAGTCAATCTTCGCTGAGTTTAACCTCAGGGAGCAAGTATCTTGATCTGATCCATACCCGCATCCGGGTCCAGAACTGTATCCCCTGTTGGGAAACCCTGTTCATGGAGGATATATGCGATTACTTCCGTATATTCATTCAGCATCAGCGAGCCAGGATTATCCGCTGGCATCGTGCCAAGAATGTTTTCCCAAAGATACAGCAACGGCTGGTTGCTCCAGGATCGCAGCGTATCCCGATAGAAGCGCATATTGTGACAAGTTTTGCAGGATGCGTCGTAAACCGCTTTTCCGGCGTCTACCTGGGCCTGAGTGAAGACACCATCCTCAACCGTCTTGTCCTGGGCTGTGACAGGCAATGTCACCATGAAGCCAACTGCGAACATGAGTGTGGCGGCTATTCTTACAGGTCGTTTCATTCACTTACTCCTTAATTGCAGTGATTCCCATCTGCGAACCTTTGTCAGGTATCCGTTATCAGGTTGTCTTTCAGCCAGGCCATCGATGATGGCCGTTCGGCTTCTAGCTACTACTAACTCTACTAACTCTACTAACTAGAAGAGACCCTGTGTCAGGCCCTGTTTTGTTCAGAGGCAGTCCGGATCTTTCCCGAGCGCGCTCTGCATTTCAAAAGGGCCGTAAACATAAACCACCTTATCGGCTTTCGCAAGTGGGCTGCAATTTCAATTCGCTCCAGAAAGGAGCCACAAAACCCAATACAAATCAAAAACTTAATTTGCAAGCGTACTATAAGCTCAAGCTCATGAACCGAAGCTGAACTTATTCTTGATACTCCTGCTCAACAACAGAGATGCGAATCGGGTCACACGCCCGACTGCCGATCCTGACGTTAATTTGAATGCTGATTCAGCAGACGATATTAAATCACGATTCGCCACCACTATGAGGGTCAAATAGTGACAAATATTGTCAACTGGACGAACAAAGTAGCCACTTGCTGTCACTCACAGAATTGACGGAAGACAGATGGCTCCCACTTTTTCTTCATAATATTCAATGAGATAGGAATATACCCTCAGGTTGGCACGTTCTGTGTATCTCCATTCAGGCATACGTTACCCATTACAAGGGCGAACGAGTAAGAATGCGAGGAGCAAGAAGATCGAGCTCGTCGTCGCAAATTTAATCACACACAGATCTGAAGCGGCTTGTTACGAGCCAAACCTGGAGATAAGTCATGAAGAAAGTACAACAAGGTTTTACCCTGATCGAACTGATGATCGTCGTAGCCATCATCGGTATTCTTGCAGCCGTAGCATTGCCTGCTTACCAAAACTATTCGAACCGTGCCGCTTTTTCTGAGCTGGTGCTGGC
>JASBUV010000233.1 GCA_030147705.1 Gammaproteobacteria bacterium
GAGCTCCCTGTATTTCATCGGATTTCTGTTGGGCTGTTTTACGATTCCGCAGCTCGTATCACGCATCGGTCACATCCGTACATTCGCCGCGCTGACGGCGGTAATGACCGCCTCGCTGCTGGGATTGAGTCTGGGCGATTCCTTCCTGTGGTGGCTCTCTCTTCGGCTCTGGTCGGGAGTGGCGATCGTCGGTCTGTATCTGGTAATCGAAAGCTGGCTCAACTCCCAGGTCTCTAACGATGTGCGCGGCAGCGTACTTTCTGCCTACACCGCTATCGTGCTTACCGGTCTGGCAGGCGGGCAATTATTGCTCAATGTCGCAGCACCAGAAGGCGAACAACTTTTCGTAATCGCCGCAATGCTGGTAGTGGTTGCCGCATTACCAGTGTGCCTGACACGCTCCAGCCAGCCTAAAGCGATTCCCGCTGCACGCTTCTCACCCATGCTGGTAATTCGCACGTCACGAGCTGGCACGGCAGGCTCGTTTATTTCCGGCTGCGTCAGCGGATCTTTTTACGGGCTCGGTCCTGTGTTCGGTTTACAGGCAGGACTGTCGGTCGGCCAGATCAGTATGATGATGGCGTTGGGTATTGCAGGTGGTGCAGTGATGCAACTCCCGCTCGGCAAGCTATCGGACAAACTCGACCGCAGGCGTGTCATGCTTGGCACCATGATGCTGGGAGCCGCAATGGCCGCACTCATCTTTGTGCTACCGCTCTCACTTACCCCCTGGCTTACCTTCGCCTTCGGCGCTTTTGCGATGCCGATTTACGCGCTGAGTCTTGCCCACGCGAGCGACTATGTGGAAGCCGATACCTTTCTCGAAGTCGGTACCGGTTTGCTGATGATCAACGCCATCGGCTCCATCATCGGTCCTCTGCTAACTGCATTCAGCATGGAGGCGTTCGGGCCGCGTTCTTACTTTGCCGTGCTTTGTGTTGCCCTCATTTTCGGCGCACTGCTGACTGCCTTTTTCATTCGCTCGCGCGCGCGCGAGGCTGCACGCTTCAATGAATTCAAACCAGCAACGTCCGCAGCTGCCCAGGGCGCCATCCAGATGGACCCGCGTAGTGAAGCGCTGGAGGACGACGAAGTGGAAGACCCCGGCCTGGAAGAAGAGTTGCTGGACCCAACCGATTCGCGTGATGAGCTGCATTGATGAATTTTCGACTTAAGCGGTAGAAACCAAAACTCACAGAATCGCGTCTAAGCTCTGAAAGGTCAGGAATCGCTTTACCCGTTCCGGCATGAACAACGCGCCGCTGAAGCAGCGAATATTTTGTTCACTCCGGATGCTGGAAAAATTGTTCCATTTAAGGCACATTGCCCCAAAACAAGCTTTACTAAGAAGTAGCAAAACCAGCCCATGTCCATAGCCTACAGTGTAGTCCGCAGCGGTATTACCGGGGTCTACAACACGTTTGTCAAAACACCGCCAGTGCTGAATATGCAGCAGTATTTTCCACGTGCCGAGGAATTTACCTCGAACTGGGAAGTCGTGCGGGAAGAAGTCATGCAACTGATAGACGATATCCAGTCGGTGCCTCGTTTCCACGAACTCATGCCCGAACAGTACAAACTGTCTGCCCATGGCGAGAAGGAGTGGCGCATGTTTATACTGCGTGCTTATGGGCTGGACATCCGGGAAAACATGCAGCGCTGTCCGACACTGGCTCGACTGGTGCGTGCCAATGACGACATCAAGTCAGCGTCCGTGTCGTTTCTGGCGCCGGGCAAAAAGGTGCCCACCCACACTGGCCCTTTCCGGGGTATTACCCGTTTCTATATGGGACTCCAGGTACCTTTGAATGAGCAAGGCGAGCCTGGCGTAACACTGACTATCGACAATCAGGCATACAAGCTCGGCAATGGTGACGCACTGCTGTGGGACGACACCTATCCCCATAGCGTGGAAAACAACACAGATGAATGGCGCATCGCACTGCTGCTGGATGTGTATCGCGCCAACATGCCAGGGCCGTTACGCGCGTTCACCAATACCATCATCGGTATGGCAAAGATCTCCATCAAATGGCGCAAGATCTTCCCGAAAGAATTTGCCTGATCCCAGAGCAGTTTCAAGCAGACATAAAAAAAGCAGGCCGAGGCCTGCTTTTTATTGAACTCAATGCGTGTCAGTCAAAGACTTACAGAGCAATGATGTTCTCGGCTTGTGGGCCTTTGGCGCCATTGGCGACAGTAAATTCCACACGCTGGCCTTCGCTCAGAGTCTTGAAGCCGCCGCCAGAGATCGCGCTGTAGTGTGCGAATACGTCTGGGCCGCCTTCTCTTTCAATAAAGCCAAAGCCTTTGCTTTCGTTGAACCATTTAACGGTTCCAGAAATTTTATCGGACATGATAGTCCTCCTGTACTTTAACGTGGCTACTTATTAGCCAACAAATAAGTTTCCCTCCACAGGAACGGAATGTGTCACCACATTGATTCGTTGCAAGCGAGGGCGTGTCTTGCCAGAAAATCGTGCTGATACTTATTTGCTACAGGACGAGAGTTGGAACTTCGAAATGGAAATAAATAGTGCATCGGTGTTTCGAGCTCCTTGCACAATACGCTCCTTACAGGTCAACGTCAACAGATTTCGGGGGATAGCGCGACTTTACTTCGCTTGCTAAACGCCTGAAAGCCGGTTTGAAGTCGACTTCCGGCCTGTCTTGTCGACCGGTCTCACCGTCTGACTTCTCACTTTCCTTGCGCCTGCGATGCCCAAAGATAGGCTGGCAACGCACAGGACAGCCCGATTGTCAGGTTTAACACGATGAACAATCCCGGCTTGGGCCCGTTGCTGGCCCGGGAGGCCATGAACACCCAGAACACCACTGAGCTAAGCAACAAATCGGCGGTAAAGCCACCAGCGGCGCCATTCACAAACAGCCCCTGCACGAAAGCGACCAGATTCAGGCCTTCTTCCGCAGCAAAGCTGATGAAGAACAGGTAAGGGATAATGGCTCCCGCTATTGCGGCGATCAGATAAAATGACTTCAGGTTCATGGCATTGTCTCCCGTAGGTATGGTCCGGTTTCCGGTGCGGCTTACTGTACAGTGCGGGCAAACCGTCCGGTCCTTTACTGCAGCAATACAAGCCGCTAATCCGAGCACTGCATCCTGCCAATAACAGGCATTAACCACAATTTCCGGCCGTTAATCGTATGTGGCTATTGTCCGTGTCAGGGTTGCGAATACAATTACCTGGCAGGTAATCGGTCAGCGTCTCCGTTGCTTGTCGATGCGTAGCTGATCAACAATCAATGTGTAGTTGCTCAGTCATGGAGAGCGAGTGAACTGCCGACTGTTTCAGACGCTTGCGCAACAGCATAAGAATCCTAATAACTCCGGTGAATACTACCTATGAGACTTGCCCAACTCTCTTTACCTAACCCTGATTTCCTCACCGACACCAGTCGCCTGGCTCGCCTACTGCTTGGCGCGGTCGCCGTTAGCTCACTGCTCTCAGCCTGTGCTGTCTCGCCCGAAACCCAGGCCTTGATGGACGAATACCAGAGCACGATTCCCAGCTGTACGACACAACTGGATTGCGAAACGAAATGGGCGCAGGCGAAAGTCTGGGTGATGCAGAATTCTGATTTCCCGATCTATTCCGAAAGTGACACTCGCATTCGAGCCACGAGCCCACTGACGACATCGTCCGGTGTAGGCGTGGTTGTGACCCGAGAAGGCAGTGGCAACGCCTATCAGTTTCTGGTCGATGTGGAATGTCTGAACGCATTTGGCTGCCCGGATGTGTGGCAAACCAAACTGGACTTCAACCGCGCACTCAACGGCGGTTAAGTCATCTTGGACAGTGGCTGTAATGCCTTGGTGACCGACTCCAGTGTCCGGCCACAATCGGCATCCACTTTGAGTTGATACATGGCATCTGCTCGCGTCAGTCCCTGATTGACGCAAGCCATGGGAATGTTTTTCTCCTGCGCGAATTTGCAGAAGCGGAAGCTGGAATACACCATCAGCGACGATCCCACGACGAGCAACGCGCTGGCCTGCTGCAATCGCTCGTACAGATAATTCACTTTTTCCTTGTGCACAGAGCCTCCGTAGAAAACTACATTCGGCTTTAGCACGCCGCCGCAGTGCAGGCAATCCGGTACGCGCACTCTGTCAACCAGCTCTGCGCTAACATCCGCGTCGCCATCCGGCGCGATGCGCAATTGCTGTTTCCGAAATTCTTCGAAGTGGGGATTCAACTGCTCCAGCTGCCCCTGAATAATCGCGCGCGGTGTGCTCGTCCCGCAATCCATGCAGATGACTTCGTCCAGGCGACCATGCAGATCGATGACCTTGCGATGCCCGGCTTTCTGATGCAAGCGATCGATGTTTTGCGTGACCAGCGTCGTGACATAACCCTTCGACTCCAGCTCCGCCAGAGCCCGGTGCGCAATATTGGGTGAAGCCGTATTCACATTTGGCCAGCCGCGAAAACTGCGCGCCCAGTAGCGCTTGCGTGTCGACTCGTCAGCCAGAAACTCGGCATGCTGAATCGGCGTATTGCCTTTCCAGGTGCCAATCTCGTCACGGTAGGTGGGAATGCCGGACGCATGGCTGATTCCCGCACCAGTAATCACAAATAACGAAGGATGTTTGCCAATGAACGTCACCAGATCGGCGGCGGTGCCGAGGCGTTCTGGAATTAAGGGTTGATTCAGGGTGTCCGTCAATAATGGGCGCATGATGTGTTCTCTGGTAGTCCTGCCAAGCATAGCGCAAGTTCGGCACCGCGTTCACTGTGCCTTAGCACTGAGAATGTGAAACAGCGACAGTTAAGTAGTGAATCAGAAACAGAAATAGAAAGTGTAGAGCAGGAACATGTCATTGCGGTGTCGATAGACCCGATTGAATGGCAGATCGCAGCGTGGAGTGGCTGAAAGACACTCGATCTGAGCTCAGCAAACATCGGATAAATCCTTGTTTTCACGGCAAAAACGCAGCGCCGTGAAAATTGACGTAACACTTTCGGATGGCTTGCGTCTAATCACTATAACGCGACTCATGCGAACGACACAGGAACAAGAACAGTGATCAAGCTCAGCAATCTCAGCAAGGCCTATCGTACCGAGTATATGGAGACTACGGCCCTGAACAACGTCAATATCCATATTGCCAAAGGCGAGTTTGTCGCCGTCATGGGGCCATCCGGTTGTGGCAAGTCCACCTTGCTCAACGTTGTCGGCATGATCGACAACCCCACCAGCGGCGACTATTTTTTTGATGGTCAGGAAGTCGGGCATCGCTCGGAAAACGACCTTGTGGATCTGCGCAAGAAGAACATCGGATTCATCTTCCAGAACTTCAATCTGATCGATGATCTGAATGTCAGCGAGAATGTGGATTTACCGCTGCTCTATATGGGCCTCTCCAAAGCGGAGCGCCGCCAGCGAGTTGCGGATGCGCTGGAGCTGGTCGGCCTATCAAGTCGCGCCAGCCACAAGCCGCAGGAACTCTCCGGCGGACAGCAACAACGTGTGGCGGTGGCGCGCTCCATCGTCGGCAAACCAAAGTTAATCCTCGCCGACGAGCCTACCGGTAACCTCGATACCAAGAATGGCGACGATGTGATGAACCTGCTGCGTGATCTGAAGCAGAGCGGCGTGACAATCCTGATGGTGACTCACTCACCGGAACACGGACAGCGTGCAGATCGCATCATCGAAATGCTGGATGGCGAAGTTGTGAATGGCACAGGCGGCGCGCAAATATCGGTCGTCAGTAACGAAACGGCGAGTGCAACGAACGAAGAGCACACCGGAACCAACGACTGAGGACAGCGCCATGTTTGCCCATTTTACCAAGATGGCCATGAAGGCCTTTTTCCGGTTCAAGCTGCACACCGCAATCAGCATGCTCAGTCTGGTGATCGGGTTTCTGTGCTTTGTGTCGGCGGTGATTCTGTCCAACTATTCGGAAAGTTTCGATCGCGGTTTTCCGAATGCGGATCGCATCTACAACATCATGATTCGCTCGGTTGGCGACAGCCAGATGCCCGACCGCTTTCCGATCGTGAATGAACCCACGGCACGTTATCTACGCACGGCATTCCCGGAGATTCCCAACATCGTCAAATCCAGCACCGGTTTTCCATTAACGGTGGAAGTTGATCAGGAAACCATGGCGATGGACTCCAAATATGTGGAGCAACGGTTCTTCGATATCTTTCCGATGGAAACCTTGCATGGCATCGCAACCGGTGAAGAGCTGCCACCTAACTCTGTCATGATCACCGAGTCCGGTGCACGCAAACTGTTCGGCAGAACCGACGTGGTCGGCGAACGTTTGTTGATTGAGAACCGGCACGATGTCGTGATAGCCGGTGTGACCAAAACGCTGGAGTTCCCTTCGCATCTCGAATCCAGTATCGGCTTCTTCCGTTCAGAACTGTTCATCCCCATGGCGCTAATGGATCAGTATCGGCGCGAAGCGCGTATCGCCGCTGGCGCAGATCCCGATGCCGATCAGTGGGGCAATCAATCGGATTTCGTCTACATCGAGATCCCGGAAGACATGCCATTTGATGAGGCTGAGTTTAACCAGCGCCTCGACGCCTTCGTACAGAACACGCTGCCCGAAGAGCGCAGGGAGGAACAAACGTTTGAGTTACTACCCACGAACGAGCTGATCGCCACGCAAATGGCATTCATCACCGGTGGCTTTAATCTGCCAGACATTTTGATCGTTGCCGGTGCGCTGGTGCTACTTATCGGCTGCCTCAATTACTCCAACCTCGTGGTCGCACAGTTATCACTGCGTAGTCAGGAGATCGGCGTACAGAAAATCCTCGGCTCGAAACGCAGCCTGCTGCTCGTGCAGTATTGCTATGAGAGTTTATTGTTCATGCTCATCGCATTGGTTCTGACGCTTGGCATTCTCTACTATTTTCTTTCAGTGCTTGGCCAGAGCATGGTGGGTATCAGCCCGGCATTACTGAGCGATCCATCGCTGTGGTTCATCTTGCTGATCGTCATGGTGGTGATCGTGGCAATTGCGGGTGGATACCCGGCACTGCGCACCGCTTTCGTACCGCTCGTGACCATGATGCGGCCGAAAGGCTCGACCGGCTATTCGGGACGCATGCGTTCCATCATGGTGGGCATCCAGTTCTTCATCTCAGGCACGCTGATGATTCTCGCGCTGGTGATGAG
>JASBUV010000286.1 GCA_030147705.1 Gammaproteobacteria bacterium
ATCGGCCTCAGTGCCTGCCGTAAAGGCCACTGCGTCAGAACGCCAAGTCGACCTGCGCTGGTCTGCAGCAAGTGGCCCAGACATATCTGAGCGCAGAACTGAAGTCCATTCTGAGCCAGTTGCTTCGCGGTAGAGTTGGGCTAACAGGCTTACCAGCTCTTGCAACTTCAGGTTGTCAGTTTGATCACTACCAAACGTCAATAGTAGTGAATGATAAAACTCAGCAACGTTAAGATTATCCCGAGCCGCCAGCTTTTGGATCACACTGGCAAGATAGGATTTCTTGTTGAATTGGCTCCCCCTCTCCACCAGCAAGTAGGTCAGGGTAAATTCCCAGGATGCGATATACGCATCTCTGCCACCGACCACCAATCTACTGCGTCTCGCGCTTGTTTCCCGCTTGGATATAAGATGCTTTGAGTGCAGGGTTTCGAAGATGTAATCTCCGGCTACTGGCTCGATTACCTTCACCACAGCCCGCAGCAATGGCTCATTAAAGGTGCTGGCAATAATGTGCCGTGTGTCCGCTTTCTGTCCTGTTCTCTGCAATACAGAGCGCAACCAGACTTTATTCTGTTTGTGCAGTACCGGCCAAAGCTTCTCCAGTTCCGCGGGGCGACCTTTGTACAGTGCCAGAGATAATGCCTCCACCGATTGCCTGAATCCTTCCTCAATGGATACACCAGATTCCCCGCTAAACGATTCCCGCAGCCAATCTTTGTCAGCCTGATCGTGCCCAGCTAAGTTGGAGGAGCGAGAGGCGCCATCGCTGGAACCAACTCGCGCCTCATGGCCCAGCGACTCGGACCGGAGTTCGCCGATAAGTGCCATGAGCTCGACTTTGATACGACTATCTCCTTGAGCAATCATCAGCAGCGTCAGAATCGAATCGTAGAGTTCGGTAACTGACACGTTGATATGCGCGGCCATTTGCCGGCTCACGCTGGCTATGTAGGATTTGCGATTGAAACGGCTACCGCGCTCCACAATCAGATAGCTCAGGGTAAATTCCCACAGCGACCGCTTGGCAAGATTGTCATCAACAGCCAGCGACTGCCGCTCACCCAATAGCGTTTTTGGTTCAGCTACCAATCGTTCAATGAACTCATGCTCGGATGGCTCGAGCGCCCGCACAATATCGCGCACCCATGGCTCCGGAAAAGAGTGCGCAATGCTTCGCCTTACCTCCGCACGCTGACCCTCGGTCATAACAACGTCGACAAGCAAGGGAGCCATTGACGAGATCAGTTCTTTCCAGCTGGAACGTATACCCTGCGCTTTTCCTGTCTTCACTGCGCTTTCCAGCAACATTCTTAGTTCCACTTCGCTGACCTGCCCGGAAGTAACCCGTGAATCGCGCCGCTCCAGCTTCGACTCCAGCTCACGCCTGAGTTTGCGAAGTTTTTCTTGCTCGATTACACCCAGGCCAGACATTTCACTCGCCCATGTGAGGGCATCGAGTACACTGGCACCAAGCACCGATTGCTTGTCACCATGCAAGGCAGTACTCAGTTCCAGAAAAAGTTGCACGGTTGATCTTCCATTCAGTTGCGCAGCAAGCCTGACCAGATTACCGGTCAGCAAGCCAATCCCCCGATCGCTCGAAGACTCATAGTTAGCCAGCAAAGACGACAACAGGGAAATGCGCACAGCATCTGGCAAGCGGGCAAAATGTGAAGCCTGTAAGCCCAAGTGCGGCCAGATTTCATCAAGCAACTTTTGTACATCTGTGCCGCGCACCCGAATCAGGCGAGCGAGCACCGCAAGGACATTGCTTGAGCTGAGCTGGTTCAGCAATCTGCCGAGGATGCGATCTTTGGCAGGCGAGGTGCGCATAAACTGGATCAACTCCTCGGCCCGAGACGACAACAACTCTGCGAACATTCCATCAAAATGGCTTGTGAATCCGGTTGGAGCATTCCAGGGAAGACGCCCTGTCGAGAGAAATTCACAAACCGCGGCCAGATCGGCATCGACCGAGGCAATGCGCTTGATCGATCCGGAACCCGGATTACCGAATTGCTGAAAACTGGCAATCTCGCCACCAAGAGACTCCCGCACCTTTTCTTTCAGCCGACTGGAAAAATCGTCATAGAAATATCCCAGACCGATGTCGCCGAGGTCTACCTCCAGCTTGTCGATTCGGAAGATCTCGTCACTGTCTGATAATTC
Source organism: Gammaproteobacteria bacterium (assembly GCA_030147705.1). Lineage (GTDB taxonomy): Bacteria > Pseudomonadota > Gammaproteobacteria > Pseudomonadales > Pseudohongiellaceae > UBA9145. The sequence goes on from JASBUV010000286.1 coordinate 2,173, forward strand.
ATCAAAGATTTCATTAACAACTGCCAGCATCTTGTTTCTGGCAAACATTTCCAACTCGTACTGTTGCTCCTGCGCCAATTCCTCACTCGAGAAATTCACATTGAGAACCGCTGATTCAATACTATGGCGTTGTTTCATTGTGCAACATCCAGCAGTTCGCGCCAGGATTGGGCGCTACCACTCACATCTGTGTTGTCTTGCAAGCGTTTGAGAAGCACTCTCAACCTGTGCTGACCACCCTCTCGCTGACGATCACGATACGCCAGAACTACACGCTTGAAATCTTTCGGGACTACCCAATGAAATGTCGTACTAGTCGCACTTCCCAATGCAGCGCTGATCTCATCTTCAACGAGCGTCTTGATGCCATGAAAATGTTTCTTGTGACTGGAGCCCAGTCGGAACGCTTTGGGCTTGGGCAAAATGACACTCGATCGACCCAGATAGAAGCTCCAGTCCTCGCTATCGGGTAGCTTGACCGCCCCACCATCATCGCTCTCAAGAAGTTGCATGTGGTTGATGATCAGAAACTGGAATTTCTGCATCTCTTCCTGAAAGCTCTCAATACCCGATAGATAATTGAGCTCAGGATCTTGCTCACGTCGAGCGGAGAGCTGCAGATCCCGACGTCGATTGCGGTAGTGTTCTAATTGGATTGCTGTCTTCTCTGCGATGCTACTGCGTAGCTCTCGCAGTGCGTCACCGCCTCCCGGTGCACTGAACTTCCCAGCGCGCTGCAACTCCACAAAGCGCAACAGGGACTGGCTTTTCTGATCCAGAACGCCAGGATTCTCAAAACGATCATTACGCCGCAGCGATTCCTGCCAGGCATGCTGCAATACCTCAAACTCACACATGTCAGCAAAACCCAGCCAGTAAACGTTGAGCTGGATATGCGCAGGACAATTTTCGCGCAGTATATCTTCTGCCAGTGATCTAAATTCCCGATCCTGGGTGCGCGCAGTCCAGCTTGGCAGAAATACACTTATCTTGTTCGCGTACTGTTCTTTGACCTCAGGAGATTGGTCAGTGAAGTTCTGCGGGCGCAGCAGAATGTGTTCGAGCACGTGCATGCCCTCAGATTCCTTGCTGAGATGGATAAGCAGTCTCCGCAAGAAGCGCGACTTCCCGGCAGCTTCTTCATCACCCACATCAATCAACGCGATGTCAGATCCAGCACGCTCTTCGACACTGCCAGCCCCACCCAGCTTGAGGTAAAGTTTTCCTTCGCGATGCTCGTAGTTGGACTCATTGACGCCGTAGACCAGCAAGCTGCGTTCCAGTCGGCCATTATTGAGCGGTGCGAATTCCGCTATATTGCGGCGCACAAATTGATAGTAGCGTTCGTCTTCCGCGCCGAAATCTCCGGCGAATAATTCTCTGGCGCGCGTTACCAACGCATCTCGCCTATCCCCGGCTGCACTGCGCTCGTCGCCAAGCACTTCGAGGTTGTGTCGGAACACCTCAGCGACCAATGACTTGGGAACCAAATCCTTGAAGCCAAGAAAGATACTACTGCGGTACTGGAGACCGGATACCCGGCCATTTTCCAGGTCGCCATAGCGATCGTTCCCACCAGATAGTTTGCTATCAGTTTCAGCAAAGATGTTCATTGCTGCGGCCCGATCACCACTGGCAAATTTGATCCTGTTCAGCAAACGAATCTTATTCAGGATGATTGACCGCTTGAGCTCCTCATCTGAGAGGTAATAATTTGAGCCTTGTAGATGCTCCTGATTGAATTCTTCACCGTAGAGCGCTAGCAAGTAATCCAGCAATCTGCCCTTTCTACCTACAAAGTCATCAAGCTTTCCCAGAATCTCATCAAGAATCTCCGCAGCGTTCTCAGGATACACCGCGTCAAGATCCCGGATTTCATTGCTGTCCAGAATGCCTTTGAAATACGTGGATTCCTCTTTGAATCGGACTGAAAACAACTGCCGAATAGAACCCAGGTTGGCCAGATAGTTCGACATGATTTGCTCAAACAACAGCAAATAGGCTTTCAATTGGAGAGCTTGCGCCTGCCTCTCCGGCGGATCGCTCTCTGGCACTCCGAACTGATTGATGCCATAGGCAGCAGGAAATTGATTCTGAACTGACTGATAACGGCCCAGATCACGATAGATACCTCGTGGAGGCTCAGAAAGCAGTCTGTCTTCCGAGAGCCGATAGGCTTTGGTACGACCCGCAAAGCGAAGCATCTCATACTGCGCTTTGAACTCAGCAATTGAAAAATTGACAGGCCGGTTCGCTGAAAATGGGCGAATATCTCTAAAATCTTTCGCTTGCTCCGGGATGGCGAGCCGATAACGCCGCTCATCTGATTCGTCCTCTGGCGATGCGAGCGGACGCAAGCGCAGTGCGGCGATGTAATCAATTCCTTCGATTTTACGTGCACGCGACAAGATTGCGGACTCAAGCAATCGAAGATCCTGATCTTCTCCGCTAACGGTAAATGCATCATTTGAGATCAGGCCATTCTGTGTAAATGGCCCTTCAAACAAACTATCCAGAGACCGCCCTTCTTCCAACCCGTCACTGTAAGAAATATAGCTGACCCCTCTGTCCAACTCACGAACAGTCAGATGGAACAGCTCCGCGATGACGTGAGCTACGCGATAGCCCGGCTTGATGCTGATCTCAGCCATGAGCTGACAATCAATGTCTTCGGCGACAAGCACTTCGCTCTCCAGATCCTCACAGAGATTTCTGATCTTGTGATAATTCTGCGTTGTCTGCCGCACCAGTTCCGATGCATCGGGCGCGTCATCTCCAGACTGTGCCGCACTGCGAACTCTCACGCGATACAAGCCGTAACCGCCGGCTCCCGGCATGCTTCCGTCAGTGGCTATGCGCACATCATTGATATCATGCGACATGTCGGCGAGCGCTTTTTGGTAATCCAGTACTGTCGCCGGCCTGCCGAACAAGACATCTTGCGGGGCATGCAAACCTAGCGCCTGCATGTCGATATCACCTCGCATATCGCAGAGATAATCGCCGACATCAAACTTGGATCGATAGATGAGATCCGTTAACGCGAAGCAGAGTTGCTCAAGAATGGTTACGCCAGGATCGTGATAATTGTAGTCTGTCCATCCAGAACCAGAGAGCGCTTGAGATATCTCGATCCCCTCTTTGCGCAGCTGCGCAAAACCCCAGGGATGGGATTCCCCAGTGTTGCGCTTTATGGTCAGGCTCGATTTCATGGTTGGGCTACTCGAATTCGCTCACTCACTGCTGTTCTGTTTCAGGGTCAGTTTCGGTCTCTGCTTCCACTGGCTCGACCACCGGAGGTCTGGGGGCGAACTCATCGACACCCAGTCCTGGATCAGGACCCCACAGGCGTGTCACGTGATACTTGATTTTGGCATCGCCAGGGTACTTGAATGCTGATTTGATGCAGAGGCGGTATTGTGGCAAGCCCGGATTATCATCGTCTTTTACCGATTCCCAGCGCAGCTTCATTCGGTCTCTGGGACCACTGTGATAGGACTGATGAACCTTGATTCGTCTGCTTCGATTCCAAAAATTCAGAAAACGCCAGGTCGGATTGTGCGCATTCAACGCAATGGCATGCAGAATGGCGAACCTTTTTTCGTCCTTCAATTCGACTTTGGCGACGACTTCCAAAGCCTGAAAACCGCTCAGTTTTCCGGTAATAGGCTGAAACAAGCCATTCGCGGGAACAGTTGCTTCTCTGTCAAGGCCAACGCCGATACGGGCGGGAGCGCGGATTGCACCACCAACATCCAGCTGTACCTGATTGCTCGTCGCCAGTAGTCCTGCATCGCCGGTTTCGTTGTATTCCTCGCCGTTGATACAGACTTTGCCATGTTTATCCAGGGACAGAACTGTTTTCTTGGTATTGTCTGTACTGTCTGTGTGGATGAATTGCAGGGCTTCATTACGCGCGTGATAGCTGATCGACCAGGCCGGCAACTTGTCAGTTAGCTTTCTAAAAAAGCTGATCAGATTCTCGGTATCATCACTACCTTTCTGTGGTGTGATTTCAAATCCATATTTTTCCGTTTTGGCGAAACCTTCGTCGATGATATTCAGCGAGGAATCGACAAGGTCAGCGAAGTGCTCTTCCGAAGGCAGCTTGCCCGCACTGAAAAACCGTTTAAGCGTCTCTCTATTCTGCTTTGCCATTCTAGAGCCCGCCTATAATGAAAGTGCTGCCGATCTCAAGCTCGCGAATGCCAGTGACATCCGGAGTGATGGGTTCGACTTCATTGCTCACTTCGATGTAGTGATGCCGTAAAGGAACTATCAGGCTCCAGGGATAGTGCGGCGCCACATTGGCATCTCCGCCTATGATTTCCTGATGTACCGTATCGCCCAGCGCATAGTACCCGTCACCAGAGCGAGTGATATGGAGCATCGAAAAATCGGTGAGGTAGCGAATGTAATCCAGATTGTAGATATAGGAATACAAATCCTCTCGCTTGACGGGCCGATTGAACTCCAGTCCGTAGCCGACGTTTTCCCAGGGGTTGAGAAAGCGGCTGATATCCTCATCCAGTCGGTCGATATACATTCCGTCTTTCGCGTGCTGATCGAAAATCGCTGTACATCTAACTTGCACCCACTCGAATACCGGATTGGCCACCTCAATTGATGCCGATGGCGGACAATACGCGGAGATAAAATCCCGGATATCATTTAGATGTACGGCGCTCAGTCTCGGCAGCTTGCCAACCGTCTCGGCAGCGTTATTGACTCGTGGCGTAACGATAAGCAGGAGATTGCCGGGCACAGGATCGAGAGTCTCTATGGACCTGTTTGGCAAGCACATAACTTTGCCAACAATCGGGAATCGCTCCAGGATCAAGCGCTCGTAATCCCAAGGGTTAACAGCTCTCGAGCGATGCCGAATGCGTTCACTTACCCGGGTGATCAGTTCATCGCGCGATTCATCCTTATCAACATCCATGAATTGATCGATCTGCTGGATCTGGGTAAGGCCTGGTACAGATTTTAAGGGCTGCCACTTCATTTTGGTCAAGCTGGCGCTGTGCGGATCGAAGCTGGCTCCATCCTCCTGGCTCCTGACCAGCTTCAGCGCATGAGTTTTCACCTCACGCAAACTGCAAAAATTTGATGATGCTGAGCTGGTCGAGACTTTCAGCCAATACCGGGAACCCGGCATATCGAGATGCTCATTGCTCATGTCTTCTGGCAGATCGAGCGATACGATACCTGAACAGAGAAAGCCCTTTGTACCATCACTCACAACCCTGTTTCTGCTGAGCGGCGCCCAACCATTTTGGCCAAGATACGACCAGTGAAAGCGGGTTTCTTCCACAGCTCTGGTACGCCGTGAATCATCAGAGAGTGAGAAATACAAATTGATCAAACCCTTGACTTCGGTACCTGACAAGCCGATCAGCAAGCTGCCATCACAGTCGAAAGGTTTCAGAATTGGGAGCGCCCTCGCATTGGCTGCCGGATACACTTTTTCAGCGCCAAACGGATGCAGGCGATACACCTTTTCAGGATTTTTCTCAGCACCAGCCTTGCTCTGCATGTTCATATTGATAGTGCTGGAGGCGCTGTAATCGATGGAAATTCTGTTCAGCAGCGGCGTGTAAGGCGCATTAGGCAACTTCGACTTCTTCTTCACGCGCTTCTTCGCATTGCTCTCGAGCGTACCGGAAAGTTGCACCGGGTATTCATGATGACCAAAACCGCTCTCAGGGGATGCCAGTGAAAATTTGATGAAACCGTTACGGGTTTTCAGCCCCAGATCCAATTCGTTATAGGGCGCATCGGGATCAATAGGCCGCAGATACTCAGCAGCCTCTACCTTGATAGTTTGCTGATCCAACAGCTTTTTATCGCGCCAGGTGAATAGCGGCACATTCTGTATTTGTGCTCTGGACTGCGGCTGCCAGCTACCATTGCTCAGCACACAGACATCTGTTGTAAAGCTGGCATTCCTTATTTTCGACGCATAACCCTGATAGTGCCCATCAAAGCCGTCCTCACCCATTGGCAGGTCGCCCCAATTCAGATGCACAGTAAATGCGGTTATGCGTTTTCTGGCCGCTTCCGGTGAGGCGATCGCCATATAGGAACTGAGCGTCGGGAGCGGTCCAAATGGGTAAAAGGGTTTGGAAGGGTCCAGTTGACTGATGTTGTTGTAAGCGACGATATTGCGCGCTCCAGACACATCGGCGTTTACAATCAGTCGCTCAAGGCAAAAGTTCTCCAACAGTGAATAGACGTTAAGCGAGGCCTCCGGATTCAGAGTCATCTTGAGTAGTGGCAGCGAGGTGTTCCAGGTCGCGCCGTGAGTTGCTGCACTACATGCAGTTATTGCGGGTAGATCTGCGCTCAGGCCTAGCACAAGGCGCATGCCAGCAGATTCGGATGCAGACTCGAGCACATCATAGCGATCAACAGCCAGCCACCCATCTTCAGTACTGAGATGGAACTGGAAAGCACTCCCAAAGTAGTTTTTGAACAGGCGACGGGATCCGATCCTCAATTCGCGCTCAACAGATTCAAGCGAAGTCTCACAGTCGAGCTCTCTGGCCCGGTCGCCAAGCTCGCCTCTCAACAGCGCGCTGGCGTCCCCGTTCTCAAACAGGACATGCACAACGAGTCCGCCGAGGGCATTGCGGAATTCATCTGCTGACTC
>JASBUV010000015.1 GCA_030147705.1 Gammaproteobacteria bacterium
GTCGGCAAGATTGACGCGGATCCTGACCAGGCTTGATAGTCGATTCTGAGTTGGTTTTTACATGACGGCTTCGCTCTCCCTCCAAGATGTCGCCAATGCCGATGACCAGTCCTATGACCGGCTCGGCCTGCTACTCGACGGACTCTCCGACGACGGCCATGTCTTTGACGTGGAGGTCGGATCAGTAGCGCCTGACAAGCGGCACAAGATCGCGCTCACCTATTTGTGGCTGCTGGGTTACAGCGAAGCCAACTCGCCGACTCATATGAAAAGTCGCGATTTCGAGAAGGCGTTAAAACGCTTTCAGTCGCATCTGGGGCGTGAGCAGAGTGGCGAGCTTGATGAGTTTTGCTGGCAGGCTCTTACCCAGCTCGCCCCTTTCGACACAGAGTCCGATATCCAGTACTGGTTCAGCCATGACTCGGCCCGGCCGCTTGTCAGCCGTGCGGTGCACCTCCGGCTCTACTCCTACGGGCTGATCGAGTCCTTGCCGCCGCGCGGTGAACTCAGAGGTGCCAAGCTGCGGCGCTATCAGAAAAGATTCAGCGAAGGACTAAGGGATTTCGCCCGCATCTGCTCTATGCTTGGTTACGTGGAAGCGCCGCTGTCAGCGACACTCGACAGTCAGCTTATCGATTTGTTGTTCGATCACAAGAAGTTGCTACATTCACTCCCGGTGGAAGGGAGTAGCTTGAACATCAAGAATCAGCATCCTGACTATCCTCTGGAAGAAAAAAAGCGCCTGCGCTTGCTGAAACATTTTACTGACAAGCTCGCGCTCGTAGAGCTCTGGTTACTCGGATATGACGTGCGCCCGGGCAACATCATGTTCGATCTCGATAACCTCAACCAACAGTATGATTCACTCAAAGGCGCGCTCAAGAAATACGCCCTCGAGCGCCAAATCGACTCCAGCATCAGAAAGGCATCGCACTTTCATGCCTGGTTCTTTGCCGATGCGCAAAACCTGGAGCCGGACAGCGCCGATGCCAACGATGACTTGCTGGCTTCACAGAATCTCGACGGCATTCTCGCCGACAATAAACGGCGCAAGGCGCTGGAGAAATCCTACAAGAGCCTCGGCGCACGTATCATCGACGGGGTGAAGAAAGCGTTTAGCTGGGTGTTCAATCTGTTCCGCAAAGCGGTGCGCGCAATCAAGAGCCTGATGCGCAATCTGGCCCGAACCCTCGCCAAAGGCGCTTTTGCGATCTATGAGCGGCTAAAGGCCATCATGCGCGTGGTCGCGATTGGTTTCGACTACTTCTTCACCTCACCGGTCGGCGGCTCAAGTACAGATGCAGTGTATGTATCGAAGTCTGTTGATTTCGACTTCACGGTTGTTGTTAATCCCGCTTGCACGCGACAGCGCGTAATCGAGTTTTTCCATAAACTGGAACTGCGCATCAGAGCCATGGAGCTGGGCGGTCTCATCATTGGCCAGATCTGGCAGCTGGTGAAGTTTGCGATCAAGACCGCAGGTTCGATTCTCGGTTGGCTGGAGATGCTGATCGTTCTGGTCAAGCTGAGAAACTGGATAAAACGGTCTGTGGCACTCTCAAGAGAGTCCCTGCTGCTGGTGAGAGAACTCGACGCCGCCGCTGCCTGAAGCACCCTTCCATCGCGCTGCTGCGCACACTAATTTACCCTCGCTCTTTTATTGTTATCGAATAGGGTTTACCTTATGATTCGCGCGCTTTCACTATGGCCGGACCTATTATGAAATTTCTATTTGTTTCCTACGACGCTCTGATTGGCGACCTTGCCTGGGACATCCTCAAGGAAGGCCATGACGTTAAGTATTTCATCGAGAATCCGGCCGACAAGGATATTGGCGCTGGCTTCGTGCCAATGGTCGATGACTGGAAAGCGGAGGTCGATTGGGCCGACGTAATCGTCTTCGACGATGTACTCGGCATGGGCACCGAAGCCAAGAAGCTGAGAGAAGCTGGCAAGCATGTTGTGGGTGGCACACCTTATACCGACAAGCTCGAGGACGACCGTTCTTTCGGTCAGGAAGAGCTGAAAAAGCACGGCATTCACATCATCCCCTACAAGCATTTCGAAAGCTTTGATGATGCAATCACCTTCGTGCGTGAGAATCGCGCACGCTATGTCATCAAGCCTTCCGGTGAAGCGCAGAACATGAAGGGTCTGCTGTTCATCGGTGAAGAAGAAGATGGCTCGGACGTGCTTCAGGTGCTGGAAGACTACCAGCAGGCCTGGTCCAGCAAGATTCCCTCGTTCCAGCTGCAACGGCGCGTAGAAGGCGTCGAAGTCGCCGTGGGTGCGTTTTTCAATGGCAAGCAGTTCGTCTACCCGATCAACATCAACTTCGAGCACAAGAAGTTGTTCCCGGGGGATCTGGGGCCTTCAACAGGCGAAATGGGCACTGCGATGTTCTGGACCGGCCCGAACCGGCTATTCAATCAGACTCTCAAGAAGCTCGAGAACAAGCTCGCCGAGGAAGGCTATGTTGGCTACATCGACCTGAATTGTATCGTCAGCGGTAGCAGCATCTACCCGCTGGAGTTCACTGCTCGCTTCGGTTATCCAACGATTTTTATCCAGTCAGAAGGCATCCAGACACCTATGGGCGACCTGCTCTACGGGCTGGCCAGCGGCACACGCTCTACATTCAAGGCTCGCACCGGATTCCAGATTGGCGTGCGCATCGTGGTGCCACCCTTCCCGTTCTCGGACCCGGAGACGTTTAACGTCAAATCCAAGGACACCATTATTCACTTCCGCAAAAGCAAGGAAGGGGTACACTTTGAGGACGTCAAACTCATCAACGATGAATGGGTGATCACGGGTCATTCCGGGGTCATTCTCGTTGTCTGTGGCGTTGGCCAGACCATGAAGCAGGCGCAGCGACAAGCCTACTCACGTATCCGCAATCTGATTATTCCTCACATGTATTACCGGGTCGATATTGGTGATCGCTGGCTCGAAGACAGCGACAAACTTCATAGCTGGGGGTATCTGCGCGAATCATGATCCGCTTTTGCCACGATCTGACGGAATGTGAAGCACTGTGGGAGCAGTTTAGCCCACATATTCGTGCCTGGGACGAGTGGGAGTTGATGTACGCCTTCCATGACCAGAATCGCTATCGCCTCAATTTTATGGTGCATGAAACAGACGGCAAGGTTGACGGCCTGATTCCGCTCGTCGAAGACAGCACCGATGGCAGTAACGAGTTGTTCGGCGGCAGCTACCCGGACAGCAGGGACCTGTGGATTCGGTTGGAAGACTTTCCTGAGTTCTACGAGCAGCTTCCAGCGAAGACTGATTTCTTCGATTTACGCGGCGGCTACGTGGATGAGCTGCTCGCGATGCATCCGCAATTCACCGAAAATTTCACTGAACTGGATCATCAGTTCTATCTGGTGCCTGCCGATTTTGATTACGATTTCGACAATCATATGCTGCAGAATTTTTCGAACGACAAGCGCAAGAGTTTTCAGCGCGACTTGCGCAAGATTCGCGAACGCAGTATCGAACTCGAGTGGAACGAAGCAGACGAATCAGATCTGTTTTTCGCCTTGAGCGTTAAGAATTTTGGTGAAGAGTCGGATCATTCAACCGAAGGCGGCAAGCAGGAAGTGCGTCGCGTAGTCAGTGAACTGAAAGAGAATGGCTACCTGCGTACGTTGACCATCAGTGTCGACGGCGAGAAGCAGGCCACCTCCATGTCTGCTCTCTACAACAACTACTGGGTCACACTGTACGCCGGTAGTAATAACGATTTCGACAATCTCGGCAAACTGTTAAACGTCGAGACCATTCAGGAAGCTTGTCGCCTGCGTGTCAACGAAATCAATTACATGACAGGCATGGCCTGGAAGGCCGCATGGCGCATGAAGCAGAATCCCTGCCGCACCATGCGCAAGCCAGCACGAATTGCTGAAACTACTGCCGAAACTCCGGCAACTCCTGCGACATAAGCAATTCGATTGATAGTTAGGCAGCATCGCTCTGCCAGATTCACACTTTCTGGACTGATGCCTCTGCCGGCAGCAAATGCACATCGCGCTGTGGAAACGGAATCTCGATGCCGTTCTCTTCCAGCGCCTTGAACACCGCCTGATTGACGCGGTATTTGGTGGCAAAGAGTTTGTCTGTTGGCACCCAGTAGCGCATGCCGATATCGATGCTGCTATCGCCGAAATTGTCGATGCCTATTTGCGGTGGCTTCGCGGTGCTGACACCTTCGGTGGATGTCACCGCACGCAGAATCACGGCGATGGC
>JASBUV010000036.1 GCA_030147705.1 Gammaproteobacteria bacterium
GGTGCGAACTTCTTGAATCTGGCGGTGGCTGTGGACACCGATGAGTCTCTGGACAGCATCAAACAGTTCCTGAAACAGCTGGAAGATGGTATGGGCCGTGACCGGTCTCAGCCGCGTTTCTCCGAGCGGGTTATCGATGTCGATATTCTCACCTATGGTGAGAGCGATGGCAGCGAGGCGGGGATGGAGTTACCGCGTGAGGAGATTACCCGGAATGCCTATGTCTTGCGCCCGCTCTCCGAGTTGCTGGCGAACGAGATTCATCCGCCGAGTGGCAAAACTTACCAACAGCTGTGGCAGGACTACGATCAGTCCCGCCAGCCGTTGGTGGAAAAGCAATTCGATTGGGACGCGTAGTGACCTCAGGCGGCGTCAGCCATGCTGATGTAGCCGTCGAGGTTGGCCACGCGATCCAGCCAGCTTGAGATTGCTGGGTAGGCACCGAGATCAAAACCGCCTTCATCGGCCACATGAGTGTATCCATACAGGCTGATGTCAGCGATGGTGAACTGATCGCCGATAAGAAACGTGCTTTTTTCTAGTTGCGTTTCCATGACACGCAGTGCCCGGTGTCCTCCTTCCTGTTTACCTTCAAATTCCGCTTTCTTCTCTGCCGGCATGCCGAGGTACTTGTTGATATAGCGCGCGGTAGCGATATAGGGCTCATGGCTGTATTGCTCGAAGAATTGCCATTGCAGTACGAGCGCGCGTTGGAAGCGATTGTCGGGCAAGAAGGCGGTGCCGTCCGCCAGGTAATTCAGGATCGCATTGGACTCGGCGAGGTACTGGCCATTGGTGAAAGCGAGCAGCGGAATTTTGCCAACGGGATTCTTGGCGAGGAAATCCTCAGTGCGGGATTCGCCCTTGAGAATATCCACGTGTTGCCAGTTGTGCTCTTCACCGAGCATGTTCAGCAGCAGCTTAATTTTGTAGCAGTTACCTGATTGTATGTCTCCGTACACTGTGTACATGGTGTGTCCTCTTCGCAAACTTCTCTTACTATCTTTTCTCTATCTATTCACTTTCCATTCTTGTACCTAGTCGCTGATTCGCCGCGCTAAGCAGTCATTCTGTTTGGTACTAGTGCCTGGAGCAGTAGTGTGCTCAGGCTGGAATCTATTAACGCAAAACCCCTCAGATAAGATCTAGAGATTCAGGTTTCTGCCGCCATCCACCCGGATCGTCTGTCCGGTCATGTAGTGTGCACGTGTCGCAAGAAACACCGCCCAGTCGGCAATTTCATTTGCCTCTCCACTGCGGCCCAGCGGAATCGACGCCAGTATCTCCGCACGCTTGGCGAGCACAGACTCATCGTTGTCATCGCTGAGGTTTTCCGGCCAGAGAATGGCACCGGGCGAGACTGCATTCACCCGCACCTCAGGCGCGAGTTCTTTCGCCAGCGCGCGCGTCATGGCTTTCAGGCCTGCTTTGGCAATGCTGTAGATCGGATAGCCGGCGAGTGAGGCATCCGCATAGGAGTCCACGATATTGACCACGGCACCTTGTCGACTGCGCAATTCCTCTGACAGTGTTTGCGTAAGAAAGTAGGCAGCGCGCAGATTGCTGTCGATCAGATCATCCCATTGGGCATTATTGCTCTGACCAAACTCAGTGGGATAGAACGAAGAAGCATTGTTGACCAATACGTCGATGCGCGCAAAGCATTTCATCGCTTCCGGCCCGAGTCTGGCGACATCCTGCTGGTCGCAGAGATCGGCCTGTACAGTTTTTGCAGAGTCGGGGCGCAGCGCATTCAACTCACTCGCCAGTTGCTCGACATCTGAAGCCGAACTGCGATAGTGAATGATTACTCTAAAACCCTGGGCATGCAATGACTTCGCGATACACGCACCAATACGTCGGGCTGCTCCCGTAACCAGAGCGACTTTCTGCTCTTCAGGCTGTCTTGTATTCCTGACTGAAGACGCAGTCATGATGCGCCACGTATCTGTTTGAGGTGAGCGCTGATTGCCTGTTGCCTGGCCTTCGCAATGACTTCGCCGGGCATAGCCGATTCCTCCTTGCTGGCGAGCAACGCAGGGATGTCGATGCTATTGGCAGCTTCCAGCACAGCAAGCAGGTAGGCGCGCTGCGGGTAATCACGGTCTTCAAGCCCGGTACGGCCGCGCGCGTCTGCCTCGCAACTTAACAGAAACTTGTTCAGTCGCTCGGGGCGGCGGAACGCGTCGAGTTGTTCAAGCAGTTTCAATAACGTGCTGGCTTTCAACTCTTCTACGCGATGTAACTTGGTGTGATGCTCGCTGACCAGCTTGGCCAGTGCCGCATGTTCATTGGGTACAGGCAGGCGCTTGTGCAACCTTTCCAGTGCTCGCAGCCCGAGAGTTTCATGGCCGTAATGACTGGGCCACTTCTCCGGGTCGGTTAATGCCTTGCCTACATCGTGCACCAATGTGGCGTAAAGCACCGCGCCGTCATCGCTCAGATCATGAGCGGCGCACAATTTGCGCGCTTGCTCCAGACAGAGTTCGATATGTAATCCGGTATCCACTTCAGGGTGATACTTGCTTGGCTGAGGCACGCCATAGAGCGCGTCTACCTCCGGCAGGATCACACGCAGGGCATCGCAGTCGCGTAAGACTTTCAGAAACGCTTGCGGTGAAGGCTCCGATAATGCCCTCGCCAATTCATTCCAGACGCGTTCGCCGACCAAGGTATCCAATTCGCCATCTTCAACCATCACGTGCATCAGGCTGAGGGTTTCTTCCGCAACAGTAAATCCCAGGTGGGCAAAGCGCGCAGCAAAACGCGCAACGCGCAGCACGCGCAGAGGATCTTCCCGGAAAGCGTCCGACACATGACGCAGGATGCGCTTCTCGCAATCTGTTGCGCCGCCATAGGGGTCGACCAGATTGCCGTCTGCATCTTCTGCCATTGCATTGATTGTAAGATCGCGGCGCTGCAGGTCTTCTTCCAGCGTCACATCTTCGGCAGCATGGATCTCGAAACCTGTGTGACCTGGCGCTGTCTTTCTTTCTGTCCGGGCCAGCGCATATTCCTCGCCTGTATCCGGATGCAGAAAAACAGGAAAGCCTTTGCCCACTTGTCGGTAGCCAGCGTCGAGCATCTTCTGCGGAGTACCGCCCACAACGACCCAGTCCCGGTCCTTGGTCCCGAGTCCGAGTTTTTTATCGCGCACTGCGCCGCCTACCAGATAAATATCCATACCGTTTTAGCTAAGTCCGTAGCTGAGCCCGTGTGTGTCTGAATGCAGAAAGTTGAGGCTATCAGTGGGAGTCAGAGTGCGCAGTAGCGAGCTGACTGATTACCTTTGCTTAAATTAGTCGACCAGAACAGCCTGACTATACCAGATTGTTGTGACAGCTAAACGCTGTTCGAACTAGACGCTCGCCTTGGTCGCTGCCTTGGTATTACTGACGGAGTAGCGCTTCTTGTCTTCAAGACGCATTGCAGTCAGCTCACGCCCCCACACGTAACCGGTGTCCAGCGCATACACTTTGTCGCGATTGGTCTTGCCTTCCAGTGCGGCCCAGTGTCCGAAGACGATGGAGGCTCGCGGTGTGATCTTCTGATACTCGAACCAGGGCTTGAAGCCTTTTGGTGCCGCACAAAGTCCTTCCTTGATATCGAGGCGCAGGCTGCCGATGTCGTCGCAGAAGCGCACTCGAGTCAGGTAATTGGTGATCGTGCGGAGCCGATCCTGCCCATCGAGTTTGTTGTTCCAGCGAATGGGCTCGTCACCGTACATGGCTTTGAGAAACTTTTTATAGTCCTTGCCCTGCAGGGCCAGTTCGACTTCAGCCGCATATTGCAGCGTCATTTCGAGTGTCCAATGGGGTGCGACCCCGGCATGAACCATCAGAAACCGCTCGATGCCGGTGGTAGTGTCCACTGCATCATAGTAGGCGAGGGGTTTGGAACGCAGCCAGTCGCACAGGGCTTCGCAATCCGGTGCAGCCAATAATTCATCGAGGCTGTCCTTGCCACGCGCAGGTGCGCAGCCTTCGAAAATCGCAATGAAGTGCAGGTCGTGATTGCCGAGCACTACCCGGATATTGGCATCGAGATCGCTCAGATAGCGCAAGGTTTCGAGTGAGCGGGGGCCGCGGTTTACCAGATCGCCTGCAAACCACAAGGTATCGTTTCTGGGCGAGAATTCGATTTTCTTCAGGAGTCTGCGCAGTGCCTTGTAGCAACCCTGCACATCTCCAACAACGTATGTACTCATTTTTCCCTGTTCCGCACTGGCGTGCGGACATTCACGCTCTCTGAATCCTCAGTGTATTGCGGGACGCAGTGTACGTCCACTGCGCCCGCCTTTCAGATTCTGAACAGCAAAGCTGTTAGTGAATGGTGTGTGGCAGTGATAGCAGAAAAGGCGGAATGGGTGCCTGAAAACGCAGACCATCCGCGCGCAGCATTTCATAGCTACCCCGCATCGTTCCTGTCTCAGTGCGGATCACTGCGCCGCTGGTGTATTGAAAAGACTGGCCAGGGTCGATCTCCGGCTGCAGACCTACTACTCCCGGGCCGCGCACTTCTTCGACATGGGCATTCTCATCGGTAATCTGCCAGTGGCGATTAAGCAGCTTGACGCGCTCAGGTCCGCGGTTGGTAATCGAGATGGTGTAGGAAAACGCGTAGCGACCTTTCTCTGGTGCAGACTGTTCTGCCAGATAGTGAGTATCTACTTCAATCTCTATCGTATGGATGCTGTTGTCTTGCTCGGTGTTGCTCATTTTCTTCAGTTCTCTTCACCAGAAACGTCACTTAGCACATCGCTTAGTTGGACGTATTCTGACAATGACAAGTTCTCCGGTCGCAAGCTCAGATCAATACCTGTTTGCGCCATCGTCTCTGCAGACATGATGGCTTTGAGACTGTTTTTCAAGGTCTTGCGGCGCTGATTAAAAGCGGTACGTACTACCAGTTCCAGCGTGTCAGGATCGCGGGCTTGCAAAGGAAACCCGGTGTGAGGGCGCAGGCGCACAATCGCCGAGCTGACCTTTGGGCGTGGAGAAAACGCTTCAGGCGGCACATTGAACAGATGCTCCACCTCGCAGTAATACTGGAGCATCAGACCAAGCCTGCCATAGTTCTTGTTGCCGGGCTGTGCCGCCATGCGTTCGACGACTTCCAGTTGCAGCATGAACACCATGTCCCTGATCAGGGTATGGTTTTTCAACAGGTGAAATAGCACGGGTGTCGAGATGTTATAGGGCAGGTTGCCGATAATGCGCAGCGAATTCGGTTCGACCGTCGGGCTCAGGCTGTGCAGATCAAATTTCAGAATGTCTTGCTGGTGAATACGTACATGCTCGGCAGCGGCGAAGCGTTGTTGCAGAAAGCTCGCCAGATCGCGGTCGAGTTCCACGCAGTCGAGTTGCGCGCCACTGGCAGCCAACAAGTCGGTCAGTGCCGCCTGACCGGGGCCAATTTCGAGCAGCCGATCACCCTCTGTTGGCGAGATAGCCTTGAGAATGCGCTCGATGATATTCCTGTCGCGCAGAAAGTTTTGTCCGAAACGCTTGCGCGCCTGATGGGTAAATTCTTCACTCATGCTGATTCAGCGTCTCACTCTTTTGAGTGATTCCAGTGGCTCACCATCTCTGCTGCAGTGGCAATGGCGTAGGCGAGGCTGCCGGTGTTGGCAGTTCCGGTGCCAGCAAGATCCAGCGCCGTGCCGGGGTCGACGGAGGTGCGCACAATAGGTAAGCCAAGCGTGTTATTGACCGCGTTGCCGAAGCCCTTGAACTTCAATACCGGCAACCCCTGATCATGATACATGGAAAGCACGGCGTCATGGTTGGCGAGATACTTGTCGGTAAACAAGGTATCTGCAGGCAGCGGGCCAGTGAGCCTGATCTGTTGTTCGCGAAGTAATTTCAGCACCGGCTCAATAATTTCAATTTCCTCGCGCCCAAGATGGCCGCCCTCACCAGCGTGTGGATTCAGGCCGCAGACGAGAATGCGTGGTTCAGCAATACCAAACTTCGTTTTCAGATCGGTATTGAGGATCGTGATGATATCGATCAGCAAGTCCTTGTTGATGGCCCCTGGCACTTCGGCGAGCGGCAGGTGCGTGGTAGCCAATGCGACACGCAAGCCTTCGGTTGCCAGCATCATCACAGTGAGGTCTTGCTGGCAGTAGTCGGCAAGAAACTCCGTATGTCCTGTGAAAGGAATGCCAGCGTCATTGATTACTGACTTTTGTACAGGTCCGGTAACCAAACCATCCAGATCGCCGCGCAGGATCAGGTCGACTGCTGTGCGCAGTGTTTGTAACACATACTCTGCGTTACCCGCGTTCAGTGTGCCGGGTGTCACTGATTGGGAAAGGCTTACTGCCTGTATGCTCAGCTGTCCGGATTTGGTCGCTTGCGCATCTTGTGCAGCGTCGAATGGTTTGATGGTGAGTGGCAGGCCCAGAAGTGTCGCGCGTTCTGTCAGCAGGTCAGGATCCGCTATGATTACCAACTCAATATTGGCAGGTGGATTCTGTGCGAGTTGAATGCAGAGATCGGGACCGATACCAGCGGGTTCGCCGGGTGTGATGGCGAGGCGATGAATCACTGCATCACTCCTCGCACTAGTCGATCAGTTCAACAAAGGCTTCTTCGCGAATTTCCAATAGCCAGTTTTGCAGTTCCAGATCAAACTTGCGATTGCGCAGGGCATTGGCCGCCTGTGTGCGCGTATACTGCCGGCTCAGATCGCTCTCGCGGCGACCGAGTACTTCAGCGATATGCCAGCCAGTTGCGGTACGGAAAGGTTCGCTGAGCTCGCCAATTTCGAGTTCATTAACCACCGCTTCCATTTCCGGTGGCATGCCGCGCTCGTTAACCCAATCCAGATCACCGCCTGCGACCACAGACGAGGCATCATCGGAATTTTGTCGCGCGATAGTGGCGAACTCTTCGCCATCGAGAATACGCTGACGCAAATCGGTGATTGCCTCAAGAGTTTGCTCCTCGGTGCGAATTTCATTCGGAGTGAGCATGATGTGGCGGATATTGGTCTGGTTAACAATCTGTTCTGTGCCG
Source organism: Gammaproteobacteria bacterium (assembly GCA_030147705.1). GTDB lineage: Bacteria > Pseudomonadota > Gammaproteobacteria > Pseudomonadales > Pseudohongiellaceae > UBA9145. Next base: position 7,023 of record JASBUV010000036.1, read on the forward strand.
CCCCGCTTATCGATCAATTGAATGATGTGATAACCATTCGGGGCCTCGATAGGGCCTTCAATCTGATCGATGCGCATAGTGTTGACGATGTCTGAAAACAGGTTCGGCAATTGTGCAGCCTTGCGCCAGCCGAAGTCGCTGCCGGTTACCTGATGCCGACCTTCTGCCTGGGCCTGGCGGCCAACAACAGGGAGAGGCTGGCCATCACGCATGCGGGCAACCAGTTCGCTCGCATAGCGTAACTTCTCAGCGCGAACCTCGGGAGCTTCGGTGCCATCAAGTTGCACGACAAGGTGATCAACGAGGTAATCTGCCGCCATCACTTCCCGGCCCATCTCCGAATTAAGGAAATTATCGATTTCCTGTTCAGTGACGCCAATTCGTGAGTTCACCATGCCGCGTTGTAATTCCTGAATAGTGAGCTGGCGGCGCACATCCTCTCGAGCCTGCAAGTACACACCATCGGCTTCAAGCGCAGCGACGTACTGGTCGAAACTCATGTTGTTGCTCTGCGCCATATTGGTCAGGACCTGGTTGATGGTGTCATCGTCATAGCGAATGCTGACACGCTCAGCCATTTGCAGCTGTAGATTTTCCAGAATAAGGGTATCGAGCACCTCCTGGCGCAGTTGGCCAGCGGGTGGCAGCTGCTGATTGGTGGCGCTCGCGTTGCGGCGAATATCCGCGAGTCGAGCATTCAGTTCGCTCATCAGAACGACATCGTCATCAACCAGTGCGACTACCTTATCGAGCAGTTGGCGTTGTTGCGCGGTGGCACTCATGCTGCTCAGGGCACAAGTCAGTGTCAGTACGCTAAGCAGCGTGCTGGCAGCGGTAAATCGGGTGACTGATGGCAGAGAGAGCCGCAGTGCGGATAGTCGGTTCATGATGCTAGTGTTCATAGAGTTCGTATAAAGTCTTTACAGAAGTTTGTTCCAGATTGCCCAGGTTTAGCGAAAACCGGGTGACTCGTGGCTAGTTGGCTCTGCCAAATTCCGCTTCCCGGAAGCCGCGGATGCCATCCTGAAGCAGGCCGCTGATGCCGCCCCCTCCCAGATCGCCGAAGCCATTGAGTGTGAATTGGACAAAAATTCCCTGATTCGGTTCACTATTAGGGACAAACAATTCGTGTTCGTCAACCCACTCACGGGCTACCACGCGTATCGTGGCACAGCAATCACGCCATTGTATCCCGAGAAAGCTCTCCAGATTACGCTCATTGCTGTGGTCATAGTTCCAACGACCCAATAAGGTCCATTTTTCATTCAATGGCCAGATTGCCGAGAGATCGGTCTGTTTGATGCGCGGATCGACATTGGCTGGTAATTGGAAATAGGGTGAATTGACCAGTCGTCGGTAGCGGTAGGCCGCATTGAACAGGCGATTCTCGTCGCGCTGATAGCGCAGCTGAAAGGCACCTTCGTCGATCTCTTCGCGTTCCTCATGCCACTGAACGTCGCTGCTCACATGCCAGCGATCGCCCAATTTCACTGCCGTTTCACCGATCAGGGATGATTGATCTGCGACCAGCGAGTAGCGCGGCTGAAAGGCCTGCAAGGGATTGTTGAGGGTTACCTGACGGTCTTCGAAATACTGTATCTGCCCGACACTGAATCGCGCACGCTCACTGCCGCGTCGGTCATAGAGCCGGCTTGTCAGTGCAACGGCGAGCTGGTCGGCATCACCAATGCGGTCGCCTCCGGTGAAGCGATCATCGCGGAACAGTTGATTGAAACTGAAACTCAGCTCTGAGGTATCAAACAGTGGCAGGAAGCTCTGATCGGCAAACTCGCTGTAGAGATAGTACAGGCGTGGCTCCAGTGTCTGGCTGCCGCCACCGCGTCGATCACGCTCGAAGACGAGGCCCGCATCCAGGCTGTAGACTGGCACGCCAACATCCGGGCTCTGGGGTGTGAAAGCCGCCTGATCCTCGAGGTCGTATTCCATGTATTTGTATTTTGCGGTACCGCGCAGGAACAGGCCGGGCGTTTCATACGACCAGCTCAACTCCGGCTCCAAATTTATACGCTCGCCGGTAACGTTCGCGCCGTTGTAGACGAGAGTCTGCGGGAGCGACGCCTGATCGATTTCCCGATCAAAAGAAGTCACCTGACTCCTCAGTCCAATATTGAATCCCGTTGGCAAGTCATAATCCGCATTCATATAGAACTGCGGCAAACGATCGAATGGTTTATTGATGTTCGCGTTCGAGAAGAAGGGGTCGATCAGGTCGATGCGATGTACATTGACACCAGCGCGCAGCCAGTCGCCGTGGTAGTCGAGTCTGCCAATTCGATCCAGATGGGTCTGGCTGATGACATTCAGTCCACTGCTACCCAGATCATAGAAATAGTCCGTATCGCTCACCGCGCTGTAATCAACATAAGTTGTCCAGCGACTGCCAAGTCTGCCCTGATGTTCGAAGCCAACGAACCAGCGGTCTTCGACCGGAGGCGAGTCCGACCCCAGAATGTCTTTGGTGGCAGGATCAAACTGATCATCGCTGGCGAGATGCGAGGCATTCAGCGTGTTCATCGACCAGTCAGCCAGATAGCGGAATTCACCACTGACCATGATGCCTCGATCAGAAAGCAGTCGCGGGGTCAGCGTCGCATCGTAATGGGGTGCCAGATTGAAATAGTAAGGCACTTCAAGATCGAAGCCCCCGGTTCGTGTACTTCCCACAGACGGAGGCAAAAAACCTGAGGAGCGGGCATCACCTAATGGAAAGGGCATAGTGAAGGGATAGTAGAACACGGGAACATCGCCGACCCGCAGGCTGACCTTGCGTGCGTAGCCTCGGCTGTTCTCCTGGTCGAGCACGATGTTTTCCGCGCTCAGCTTCCAGAACTCATTGCCCGGTTCGCAGCGGCTCAGCTCGCCGTTGTCGATGGTGACCAGCCCCGATTCCCCATTGTAGATAATGCTGTTGGCCATGCCGTGAACGCCATAATCGTGCAGCACGTACTCCGCTGCGGCAATGCGATTCGACTGTGTGTCATTATCGATAAACGCCGAACTACCGGTAAGCAGCATGCCCGGCTCGCGGAATTCGATATCGCCCTCCATGAGCACGGTATTCTCGGTGCGATTGATACTGGTTGACTCATTATTGGTGATGCGGCGATAGCCCTGACTCACTGTCACGTCGCCATTGATTTCCGTCAGGCTCTGATTGATTTGCGAGAAGCCGCTAGCCGCTTCTAGCCGGGTTTCAGCCTCGGCAGGATCTGCTGACTCGTCAACCTGACCGCGCAGTGGATCAATAAAAGCACCACAGCAATAGGCAGGCACGTCCTGCAGCTGAGAGTCGGTCATGGCTTCGCGTGGTAGCCAGTCCCGGAAAAAATCTCCTGTGGTGATGGCTGCACTGGGCTGCGATTGAGTGCTGGGTGCCGCTGTCTGGGTGCCCTCACTTTCCTCGTTCGCAGCGGCATTCTGTGTCTCGCTTGCCTCTGCAGCAGGAGCTGCCGGGGTAGCAGGCGAGGGTGGTGTCGAAGGTGGTGACGAGGTTGAAGGCGATGCTGTAGTACCACGCGGCCCGAGTACGTTGGTGTTACTCTGGCCTGGCCCGGTCTGCTCGCAGACCCATCCTGTCCCGGCCGCATCAGGCTGACAGTTGAATTGTGTCGTTTGAGCTAAAACAGTGGTGCTCTGGGTGCTGCTGATCAATAGCGAAACGGCCAGTAAAGCGAGAGAGGAAACGGGGCTTTTCGGGAGCTTGCTATTCACAGAGACTAAACTGACATGCTCGCTGCCCGCGATGACTTGCCTGCCCGGGGCAGCAAGCTGGAAGATTCGGGAAGTGAGTCGATAAATAATTGCTGGTTGAAACCGACTAACTAACTATAGCTGACTGAAAAGCCATGAAATGCTGTTAGCGATTCCCTGATTCTGGTTACCGACCCGGGCTGATGCCCAGCCAATACAAGGGGTCACTAACGTTAGGCATCATAATGGATTGAGGGATGAAAGCAAAGCTCAGCGGGCGTGGGCTGTGGCTTTCAGGGCTGTTGACCAGGTTTCCTCGAGCGGGCTTTCGGGGCACGCCATACAGGGCATGGAAAGGTCGGCCCACACAGGTCGGCCCAGGCGTGAAATCAGACAACAATGAGGCAAGGCGAGACAGCGCGAATGCGCACTCAGGAAACACATGGAAGATTCAAGACAAGAACAACTGCAGCAATGGGCGCGCGCACAAACGACCTCTGACTCGGCAGAGTTGAGTATGGTCAGTGGGGATGCCAGCTTTCGCCGCTATTTTCGTCTCCAATTGGATGAGAAATCCCTCATCGCCGTCGATGCCCCTCCCGAGCACGAAGACAATCCGCGGTTCGTGAAAGTCTGTGAGCTGTTGCTGGCGGCAGGCGTGCATGCGCCAGCGATTGTGGCAACTGATCTGAAGAAGGGATTTCTGCTGCTCGAAGATCTGGGCGATGCACTCTATCTGGATAGTCTCTTGCTTGCCCAGCAGACTAATGACAGAGAAAAGGCAGACCAGCTCTACAAGAGTGCCATCGACGCGCTGGTACAGCTGCAGCGCAACGTAGAAAAAAAGTCACTTGACCCCTATAACGGGGCGGAACTTCGGCGTGAAATGCGCCTGTTTGAAGAGTGGTTCTGCGAAGGGTTGCTTGAGATGCAGCTTTCGGACCCTGAAAAAATGCTCATCAGCAACGCCTATGAGTTTCTCGAACAAGCCGCCTTGTCGCAAACTGAAGTTGCAGTGCACCGGGATTATCACTCGCGCAATCTCCTCATTACCGAACCCAATCCCGGCATAATCGATTTTCAGGATGCCGTGCGTGGCCCTTATACCTATGATCTGGTTTCACTGCTGCGCGATTGCTATATCCGCTGGGATGAGGATCGGCTGGAACAATGGCTGGCCTATTACCAACAGGAAGCCACAATGGCTGGCATTATCAGCAATACTCGTACCGAAAAATTGCAGCGCGATTTCGATCTTATGGGCTTGCAGCGTCATCTCAAGGTCATGGGCATCTTCTGTCGGCTGTTCATCCGGGATAAGAAATCGCGCTATTTGGCCGATATTCCTCTGGTTATGAATTATTTTCTCGACGTGGCCGGGCGCTACCCGGAGCTGGCTGAATTTGTGGTCTGGTTCCATCGCAGGATATTGCCCGAAGCGTTGACGAAGTTGGCCATTAGAGAAGAGTAGAAGCAAACCATGCGTGCCATGATTCTCGCGGCTGGGTTGGGTAAGCGAATGCGCCCACTCACCGACGATACCCCCAAGCCGTTGTTAAAGGCGGGTGACAAAACCCTTATTGAGCATCAAATCGATCGACTGGTTGCAGGCGGTGTGAGTGGTGCCGTGATCAATCATTTCTATCTTGGCGGCATGATCGAGCAAGCACTGGGCGATGGTTCCCGCTATGGGCTCGAACTCAGTTATTCGCGAGAAGCGATTCTGCTCGATACAGCAGGGGGCATTATCAAGTCGCTGCCCATGCTCAAGGATGACTGCTTCATCGTCGTGAACTCCGACGTCTGGACAGATTTCGATTTTTCGACTCTTGAGCCCGTCGATGGCGAGACAAGGCTCGCCCATCTGGTCCTGGTCGACAACGCGGAGCATCATCCTGGCGGCGATTTTCATCTCAATGCCGAGGGGCTGGTCAGAAACGGTGAAGGCAGTGATGGCAACAGCCTCACCTTCAGCGGTATCAGTGTGATGCACAAAAACCTGTTTAAGGGCTTTCCCATTCAGCCGCGCTCGGTTGTGCCCTTGCTGCAGGAAGCCATGCGCAAGGATCAGGTCAGTGGTGAACACTTTCGCGGTACTTGGATCGATGTTGGAACTCCCGAGCGGCTGGCCGATGTCACTACTAAGTTGGCCAGCAAATCTGCGGAGACGGAATCAGACTAAATGCTCAGCCGTTTCAAACATCTGGAATTCAAACGTGCTGTCTCTGCGCGTCTCGGCGAGCAATTGCTTGCGAGCGAGCCGCTCCCACCGGGTGGCGATCTGTTCAAGCACTTCGGCTTCACAGTCGACAACGTGGTTAAAACGGTTAAAGAAACCCTGTAAGGGCTTATTTAATCGCACAAAAAATGACCAGCGGGCTTTGGCCCGCTGGTTTTTTTTCGCCTGA
>JASBUV010000042.1 GCA_030147705.1 Gammaproteobacteria bacterium
TATTGCTGCGCAACCCCGAACTGGCGCTTGGCCTGGAGCAAGATCTCGAACCTTTGCGCAATGCCGAGGATGAGAGCCGCAAACTTCTGCTCTCGCTCATTGAAATGGTGCGCCGCGACCCCCATACAGAGACCTATACGCTACTGGGTTATTGCTATGGCACGACCCTGGGAGGACAGCTCACTCAGCTACTCAAGAGCGAGAAGATCACCCCGGTGGAAGGCATGGAGCAGGAGTTTAAGCAGATAATTGACAGCATACTGTCCGATATCCGCAAAAAGCTCGAATTGTTGCAGCTCAAGGATGTGCTCAAATCCCGTGTCGCAGCGGCGGGAAACGGCGCCAATAGTGCGACCAAAGATCAAAACTAAACTGCCGCTAATAGAGTCTAACCTTCAGTATTAGTCGTATACAGACGTAAAAGCCGCCGCTATAATGCCCGGCTGACTTTTACTCGGGCAAAATTGGGCACTTCGGCGCTGATCGCCACACTTGGCGACAGGCCGCATAGGAAAGTGTCACGCTCATACACGCTATCAGCCCGAAAGTAAGAGCCCATAACCTGATCACATATTACAACCTGGTGTGCCCCCAGGAAGTCGAGAGTTCATGGCCCAAACTATTGCCCCACAGTCGAGTTTGAAAGCACTTATCGCCAAAGGTAAGGAGCAAAGCTACCTGACCTATGCCGAGGTGAACGACCATCTGCCGGAATCCATTTCCGATCCGGATCAGGTCGAAGACATCATTCAGATGATCAACGACATGGGTATCAAGGTGTATGAGACTGCACCCGATGCCGATTCCCTGCTCCTGAATGACGACGACTCCGATAACAGCGATGACGAAGTCGCCGCAGCCGAAGCTGCCGCTGCCCTCGCCGCAGTAGAAAACGAAGCTGGCCGTACCACTGACCCGGTGCGCATGTACATGCGCGAAATGGGTACTGTGGAACTGCTGACCCGCGAAGGCGAGATCGTCATCGCCAAGCGCATTGAAGAAGGCCTCCGCGAATTGATGAAGGCGATGGCCCTGTTCCCGGGCACCGTCGAGCACGTGCTGAATGAGTACGCGCTGATCGATTCTGAAGAGCGCCGCCTGAACGAACTCATCACCGGTTATCTGGACACTAACGATGAAGACTTCCCGCCTGCCGCAAGTGCAGACGACAGCTCATCGGATGATGCCAGCGCCAGCAGCGACGACAGCGATAGCGACGACGTAGATGACGATGACGACAGCTCCAGCAGTGATGACGAAGACGCCAACGTCGGCCCGGATCCGGAAGAAGCGAAGATCCGTTTCGCCGAGCTGAAAGCCCAATACGAAGCCACCGCAGCTGCCATAGGCAAGCGCGGCGGCCGCGACACCAAGAAAGCCCAGGAAGAGCTGGAGAAACTTGGTGAACTGTTCAAGAGCTTCAAGCTCACACCACGTCAGTTTGACCCACTGCTGGCTCACATCCGCGCCACGCTGACTCGCGTGCGTCGTCACGAGAAGGCCATCATGAGCCTGTGTGTACGCAGCGCCAATATGCCGCGCAAAGACTTCATCGAGTCTTTCCCTGGCAACGAGGTCAACGAGAAGTGGATCGACAAGCACATCAAGGCGAAGAAGTCCTATTCTGAACTGCTCGTCAACGTGAAGACCGAAGTCCTTCGCGCGCAGAAGAAACTGAAACTGCTCGAAGAAGAAACCGGCCTCACCATTGCCGAGATCAAGGACATCAACCGTCAAATGAGCATCGGCGAAGCCAAGAGCCGCCGTGCGAAGAAAGAGATGGTAGAAGCCAACCTGCGTCTGGTGATCTCCATCGCGAAGAAATACACCAACCGCGGCCTGCAGTTCCTCGACCTGATTCAGGAAGGCAACATCGGTCTGATGAAGGCCGTCGACAAGTTCGAATACCGTCGCGGCTACAAGTTCTCGACCTACGCCACATGGTGGATTCGTCAGGCGATCACCCGTTCCATCGCCGACCAGGCCAGAACGATCCGTATTCCGGTGCACATGATCGAGACCATCAACAAGCTGAATCGTATCAGCCGTCAGATGGTGCACGAGAAAGGCCGCGAGCCGACGCCGGAAGAGCTGGGCGAGCGTATGGACATGTCTGAGGACAAGGTGCGCCGCGTCCTGAAGATCGCCAAAGAACCGATTTCGATGGAAACTCCAATAGGAGACGATGAAGATTCACATCTGGGCGATTTCATCGAGGATTCCACAGTGGATTCTCCGGTCGACAGCTCTATCGATGAAGGTTTGCGAGAGGCCACCAAAGAAGTGTTGGGCAGCCTCACTGCGAGAGAAGCCAAGGTACTTCGCATGCGTTTCGGTATCGACATGAACACCGATCACACGCTGGAAGAAGTGGGCAAGCAGTTCGACGTAACCCGTGAGCGCATCCGCCAGATCGAGGCGAAGGCACTCAGAAAGCTGCGTCATCCGACTCGCTCCGATCACCTGCGATCATTCCTCGACGAGTAAGGCGCGACGCAGGCAAAGCAGTTTGCACTAATCTGCACTCCTGAAGTGCATGAAAAAGCCACCCCAGAAATGCGGTGGCTTTTTTTTGCGCCCTTTCACGCCTCTGATTTACACTGCCAAGCACGCAAGAGTGCAGGCTGGCGCAGCCAGGCAGGAAGCTGAGCCATAACAACCACAGAACAATTCCAAACCAGAGGCCACCATGAGCGATTTGAGGCTGCCACAGAAGACCCGCGAGTTGCACAACCACCACTTCGACTCCACCATCTGGAACGACTTCAAATTCCGCCCGGACGACATCATCATCGGCACCTACGCCAAATCCGGCACTACGTGGACACAGCAGATCGTCTCGCAACTGTTGTTCAATGGCGAAGCCGGCCTCGAAGTCGCCGCCATGTCGCCCTGGCTCGACCTCAGAGTGCCACCCAAGGAGATCAAGCTCCCGGAAGTGGAAGCCCAAACCCACAGAAGATTCATCAAGACCCACCTGCCGGTAGACGCACTGGTCTTCTCACCCGAAGCCAAATACCTCTACATCGGAAGAGACGGCAGAGACGTCGTATGGAGTATGTACAATCACCACGCCAACGCCAACGCTGCGTGGTACGAAGCCCTCAACGATACCCCGGGCCGAGTCGGCCCACCCATCGAGCTACCGCCGAACGATGTAGTGCAATACTTCCACGACTGGATGAACAAAGACGGCCACCCCTTCTGGCCCTTCTGGGAAAACATCAGAAGCTGGTGGGCAATCAAGGACCTGCCGAACGTCATGCTCCTCCACTTCGCCGAACTCAAACAGGACATGCCCGGCCAGATCAGACGAATCGCTGACTTTCTGGAGGTCAAGATCGACGAGGACAAATGGCCTGACATCCTCGAACACTGCAGCTTTGACTATATGAAGGCCAATGCCACCAAGTCAGTACCGCTGGGCGGGGCCTTCTGGGATGGGGGTGCGCAGACGTTTATTAATAAGGGGACGAATGGGCGCTGGCGGGATTTGCTCTCTGTGGATGAGATTGCCTGGTATGAGAAACGGGCGATTGAGGAGCTTGGGGAGGAGTGTGCCGAGTGGTTGGCGCAGGGGTAAGCTTATGCTGCTTCCGAGAGTGAAACTAAGTTTTTGATATTTGGCGAGGGGCGCTATAATGCGCCCCTCTGCAGATCTTGCCAAAGCCTTTCAGAATCTCATCGAAGGACTTTGGCACAGCCTGGAGTTTGTAATCGAGGCGTGGAACTTTCTGAGCGAGGGAGCGTACGAACAGTACGTGACTGAGAAGACAAGTTTCACAACGAAGAGTACGAGCTACAGGCGAAGTCCAAAGAGTTTTTGACACAGCCAGAGATTCGTAATCGAGGCGCGGGAGTTTCTGAGTGAAGGAGCGTACATCAGGTACGTGACTGAGCGAAGACAACTCGCGCAACGAAGAGTACGAAGTTCTGGCGACGCTCAAAAGGGCCTATAGCTCAGTTGGTTAGAGCGCCGGACTCATAATCCGTCGGTCCCAGGTTCGAGTCCTGGTGGGCCCACCAACTTTTTCATCTCGGCGGTACTTTCTTTCGCAGTTCCGAGATCGTAAAATTTTCAGGTACCGGCTTAAATTTATCATGTTTTTCAGGCCATCTTTTTGCTCGACTCTGAAACGCTCGCAATTCTTCTAAGTCGAGAGTAGCTGCAACTAAAAAATCATTCTCCTTCCCTCTAACTCGCGCGATATCACGAGAATAGGCTTCTTTCGAAGGAACGCGAATTCTGCTATCTCCGTAGCATCTATTATTGACCAAGATCATATATGCATGAATATCTAGCGCTGACGCCTCTATGATCGTTGCAAATGTATCTATGTCTTGATTCCATGACAGAACGAACAACGCATCAACATTTCCTTGATATTGCATCCTGTCTTTACTATTCAATAATTCTGAGCAGATCATGCAACCAAAATGAAAGCCATTATGCTCATGAACAATCCTACTTTTGCTAAACCAAGTAGGAAGCCCCGATGGAAGATCCCATTCCCGCCCATGAATATGTATAAGATTTTTATCTTCTAAAGGAGCAGGTTGAAATTTGGGAACTCGGTATTCTATCCATGATGGGAAACCTAGCCGATTGTCCGCCAAGCTAAAATATGCCTCGCTGTATAACTTATTTTCCCCTAGATGTTTGTATTCAACTCCTGCAATCATGCTAATCCCATAAGATGCGAGTTTAGTGGCTATTGACCGTACCCATCTTCGAGGGATACTAACCTCCGGGAAAACAAGATAATCTAGTTTCGGTTTTCTCAGCTTAATTGCCGCATTAACCAATTCAGAAATTCTTTGATATCTTTCATTGCTCAAAGCCGGATCATCACTGGCCGCCTTAGCATACTCACTTTCAGTAGTTAATAAATTAGTTATCCCGACAACTACCTTACGCTTTCGCTCAAGACCAACCCGAACAACAATTGGATCGCTATAAGAAATCTTTTCATTAGGATTAGCAGCACTATTTATTAACAGTTCTGGCCTCACCCACACTCCTCTAACGGCGCTCACATATTTAGCCCAATATTGAGAAGGAGATATTGGATCTAGCTCACCGGATTCTTCATCATAACTAGGAAAGATACATTTAGGAGCTAAAATTGAAACCTCAGTGGGTGTATAAGGGCGAGTTGGGAAAAGATAGGGCAACAAATGTTCTTCGTTTATTTTCCGCCTCCCAGTGTTCGCAACTCTATTCGGTTCACTTGCATGCAGGAAATCAATCAGATCAGTTACGTTGACGATTTCAGCAGAACTAAATAGCTTAAGGAGTTCTGTCTGTCTGGCATAGCTCGCGCTGTCTGATACTTCAGGTTCGATCCCTGACTTAATTAGTTTTTTATAAGGCTTTACTGCAAGATCCGACATAGAACAAAGGATCGCGTAACTCCGAATATTTGTAACTCCTAGTTCGACACCAATATATTCTCGGTAATCTAAAGAGTCGCTCAGCAGCTGTTCTAAGAAAACAGTTTTCAACCTCTCCTCAGATTTCTTATCCTTTCCAGATGGGGTAGCCGATAAATCGTAAGAACGAACTACAGATTCGATTAGCGACCAGGCCAATGATGCTTTTAGGTGGCGCCAAACTTCACTATTGGCAACACCTTTGCTGCCATTTACTTTAATATTGCCATCCGAATCGTGATATTTTTGCAAAGTATTTATTGCATTAAATGCCGAACGGACAATTTTTTCCGCCTGTGTCCATTCATTGAGACCAACTGCAAAGCTCAAAAGTCGAGGAAGATATACGAATTGAGAGAATATTTGATCAGCTCTCAAGATGTGATTATAAGCAAATTCAAAGAACTCACTTTTCTCTGAGGCCCACTCTGCTGCAGGCAGATCGGCGGCAATTGATTCTACTTGCTTGAGTTTGAGCGCCCAACTAAGCCTTCTAATAGTTAATTGATCTGCTTTTCGAAGCGTATCAGCATGCTCTGCTACCGATTCTGCAGCTGTGAGAACCTTTGAAGAAGTGGAATCCTGAAGCAATTCAAGAGAAGGCATTAGCCGATGCTCACTAGATAACTCGAAAATATCTTTTTCGATTGAATCTAACAGATCAAATCCACCCTTCTCTTTGAGTACAAATAGTTTCTGCTTTGCTGTCTGTAATTGGATTTTTGAATCTAACTGTAGCTCTGCTCCTAAATCGATTTCCCAAATGTTTGGCCTATCTTCGAAATCCGCCTGATATAATACTTCAGTTCCTAGCCTGCTCTGCATGAAATGCATAAAATCGGAAGTGCTAGAAATCGTACCGGGATCATTCAATACTAGAAACATGTCATCAACATATCTTCCATAATGAACCGGGGTAATCAATTCGATAACCAACCGATCCCACTTGGCTAGCAATACATTTGAGATGATCCGAGAAGCAGTCAACCCAATGACCAAGCCTCCTCTCGAAACTTCTTTATCCACACCAAGGCTTACGCAAAATCCAGAAGCATACTTTGACCAATTATCTAGTAAGATCGAGATCTGACTAGTAAAGTCGAGCTCCTCATCAGATAGAGAATTTTCATCCATAAGACCTAGCTCATCTCTGAGCATCGAAGATGTAATAATCCTAGGATCAATATTGTGATAGTAATTTTTTAGATCGAGCGATACCGCTATCGTATCTCTGCCGCACTCAAGCTCTCTCCTTATTGCTGATAACCCTGAACTCCTCCATTCTTGATATGGCTTGAAATAGGCGTTGAATGAACCTACATTGCTGGAATGAAATTCAGTTTCAGAGTTCGGAATTAATTCACTCTCAGCGGCCACTCGTTTGAGCCTTGCACCGTAACAGTTTTTCGATAAGCACCGATCAAATTTGTGACCAATTTTGTTTATCCAGAGAGCCGAGATTATGTGCGTCATCACTGGAAAGTCACCAACAACCCTGAATTCTGGAGTGAGACTATTATCTTTATAGAATTTCTCGAAAGCTCGCTCTGGATCGGAAAAGTGAACATGACTATCTTGCACTTCTGCTCTCATTTTCTTCCCAAGTTTCTTGGGAATTACACGCAAATCTCCGAGTAGATCGTTTCTACCACCAAAACCATTGCAAGCTTTAAGCTCAACCAGTAGCTCATCTAGGTTGTTCAGCAAATCAGATTCATATTCTGCAAACTTGATGGAAGCGGGATAATTTCTTTCAAAGTAAACATCAGTCTTAGCTTTTCGATATGCCAATATCAGATCTTGAATTGATAGATTGCTCCATCCAGAAAAATCGCTATTCACTGTCATTCCGGAATTCCCTCGAACTTAAGTTGACGACATACGTAGATATAAAGATTCGTTCATCTAAAAGATTATGCATAACAGTTAAGAGAAACGATCGATATTCTGCAGAAGTAGAAATCTAAGAGCATCTCATGCAGGCTGGTTATTTGGTGTCCAACTTTCAGCCAAACTTGGTGATGCCCTACCCCAAAAGCAGTCATTATTGGCCCCTCAACTATGTCTATTAACATCTGGATTGCTTAGAACCAAAATCGAAGTAGCGAGCATAGCCCGCCAATTCCATAGTGTCCATGTTCGCTATGGTGTAATACTGTATCTATGGGTGGGTTGGAAGTAACAGAAATTATGCCTGCTTGTATCGCGTTACTGCGAACAAAGTCTGTCCCTTACTTCTTTGTGCTTGTGGCTATCCGAAGGTTAGTTCAATACCGGGTTAAGTTTACCCGTGAACTGCGCAGTAGGCGGATAGAGAAAGGCTGTTAACAGAAAGAGCCACGCCAGGTCGATCCAAATTAACAGACCGCCTGGGATCAAACCTGGTCTATTAGCTGCAAACTCTTGGGTGGTTTGTCGGAATGGAAGACCAGTATGAGCTGGTCTTTGATGGAAAAGCGAACTCCCTGCCAGCGCCAGCAGGCCCCACTTCAGCACCGCCCTCTGCTCCCCGAATCAACAGCACCTAGCGAGCTTTCTGTTCCAATTGCGCAGGAACCGCGGGCATCTCTCTGGCTGTCACTCCCGCTACCAAAATGGCGGCCGCCAACAACACATGAAGGAAACGATCGGCCTGATTAATATGTACCAGGCCCAACAGGTAATCTCCCGAGGTCATGAACCCCAGCACCGCCACGCCCGCATAAGCGATACCGATGGCGATGATACCCTGTCGGATCTTGCCGGGTACCAGCAGCACCGCGATGAAAGCGCCGCCGGTGGCAACATGCACAAGGTTATGCATCGCATTGGTGACGAAGATGCCTTCGCTGGAGACCAGAGGGTTGGGGATAAAACCCAGCAGGCCCACCAGAATGAATGTCGCGCCCAACAGCTGGGCAACTAGTCGAGTAGTCATTGAATAGTCCTCTTTGTCTGCAAAAATTTAGGAAATTGAAAATCTCTAGGGAGTTGAGAGTGAATCAGGAGTCAACAGTAAGTCTGTCGAGAGAACCGCCCCCATTTCTCTATCGCGATCTGGCGGCGGAAATGTCTCTGAACAGCCAGCAGGTGGCTAC
>JASBUV010000076.1 GCA_030147705.1 Gammaproteobacteria bacterium
CTATAAGTGTAAGACTTGTCACCTTCTACCAGGGCAACCTTGGAGTTATCTTCCGTGAAATGGGGGAAGGAATCTGAACTCATTTTGTAATCCTGTTCTTTGCAATTTATTCAGCGATCAAAACATGGCGCTGACGATGAAAAAGAGCAGTGATGGGCCAAGCAGGCAGCCAACACCGGTATAAAACGTTGCCGTCATCGCACCATAGGGCACGAGTTTGGGATCGGTTGCAGCCAGGCCCGCAGCGACGCCACTGGTAGTGCCCATCAGTCCGCCGAACACCATGGCAGACTGCGGGTTGTCCAGGCCAATAAAGCGCGCAACAAGCGGCGTCCCGATCATGACCAGAATGGACTTGACCAGGCCAGCAGCAACACTGAGGGTAATGACTTCATTGGAGGCGCCGATCGCTTCTCCGGTCACAGGGCCGACGATATAGGTTACCGCGCCTGCGCCGATCGTGGTGATTTCGGCGGGGTCAGTATACCCGAAGGCGATCGCCACTGCCGCTCCGACTATAAAGGAGACAACAACGCCGGCGAAGATTGAAATCACACCTGCCAGGCCGGCTTTTTTAAGCTCGCTCAGGTGGACGCCGAAGGCAGTGGCCACGATCGCGAAATCGCGCAGCATGCCGCCACCCATGAGCCCGATACCACCAAGTAGCGCGATGTCAGCTACACCTCGCGTACCACCCGCGGCCACGCCACCGAAATAGGCTGCCAACAAGCCCAGTGCGATGGCGATCGCCGAGCCATGGATCCGGCCTTGCGTCAGCTTGTCGGCCAGCAAGTAGGAAAACCACATCACGACACCGACCAGGGCAAAGGCGACGATCAGGTTGTTGCGAACAAAGACGGTTTCGAAAACATCCATTACGCAGCACCTCCCTCGTCAGACCCGCTCTTGCCAATTCTGGCGAGTACTGGCACCAGTGCGAAGCTGACCACAACCGCGAGCACTCCGGCGAGAATGGCGAGCACGCCACCGTCAACCGCAGCCGCGACGTTCTGGCTCGCCGCCATGGCAACCACAATCGGGATGTACATGGCGCTCCAGAATTTGATGCCGTCTCCGGCTGCGCCTTGAGTGAGGTTTTTGAATCGTTGGGAGTTACTGGCCAGGACGAGGAACAGCATGGCAATGCCGACTCCGCCGACATTAGCTTCTACTCCGAGCAAGACACCGAGAGCTTCTCCGATAAGCATGCCGGCAATAAGGCAGGCAGAAAGCAGGGCAACACCATAGACAAGCATTATTCTTATTCCTTTGTTCGTTCCAGGTGAGAGTTGGGCAACCGGAAAAACCGGTCTGCGGCGATGATATGACGGGCACTCTGAGAGTGCAATTTGAGCGGTAGGCGCTCAATTCAGTACTGATTGGCCCGTATTCATTGCCCTGCGGGCCTTGCGAGCAAAACTGGAAATCAGGCTGAAGCCTCGGCCAGAGGGCAAAAATCGAGTTCTCGCCGTCCCCCGATACTTGTGCTACTCTGGTTCGCTGAATAGCGATAGTTCTGAAATTCCGGTTTTTGTGGAGAATACTTATGAATAGAGCACGATTGCTGTTTTCAGGTTTTCTGGCAACCCTGCTTCTTACTGCTATCACAGCCCACGCGGGGCAGCCTTTCACCGCCGATCAGGCGTTCGGCGATGTCATGCCAGCCGATACTGAAGCCGTTTCTCTCAAGGAAGCGATAGCCAGCCTTGGCGACAATTCCCAGGCGACCGTCAAGATCAAGGGCAAGGTTACCGAAGTCTGCCAGGCCAAAGGCTGCTGGATGATTCTGGTCGATGGCGACACCTATGCGCGGGTCACTTTCAAGGATTATGGTTTCTTCGTACCGATTGAGACCAGCATGCAGCGCACGGTTGTCTATGGGGTGCTGAGTGAACACGTTCTCAGCGGAGAGCAAGCAGCGCACTATGCCCAGGATGCGGGCGCCAAGTCCACCCTCGAACTTGAAGGCGAGGTGAGGGAGTACTCACTGGTCGCCAGTTCGGTGCAGCTGGAGCGCAAGTCTTCGTGACCATCCTGTCATAGCCTTGTAGCAACTAAATTGTTATAAAAAGAAGGAAGGCATTGCCTTCCTTTTTTCTTTGCGGCGATTTCCCTGGCCCTTACCAATTGAATTCACAGTGACCGAAACTGTAACAACAGAAGGACAAACCGTATGACAGTCGATCCCTCAATTCTCGTTCCAATTGCCACCGAGTATGGCACCAAGCTACTTGCCGGTGTTGCTACCCTCGTCATTGGTCTGTGGATCGTCAGTATCATCAATGGCTTCGTGAGACGGATGTTTGAGCGCAGCGGTGTTGATCCTTCCTTGCGTTCGTTTCTGGGGAGCATGATTTCGATTCTGCTGAAGGTGATGGTGTACATCACTGCGCTGGGAATGCTCGGTGTGGAGATGACATCCTTCGTCGCGATTCTTGGCGCGGCAGGTCTTGCGGTAGGGCTTGCTCTGTCAGGCACGCTGCAAAATTTCGCGGGCGGCGTGATGATTTTGTTATTCAAGCCTTACAAGGTTGGTGACTTCATTGAAGCGCAGGGTTATTCGGGCGTGGTCAAGGAAATCCAGATTTTCATCACGGTACTCACGACTGGCGATAACAAAACCGTATTGATTCCGAACGGGCCGCTGGCGACGAGTTCTCTGATTAATTATTCAACCCAACCGCGCCGTCGAGTGGACTGGATGTTCGGTATTTCCTACGGCGATGATGTCGACAAAGCCTATGAGGTTCTCAAGAAACTGATCGCAGAAGACGAACGTATTCTGGGCGACCCTGAACCCTTTATGGCCTTGCACACGCTTGCGGACAGCTCAGTCAATATCGTGGTGAGAGTCTGGGTGAACTCAGGAGACTATTGGCCAGTTCACTTCAGCATGAATGAAAAGGTCTACAAGACGTTCCCGAACGAAGGCCTCAGTTTTCCTTTCCCGCAAATGGATGTCCATCTGTCCAAAGAAGGAGAGAGTTAGCAGACGCTTTCGGAATGCCGCTCAGGAGAGCAGGAACATTGTCAGAGCAAAGGCCCCGATGCCGATGCTCATGGCAATGGCATAGGCAAAGCTCGTGACAATGAACAGAAAGGTGGTAATCCACCATCCCCAGCCGAAGAAAAATTTCAGGCTGAGCAACAGGTAGACAGGTATCCAGATTACGATGAGGGTATTAAGAAAGCCTGCAATGCCGCTTACTATCATGTTGCCTGAAGCTTCAAAAATGCCGAACAGGCTGAGTAGTAGAAATGCCAGCACAATAAAAGTGTGGTTGTGCAGGGTAAGCACCAGATGCTCAATGAAGTAGCGCCTCGCGAGAAAAAAGAGCACAAACTGCATGAACGCGAGGATGGGAATCATCAACAAAATAAAAATGGTGATGTATTCCAACAGATTGAATGCTGACTCCGCGGGATCTTCCATCACCGCAATCAGATTTTCTTCCGCCTGCTGACGCATGACCGCATGCAGACTTTGATTGGTCTGTTCCGACACGAATGGCACGTTGATGCGGTCAATCAGCTCATAGAGCCATTCCACATCTTCCGGATCGATGCCCTCATCTTCATCGTCTTCAGCTGGTGCTGACGGGGTTTCCGATATTGTCGTCGCATCAAGCGTCTGCTCGGCCTCGATTTGATTCATGGAATCGCGCAGCGATTGAAAACCGTTCTGAACCGTCATGAAAATGAAGAACGTAATACTTACCGCAAGAAACAGTCGCAGGGGAGCCGTGTAGTTGGCTCGTTGACCATTGATATAAGCCTTGGAGAGGTAAGCGGGGCGAGTGAACAGAAAGAGGACAGAGCGATAGGCACGACCATCGAGGTCCAGTAGCACATGGAGTATCTCGGCGAGCAAGACATAGAAAGGTCGACGGATTTCCTTGTTGGGCTGACCGCAGATGGCGCAGAAGTGGCCATTCAAATTACTGCCGCAGTTAGTACAGGCGTTTGAGACCCCATCGGAATAAACGTTCTGAAAGTCTTCGTCGTGGAGGGGTTCCGCCTCGGAATCTTTGTCGTCGATCCCGACGTGTTGATCCTTGTGGTCCGGATTTGCGGATTCGCTCATGCCCTGTGTCTCTTACCGTGTTTCTCACCGTGTTTCTTGTTGCGTCCCTGGTCGCGTTTCTTGCTGCGTCCGTTCCCGCGTGCAGTTGATCGGCCGTTCCAGGCTCGGCTTTCGCCGTGAGCGTAGAGTAGCAGCAATTTCGGTTTCCCCGCTAATGCGCTGAACGGGCTGGCAAGCATCTTCGCTCAGTAGTGCCGCTTTTGAATCGAATCATGCTGCGGGGCGCCGTGCTGGAGATTTTGCCCAAAGCGTTTATCAGGAGTGGGCGAGGTGGTCTTACTGACATCAGACAAGATGCGTTGGATCAGCGGGGAAGGATCAGCGGGGGAGGATCAGCGGGGAGGGACCGGTAGAGCGAGGTAGGTTGAGCAAGTTTGGCGAAGTGCGAGAGCTCGGAGGCGCGAGCCGGACCCAGAGATTCCCCAAGAGTAGAGTGGAGAAGACCAGTGGTGAGACGGAATTGAAACGAACAGCGAGGGCAAAATGAGGTTCCCTGCTCTCTGCTGACAGGGTGTATGTCAAACAGAGAGCAGGGAGGCTCAAGGAGCACCCGGGCGCAGTCTACGTGAGGTGTGGAGGGGCCGCGCTCAGGTGTATGCAATACGACATGAAAACACTATGTGGCGTTGCAGGACGAACAATAACACCATATATAGTGAATCACAAGCATCGAGGG
>JASBUV010000079.1 GCA_030147705.1 Gammaproteobacteria bacterium
CAGGAAACCAATAGGAGTAGAGCCGCGGCTGTTCCGGCAGCACGCATCAGACAGGCATTCATGTAACGCGATTCGAACCGACTGAAGAGTTTCATATTGTTATTATTCTAATACCCGCTCACGCGCAGCAAGAAAGCGCCAGCACGAGCAATCGGCATTGCGGCGAGTAGCTCACCCCTAACTCCCATTCCGATTGCGTCGCTCCCTGAAAAAGCTTTGCAGTCGCTCCCCGCATTCAGCAGCCAATATGCCTTCAACAAAGCTCAGCCGGTGATTGAAGAACTCCTGCTCAGTCAGCTGTTGCTGACTGCTGACAGCTCCTGCCCGTGGCTCTCTGGCGCCAAACACAAGCTGCCCAACCCGGGCATGCATTAGCGCACCAACGCACATCGTGCAGGGCTCGATAGTAACATACAGTGTAGTCCCGGGAAGCCGGTAATTGGCGACTTTTCCGGCAGCGCTTCGCAAAGCAACGATCTCAGCGTGGGCAGTTGCATCGCAGCTTGTGATAGGACAGTTGAAACCACTGGCAAGTAGTTCACCGTCCTTGACCAGCACTGCTCCTACCGGGACTTCTCCGGCTGCCGCTGCCAGATCCGCCTGCTCCAACGCCAGTCGCATCCAGCGTTCATGCGCAGCATCCTGCTCGCTGATTGTCGAATCACCCTGCATGTCGTTGCCTGTACAAATCTCTTCGCCGAATTGAAGCTCATTGCATCGGAATTTCCGGTGAGCGCGTTCGCGTGGCATTGCTGCCCGCGGCAGCTCCAACACTGTACAACCCAAGGGAAACCGCAGGGCCGATTCCGAGCGCAAATAGCACCGTGCCCAGACCAACACTTCCACCCAGCAACCAGCCCAGCGCGACTACACTCAGCTCAATCGCCAGTCTTACCCATGCTATCGGAAAATCTGTCAGACGCTGAAGGCCTGTCATCAATCCATCGCGCGGTCCCGCCCCCAGATGGGCGATCAAATAGAGTCCGCTACCAAAGCCGACGGCGAGAATACCAACGACAGTCATCGTTAGTTGCGCAACGAGACTATCCACCATCGGTAGATAATCCAGCGAAAGATCCATGGCCGCAGCGATCAGGACAGCGTTCATCAGTGTACCCAGGCCCGGAACTTGTTTGAGGGGTATCCACAACAACAGGACCAGTAAACTCACCGTAAATGTTGCCCAACCGATGCTGGTGCCAAATTGCAAAGCGAGCCCTTGCGCAAGCACGGTCCAGGGGCTGACTCCCAGCCTTGCACGAATAAGCAGCGCTTCGCCGATCCCGAACACAATCAGGCCAAAGGATAGCGCCAGGAAAGTAGTGAGCCGCGGTTTGAAATTAAGTGCAGCGGGAGAACTCCAACTCACGATGGGAACGGATTTGACAGAAAAAACTTTACGCATAGTAATAACTGTCGACCGGATAATGTCGACCATTCAAAGAGCAGCGAACGCTGCAGGATCAGAAACAATCAGCAATCAGCCATGACAGGGCTGTGCACCCTGACTGATTCCACGAAATGACTATGAGTTGGAGTTTAGGTCACCCTGGATCAGGATCGACTTATTCCCACTCGATGGTCGCTGGCGGCTTGCTGGAAATATCGTAGGCGACACGCGACACATCTGCAATCTCATTCATGATGCGATTGGAAACCTTTTCGAGCAGCTCCGGATCAAGGCGCGCCCAGCGTGCGGTCATGAAATCGATTGTCTCAACGGCACGCAGTGTGATGACATAGGAATAACGTCGCGCATCACCGACTACGCCAACAGACTTCACCGGCAAAAACACAGCGAATGCCTGACTGACTTTGTTGTAGCAATCAGCGGCGTGTAATTCTTCTATGAAAATGGCATCCGCCCGCCTGAGAATATCGCAATACTCTTTCTTCACTTCTCCCAGCACGCGTACGCCTAATCCCGGCCCCGGGAAGGGGTGTCGGTAGACCATGTCATAGGGAAGCCCAAGCTCCAGACCAATCTTGCGGACCTCGTCCTTAAACAATTCGCGCAGCGGTTCGACCAACTGCATTTTCATATCTTCTGGCAGGCCGCCCACATTGTGGTGCGATTTGATCACATGGGCCTTGCCGGTCTTGGAGCCAGCGGATTCGATCACGTCGGGGTAAATAGTGCCCTGTGCCAGCCAGTTAACATCCTTCAGTTTGGCAGCTTCGGCATCGAACACTTCGATAAACGTATTACCAATCACTTTGCGCTTGGCTTCGGGATCTTCCACGCCTGCGAGTTTGCCAAGAAACAGGTCCTCAGCATCTGCTCGAATAACCTTGATCCCCATGTTGCTCGCGAAGGTCGCCATGACCTGATCGCCTTCGTTCAAACGCAACAGACCGTTATCCACGAAAACACAGGTGAGTTGATCACCGATTGCCTTGTGCAGCAATGCGGCAACGACTGACGAATCCACCCCGCCGGACAGCCCCAACAACACCTTGTCTTTGCCAACTGTCTTGCGAACCGTGGCGATAGCGTCGTCGATAATGCTCTGCGCGGTCCAGAGCGCCTCGCAACCACAGATATCATGAACAAAACGTTCCAGAATTCGCATCCCCTGCAGAGTATGCGTCACTTCCGGGTGAAACTGGATCCCATAGAACTGCCGTGACTCATCCGCCATGGCAGCAATCGGCGCGCTATCGGTGGCCGCTACCAGAGTGAAGCCTTCAGGCAACGCAGTAACCTTGTCGCCATGGCTCATCCACACGTCAAGTTGGGCAACGCCATTCTCGTCTACCCGATCCTCGATACCCTCGAATAACTTACAGGTGGAGATAAGATTAACCCGTGCAAATCCGAACTCAGACCGAGCCGAACCCTCAACCTTGCCACCGAACTGCTCCGCCATGGTTTGCATGCCATAGCAAATACCAAGCACTGGCACACCACATTCAAACAAGAAATCCGCTGCGCGTGGCGATGTGTCAGTATTGGCGGATTCCGGACTTCCGGAAAAAATTATTCCCTGCGGAGAGAATCGCTCAAGTTCAGCAGGATCGACCTCGTAATCCCAGATCTCACAATAAACCCCAGCCTCACGCACGCGACGAGCAATCAATTGCGTATACTGCGACCCGAAATCCAGAATAAGAATCTTCTGGCTATGAATATTTTTTTCAGCCATAAACAAAAATAAAAAAAGAGAAATTAAAAAACACTAAACTCGAAAGTATAGAAATTCGAGGTTCCATAAAGCGCGACAGTTGGAATGATCCTGATGGGTGAGAGACGAGGCGAAAGTAAAAAGCGATTCGGGAGCTTACAAGATCGTAAGTGACCGGATCGCTTTTTGCT
>JASBUV010000085.1 GCA_030147705.1 Gammaproteobacteria bacterium
ACTTCGGTTTCGGGGGGACAGGGAACAACCATGGAGACGGAGCAATAACCTTCGGCGCTTTCAGCACTGAGACGCCAGAGGAAGGGAATGTCGCCGCTAAATTCAATCATTTACTACTACTCAGTGAGGAAGTGATTGTTACCATAGCATACTTGGAGAAGCGCTGATCAGCTATTCTTCTATTCTGCTAACCACTCGAAGAGCAATTCAACGGAAGAATAAAACCTGCGCCTCTACTAGTTCGCATCGGCAGAATGAGATCGTAGATTAGGGTTGATAACGACATTTTCAATATGACAGTTTAGCCAACTTAGCTATTATTGCTCAGATGAATTTAAAGAGTGTACACCAACTGCTTGAGCCTAAAGGATTTTTGGAAAACCGAAGCAGCAGTGAGTTTTTCCACAGAATCTGTGGATAAGTCGGTGCATAATTCCTTATGAAATGGCTCCAGCCTCGACATTACGCCCAACTGACACAATTTGATTAATTTTTAGCCAATGATAAATATTCAGAAATATCAATGAGATAGATGTTTTAGAAGGATTGTTTAAAAATAAAATCCGCTTATTTGCAGATTTTTGTTACAGACAGGTAATTTATGTGCATAAAAAAAGGCATAAATCGAATTCAGCGTTTCAAAACACCTATTTGTCATTGTTTTTATTGAGTTTTTTCAATTAAGAATACCGTTCGTTCACAAAGCACAGGTTTACCACAGGCAGTTGCATGCGCCGCCCTCTTCTCAATTTCTTTCGCTTCTTAACGATTCTCCTGCTCATTGCCGGAGGCACCTGGCTCTGGATGTACTGGCAGCAGCGCAATCTGAGCAGCGCCAGCAGCGAACTGGCAATCAATCTGACGCAAGAAGTATTAACCCGAAATTCCGCCACCCCGTTGTTGGCTATTGAGCATCCGCGCCTGCTTGCAGGCTGGAATGCCGAAGGATTCCAAAGCTATATCGGCCTGATTCCACAACGACTCGGAACATTGCAGGCGCTGACCAGTATTTCAGGCGGGATCACAGTGCTACCCGTGCCGTTCCTGAACAGGGAGATAGAAGCGAACTACTCTATTGGTGCGGATTTCAGCGAAGCGGCTGTGATCTGCCAGATCACGCTGATCTATCAGAATGGTCGCTGGCTGGTAGCAGACTTTGTCATTGAATCACCGCTCATGAGCGACTGAGGAACAGCCGCTCTTCGACCCAGTCTCTTTATGAACTGAAAACTGCTAGCGGCCGAGTAAGTGGTAAACGCTTGGGAACAGAACGATAGCGCAAACAAACGCCAACAGAATATCCCGATCGAGATAATAGCGAGCGAGAGAAGGCTCGGGCATATTCATGGCCAGAACGCCGAGAATGACGCACAGAATCAGCAGGGCGTTGCGACTGGCCAGCAATGCAGCGAGAACCAGCGCCAGTGAAAACTGAATGACATAGTTTTGCTGGAGGCCTAGCTGAGCCAATGTCTCATTGGCAATGGTCAAGCCCAGCGTGACAAATATAACCACCGCATAGGCAACTGGCTTGATTCTGGGTTTCTCACGTAATGTTTCGTTCCGCACCATGACTGTTCTCCGTCGCATAGCGTCAATAACTGACCTACGACGGCACTATAAAACGTCAATTTCTGACGGGAAATAGCAGTTTTCAGAACCTTGAACTGGTTCAAATCAGAATTGCGAACTGGATTTCAGTTTTGCGACAACTCCCCCGGATAGAGGGAGTTGCCATTGTCACTATTCCGCGACGACGCGCAGAAGTTGTTGATAGTCGGTGAGACCTTGCAGAATCTTGTAAATACCATCCTGTTTCATGGTGCGCATGCCATCTTTGAGGGCCTGCTTGCGAATCTCTTCCAATTCGGCTTTTTTGTAGATCATGGCCTGCAATTCATGCGTGCCTACCAGCAGTTCGTGGATGCCGGTTCGGCCTTTGTAGCCGGTGCCACCGCAATCGTCACAGCCGACGGCGCGGTTCAACTCCAGCGTTGAGAAATCGAAGTCCTTCATGTCTGCATCGAACAACTCAGCACCATAGTTGTTCTTGAGATGGTCGATTTCTTTCGCATCGGGCTTATAGGGTTCCTTGCATTTTGCACAGAGTGTGCGCATCAGGCGTTGTGCCAGAACTCCCAGAAGCGCATCGGAGAAATTCACCGGGTCCAGCCCCAGATCCAGTAGTCGGGTAATGGTTTCAGGTGCCGAGTTGGTATGCAGTGTGGACAACACAAGGTGTCCAGTTAGAGACGCCTCAACCCCGATGCTGGCCGTTTCCTCATCACGCATCTCACCAATCAGAATCACGTCCGGGTCTGCGCGCAGAAACGCGCGCATCGCAGTAGCAAAAGTAAAATCAATCTTGGGCAGCATCTGCACCTGCTGCAATCCGGGCTGGGTAATCTCGACCGGATCTTCAGCAGTCCAGATTTTCCGCTCCGGTTTGTTGATGTAGCCCAGTACGGCGTGCAGGGTTGTAGTCTTACCTGAACCAGTTGGGCCAACTACCAGGAACAGACCGTGCGGATGGGCAGACAACTCCACCACTCGTTTGTGGTTATCAGGATGTAAATTGAGCTTATCCAGTGG
Source organism: Gammaproteobacteria bacterium (assembly GCA_030147705.1). Lineage (GTDB taxonomy): Bacteria > Pseudomonadota > Gammaproteobacteria > Pseudomonadales > Pseudohongiellaceae > UBA9145. The sequence goes on from JASBUV010000085.1 coordinate 2,593, forward strand.
CATCGCGCTGCCAGCAGCAAGAATACGCAGCACCGCGCTCTCGCCCTGCACCGTCGGCACGGTTGCAACACGCAGCTCGAGCTTCTTGCCACGGACTTTCAACTTGCATTTACCATCCTGCGGCAGTCGTTTCTCCGCAATATTGAGTCGCGACATGACTTTGATACGGGCTATAAGAGCAGCGCAATGTTCTTTGGGAACCTTTAACAACTCACGGCACAATCCGTCCACCCGGATACGCACGCCACCAGGGGCATTGTCCTTGCCGGGCTCGATATGAATATCCGAGGCACCGAGACGATCCGACTCGGTGATGATGCGATTAACCAACTGGATAATCGCGTTGGTCTGGGCGAGGCTTTCATCCTCGTCCTCGTCCTCCGCCTCATCCAACTCAACACCCTGCTCGTCGAGTCCCGAGAAAATATCGTCAAAGCCTTCCTCATAGTCACCTTCATCGCCACGCAGAAACTGATGGATATGCTCTGGCAGGCCAACGCGAAAAACATAATTACGCGCATTTACAACACCCTGAATTTCCATAATGCGCTGGTAGTCCGACGGATCATCAATAAGTATGACCGCTTCATCCTTGTTGCCGGCCACAGGTAACCAGAGATTACTGCGCAAATAACTGATGCCGATATTTTCGAGCAAGTCGTGAGGCAACTCATGCTTGGAGTCGTAGGCCATATAGGGCACGCGGTAGTAGTACTCCAATGACTTGCCGATCATGTCAGCCTCAATGCTGAATTCTTCCATCAGCGCACGCGACATTGATCCACCGTAGAGTGAAGTCTTGGTTTTCAGCTCTTCCAGTTCCGCGCTGGTAATTTTGCCCTTCTGCACCAGATAGTCATACGGCCCCTGAGTACTCTGCAGAGAAGAACGAAATTGCTTGGCCAGCATCTGACTGACCATCAAGGCGTGCTTCAGGTCTGACTTGGTAAATTCACGATCGCCTTCGAAGTTGATGAGTTGCATGACGCCGAGCAGAATCTCATCCTTGATAGGAACAACGATCTGCGACTTCACCTTCCAGCCCTTGGCGTCGGTAAATTTGCTATCGAATTGCAGGCGTGGATGAATATCGATCAGCTCATCGCTGTCTTTGACATTCTTGATAATCAGCGCGCGCTGACTGAGCGCGACGTAACCCGCGAGCGACGTTGTCGAGAAAGGCACACGGATCTGTACGGAATCATCGTCATCGGGATCGCCGCCTTTGATACTTGCAAGAATCTCTTTCCCGTTGTCGACAGACTGATAAATCGTAAACAGGCGAACACCCAGCAGATCGAGCAAATCCTTCTCGACCTCCTTCATCGCAACTTTCAGTTTCTTGCTGTACTTGAGGCGCTGATAGATTTTCGAAAGCTGGGCAACAAACGGATCCTTCTGCTCGGTAGGCTCCGGCGCTGGTGCTTCGACTTCCACCTCTGACGCTGCTGTGTCTGTCATAAATCCGATAGTTTCCCTTGAATCTGCCGCTGAGCGTGCCGACTACAATCTAAGAACTGCCAATTTGATTGTGCGACAATGACTATTCTGTTCGTGATATCCGGAATCCTGACTCAAGATCAGTGTTCGCTACTTAGAGCACGAGCTGCTGACAAGCCGCCCGTCTCCGTTTGGAATTGACCCAAAATGCCAGCAAATTCAAGCAGATTCAACAGGTTTTTCCCGATTATGCTGGCCTATTGGCTACTGCAAATAGCCCCCCTCGCGGCGGCCTCTGAGCTGTCCGAGCAGGACTATGCCGAATTGGGTCGACAAATCTTTGCCAATGAATGCGCCAGCCGCATGAGTTGTCTTATCAGCTGGAATGATGGCGAAGATTTCCCTTCGCTCGGTATCGGACATTTTATCTGGTATCGGGAGGGTCAAAGCGAAGTATTCGAGCAGACGTTTCCCGCATTGCTCGAATTCCTTGAGCAGCACGGTACTACCTTGCCTGAATGGTTGCAGGGTTCCCGCCCCGCTCCATCACCCTGGCAATCAAGAGCACAGTTTGAGGCTGCCCACAATTCCCCCGAAATGGATCAGTTGCGACAGCTGCTCGCCACAAGCCAGAATCTGCAGGCGCGCTTTATTGCTGAACGCTTTTTAAAGCAACAAGAAGACATTCTTGCGTTTTTTGAACCGCAGGCCCAGCCGGTCATCGAACGACATCTAAACACGATCGCAAGCGCTAATGCCCCCTATGGATTGTATGCCCTGATCGACTATGTGCATTTCAAGGGAACGGGATTGCATCCCAGCGAGCGTTACCGGAATCATGGTTGGGGGCTAGCGCAGGTGCTGCAGGCCATGCCAGCAGACAGGAGCACCCTTGATGACTTTGTCGCCGCTGCGGAATTTGTGCTACGCAGACGGGTGGCTAACGCTCCGACCGAGCGCAATGAGGAACGCTGGCTCACCGGTTGGATCAATCGATTGCAGACCTATTTGCCCGAATCACAAACATTCACCGACGCGCCTTAATCCAGCACTAATTGCTCCAGCAGACATCACTGGACATCTCGCCGATGCTGCGTCTTGCTGACTGCCGCAAATGCTTATACCCTTGCGTTCTTTCGAACGTCCATCCCGACGTTGCACAAGACAACACTCAGGCCAACACACGCGCGTCAAGCGACGGTCTGCATTTCCCACTAGCCAATGTAAAGAACTCGAACGATGACATTTCAGCGTCCCAATATCGAAGCCATGTCGGGCTATACGCCTGGCGAACAAGTTCAGGGTTCGGTAGTGAAACTCAACACCAATGAGAATCCTTATCCACCCGCACCCGAAGTCAGTGCGGCGCTGGCAGGAATCGATGCTGCAGAGCTGCGCCGTTACCCACCGCCAATGGCGAGCGACTTTCGCAATATAGCTGCGAGATTGCATGGCCTGACGCCAGAAAATGTTATCCCGACCAATGGCGGGGACGAGATGTTGCGTCTGGTGCTGACGACATTTGTTGATATGTCTGAAACCGTCCTGGTTGCCCGGCCGAGCTATTCGCTCTATCCAGTGCTCACGGATATTCAGGGCTGCACACTGCAGGAAGTACCGCTGCAGGAAGACTGGACTCTATCTGAAGATTTTTTCGCCGCGCTGGCCAACTGCAAGCTGTGTATTCTGGTCAATCCCCATGCACCCAGCGGCACACTCATGCCGGTAGACACCCTGCGCCGGATAGCGACTGAATGCCCAGGTATTTTGCTGATTGACGAAGCCTATGTGGATTTTATTGACCCCGAGGAAGGCTATGACTCCATGCCTCTGATTCGGGAACTCGATAACGTACTCATCCTGCGCACTCTCAGCAAAGGCTATTCGCTTGCGGGTCTCCGCTTCGGCTATGGCTTGGGGAGTAGCGCGCTCATCAATCCCATGCTCTACAAGACCCGCGACAGTTACAACACGGATCTGGTGTCACAAAGGCTCGCATGCGCCGCATTAAGCGCACAGGACTATGCACGCAGCACCTGGCAGAAAGTTCGCAGCAGCCGCCGAACGCTCAGTCAGCAATTAGCAAGCCTGGGCTTTAGCTGTCCCCCGAGTCAGAGCAACTTCCTGCTCTGTCAGGTTCCTGATGACCAGGATGCAGCAGCACTGTATCAAGCACTCAAGCGCGACAATATCCTCATTCGTTATTTCGATCACGATGGACTTCGCGACAAGTTACGCATCAGCATAGGCACAGAAGAAGAAAATTCCGCGCTCATTACTAAATTGACCGCATTGGTAAGAGACTAACCAGAAGCGTACACTCTTCGTATGGACAGTGACGCTCAAGACCATAAACAAACTGACAAACAACCCGGTGTTGCCGCTGGACTGGACACCAAATCAACAAAGGTATTTCCCTGCCCGCAATGCAAGAAGGCGCTGCAGCGCAAAGAAGGTAAGCGTGGTGTGTTCTGGGCTTGCAGCGGTTTCCCCCATTGCAAGGTCACTTGCAATGACAAGGACGGCAAACCCGCAACACGGGACGATGAAAGTTTTCGCTGCCCTGTTTGTACTCGCCCGCTGGTAAGAGCGCCAAAAGAACGAGGCGACTACTGGTTTTGTAGTGGCTACAGCAAAGGCTGCAAGATTACCCTCGCCGATGTGAGAGGTGTCCCAGAGAAAGCCTGGCGCTGCCGGGAATGCGGCTCACTCCTGCAGAAACGCAAAGGCAAGCACGGTGAGTTCTGGGGTTGCAGCCAATACCCTGAATGTAAAACAAGTTACCGCGACAAAGATAACAGGCCAGAATTTTGATTTTCTCTCTTCTCAATGTTCGAAAAAAAACCGCCGCTACGCTCGCTGGCATCGCCGTCGGTGGACTGTGTCTCTGGGGTGTTGCCATGTGGCAAGACATCAGCGTGCAGGAACTATTCAATCTGCTGATTTCAATACTGGTCATGCTGACTGCAGTCATTGGTGCAGCGCTGCTGCTAATAATCGTGATAAAACTCAGTTTCCGTTTACTGGGCAGGCTGATCGCCAGCAATTCCGGTGACGAGCAGCGCAACAACGACCAGTCAGATTCAGGGCAGAGGTAGGTCTCGCGAAAGAATCAACGCATCTTCACGACCATCATTGCCGGGATAGTAATTCCTGCGTTCGCCAATTTGCACAAACCCCATCGATCGATACAGCTTTATCGCGCCTGCATTGCTCACCCTGACTTCGAGAAAGCATTGCCTGGCATCGAGGTTTACTGCCCTGTCCAGCAATAACTTGAACAGCTTCCTGCCGTATCCACGGCGCTGATAGTCGGGATGCACGCAGAGGGTTAACAAGTGACATTCGCCGACTGCCACCGACATGACGCCGTGCGCAACAATCTGCTTTTTATTCGCAAGCACCCAACACTGATAACCAGCACGCAAGCAGTCGATAAAAATACGCTTGCTCCAACCGTGTTCATAGGCGAGCTGTTCATTCTGGACAACCAGATCCAGATCGCTGTTGCGCATTGTTCGCGCAAAAAACTGCATGGGGGCTTGTGACGATTGCATTGACATGGTGACTTCGTGGAGCCAGAACTCTGCTCAGT
>JASBUV010000104.1 GCA_030147705.1 Gammaproteobacteria bacterium
CTCGGACGCAGACGCGGAACCGTTATTGATCAGCACAACCATCGGCACATCCGGTGCAACGGTATTCAAAGTTGCCGAGAACGACAGGTCGTTGCCTTCGAGGCGGCCGCGAGTCGATACGATATCGCCGTCATCAATGAACAGGTCCACTGCTTTCACTGAGGCTTGTAGTACGCCGCCGGGGTTATTGCGCAGATCCAGCACGATGCCTTTCAACGAGCCATGCTCTGCATAGAGTTCTTCCAGTTCGTCTTCCAATTCGTCGCCGGTGTTGGCACGAAACTGGGAAATGCGGACATAGGCGTAGCCCGGTTCCAGCATCATGCTACGTACGCTGGCGATAGAGATAATCTCGCGCACAATCGTGAGATCAAACGGCTCGACACCTTCCCGGGATATAGTCACGGTTACTGGTGTGCCAGGCTCACCGCGCATCATATTGGCGGCTTCTTCAGGAAGTAGTTCGCGCAGTGGTTTGCTGTCGATCGCGATAATGAAGTCACCCGCTTCGATGCCTGCCCGGTCGGCAGGCGTGTCATCAATCGGGCTGATCACTTTGATGTAGCCGTTCTCGCGTCCCACTTCGATGCCCAGTCCGCCGAACTCACCAGTGGTAGTTTCCTGCAATACCTCGTAGTCATTGCCGGCAAGATATGCCGAATGTGGATCGAGACCGGATAGCATTCCCTTGATCGCATATTCCAGCAGGGTTCGGTCATCAATCTCTTCCACATAGGCTCGGCGAATACGCTCCATAGCCTCGGTAAACATGCGCACTTCATCGATTGGCAATGGCAATACGGCCTGTTCTGCTTGCTGAGCCTGAGAGGTGCTTGAGAAGACCAGGCTGGCCAGTAAGGAGAGGCTCGCGAGAGAAGCCAGTGGGCGGAAGCGCGTGGGCTTCACGAGTGATTGAGACATGTGGGGGGTGTGAAACATGTGAAATTCCTGAGTATGCATTCCAGGCTGTTACGGATGACTTATAGTTTCAGTTTACACCGGTATTGGCAAACTGCTGTTGCAAATCACTACAGTTGTCTTGAATTGTTGAAATTCGGCTCTGAAATCAATCCATTAGACGCACAATCCAGGAGCGTGGAGGTTGACGATCAGTACCCGGCCAGCCATTCGGCGGGGTTCAGAGCGGTACCGTTGCGGCGGATTTCGAAATAGAGCCCGGCGGATCCGTTCTCACCACCGAGCCCGGAAGTGGCCAGGACATCGCCGGTATCGACCCAGTCGCCCGCGCGCTTGGACAGGGCTTCATTGCCGCCGTATAGCGTCATATAGCCGTTACCATGATCGACGATAACGAGCAGGCCGGCGCCGCGTAACCAGTCAGCGAAAACTACCTGACCGGGATGGATCGCCTGCACTGGAGAACCTTCGGCGGCGCGAATAATAATGCCCTGCCGACGCAGGCTACCGCCGCCATATTCACTGCCAAATTGTGCGGTGATTGCCCCATCTACCGGTCTGGAAAGCCGGCCACGACTCCCGGTGATTGCGGGTACATCAGCGAAAGAGCGTACGCCCTGCATTGCTCGTGCAATTTCATCGAGCAAGGCTTGCAGTTCCGCCTGATCAAACTGTAGCTGCTCCAGTTCCTGATTGCGCGAATTAATGTCGGCATCCAGTGCGGCCAAAGCCGTGGCACGCTCGTCACGCGCCGCGGCGAGTTCTGCAGAGCGCTGTGTAAGATCGGCCTCTTGCTGTTGTAGCTCGGCGAGATTGGCGTCAAGCTGTTGCTGCACTTCGGCAAGTTGTTCGAGGGTGTTCTGGAACTCGGTTATGCGCTCCAGCTGGTACCGGGAGAGGTCGCTGGCATAGCGCAGCATTCTTGCAGCTTTGCTTGTGTCCTCACCGCTCAGTAAAAGGCGCAGTCGATTGTGCTCTCCGGTCTGATAGGCGGCACGCAGAATATTGGCCAGAACTTCGGCCTGTGCCTGACGATCGGCATCGATTGTCTGGCGCTGCGATTCCAGTCGCTCCTGTTCTTCCCTGCTGAGCTGAATGCGCTGTCGATTGGCGGCGATCTCGCCTTGCAGCTCACTCACCGCAAGCTCCGCCTCACGCAGGGTTTCCTGTGCGTCACTATGGCTGGCATTTGCCCGGTCTAACCAACTCTCTATGGACGCTATCGCCGCATTGACAGCCTCAAGTTCAGCACGCGTCTGCGCGTCATCCTGTGCCATGCCGGGCAGGGCGACGAAGCTGCAGAGCAGAGGGATGCTTGCCCAGAGTTTTCGCATTCGGGATTTGGCTCGTATCAGTTTAGCTGTTTGCCTGTAGTGCCAGCGCAGAATCTCCAAGCAGCACTTTGCCGGTCATTTCTTTCGGGATCGGCATATCCATCAGGCTCAACAGTGTAGGTGCCAGGTCGCACAAACTACCCTCGCTGACGAATGAGAGATCGCTGCTCCCTACATAGACCAGCGGAACGGGTCCGTTGGTGTGCGAGGTGAGCGGCTGGCCCGTCTTCGGGTCCAGCATCTGCTCGACGTTGCCGTGGTCGGCTGTAACCAGCAAATGGCCACTGTTGGCCTGTATTGCCGCAACGATCTTGCCCAGGCATTGATCGACTGCTTCCACCGCCTTGACTGACGCAGCAAAGTCTCCCGTGTGACCAACCATGTCGCCGTTGGCGTAGTTGCAGATGATGGCGTCGTATTTGCCCGACTCGATTGCAGCTACGAGTTTGTCCGTAACCTCAAAAGCGGACATCTCCGGTTTGAGGTCGTAGGTTTTAACAGACGGAGACGGAATCAGTTCGCGATCCTCGTTGTCAAAAGGCTCTTCTCTGCCACCATTGAAGAAGAAGGTAACGTGCGCGTATTTCTCGGTTTCAGCAATGCGCAGCTGAGTCTTTCCCTGATCGGCAAGATAGGCACCCAATACGTTATCCAGCTTCTCCGGTGGGTAGGCGCAGGCTGTGTCGATGTCGGCTGCATATTCAGTCAACATGATGAAATCACCGAGCAGCGGTCGTTCAGTTCTCTCGAAGCCGTCGAAATCATCATCGACAAATGCGCGGGTAATTTCCCGAGCCCGATCGGCGCGAAAGTTCATGAATATCACCACATCGCCATCGGCAACCGGAGCAGGATCATCGCCTGCAGCCTGAATCGTTGTCGCCTGGACGAACTCATCATCTTCATCGCGGCCGTAGGCAGCCTCGATGGCGGAGCTGACATCTGGGGCAGTAAATTCGGCTTTGGCCTGGGTGAGCAGGTCATAGGCAGGTTCCACTCGATCCCAGCGATTGTCCCGATCCATGGCATAGAAGCGACCGACTACCGAAGCCACTCGTCCTGTTTTGGATTCGCGCAACAATTGCTCGGCGCGCAGCAATGAAGGCAGGGCGCTGCGTGGCGGCGTGTCCCGGCCATCCAGGAAAGCATGCAGGTAAACGTGTTTGACGCCTTTGGCGATCGCCATTTCGAGCATGGCAATGATCTGATTCTCATGGCTGTGGATGCCACCGGGGGACATGAGGCCGAATACATGCAGAGCGCTATCGGAGTTGTTCACCTTGTCGATGGCAGCGCATAGCACCGGGTTCTGTTGGAACTTGCCTTCCTCGATATCCTTGTCGATTCGGGTGAGTGACTGGTAGACCACCCGTCCGGCTCCCAGATTCATATGTCCGACTTCAGAGTTACCCATCTGGCCAGCAGGCAGACCAACCGACAAGCCGGAGGTGTCCACCAGCGTGTGAGGATACTCGGCCCAGAGTTTGTCCCATACCGGGCTGTTAGCAGCGGCTATCGCATTATGTTCAGTCTCTTCGCGATAGCCCCAACCATCGAGTATCAGCAGTAATGCGGTTTTTCTGGCAGTCATTGTGGGTTTGGTATCCTGTAGCTTGCTTTGTTGAATGTGTCAGCTGCGGGTTCTGAAGCACTTAACCGGCAATTCGATCCGGATCTGATCGGTTCCGTCGCGGACACCGGGTCGGCGCGAGTCGGGCAGCTGAAGATAGGCGCGTATTATCGCCGAAAGCAGTTTGCTCTGCGACCCAATGAATAACCTCAGGTCGCACGGCGCGGGGAAAGTACCGCCTGCTCGGCAGGCTTATCCCTTCTTTAGCTCTGCGCAGCCGTGTATACTGCACCCCTTTTTTCGCCAGCGAGGCCCGGATGGGCTGAAATTGGCAGGTGTTTTTTAGGGTTACTCCCTTGATAAATCGGGCAAGAGTAACCACCTAAGAGTAACGACTCTGAGTCAGGGGTACTCGGTAAAGTAGTAGAACCCCAGCTTGGAGATTAAGCCACAGGCATCGACTGAAGAATCCGTTTGGATTCTGCATCAGCCAGGGACTGGCCGGACCACACATCATGGCGCAATTCATCGAATTTATTGGTAATCACTGGGTGCTTAGCACGCTGTGGGTGGTTACTCTGGGTGCCATTATTGTGTACCAGCAGCGTAGCTCCGGGGCGACAGTAGGGCCGCAGCAAGCGGTGCTCCTGATCAATCGCAGTGATGCGGTTGTGGTCGATGTGCGTGAGAAAAAGGAATTTGAAAGCGGGCACATTGTCGATGCACTTAATATTCCTCTGGCCAAACTCAAGCAGCGGCTGTCGGAATTGAAAAAACACAAAGACAAGCCTTTGATAGTCGTGTGCAAGATTGGGCAGCATTCCTCGGAAGCGGCCCGCATGCTCAAGGAAGAAGGCTACGAGAACGTCTACCGCCTCACCGGTGGTATTACCGAGTGGAAGGCCCAGTCCTTGCCTTTGGTAAATAAATAAGTAGAAAACAATTAGATAAACTAACAGCAATCAAGCAATCGCAATTCCAGGAATAAACAGGAAACATCATGGCAGACAATCAAGAGAGTAACCCGACTGAAGCCGCCGCAGGTGGTGCCGCTCAAGAACCAACAGGCCCTCAGTTCGCCTTGCAGCGTATTTATCTGAAGGACAGCTCCTTCGAATCGCCACGCAGCCCGGCAGTTTTCCAGAGCCAGTGGCAGCCGCACATCAATTTCGACATCAAGACCAAGTCAGACAAGATTCAGGATGGTCTGTACGAAGTTGTGCTGATGCTGACCGTGGAAGCCAAACTCGAAGATCAGGCGGCGTTCATCGTAGAAGTTCACCAGGCTGGTATTTTTGTCGCTCGCGACTTCGAAGATGCCCAGCTAGAGCAATTGATGGCGACTGTTTGCCCCAATATCCTGTTCCCTTATGCACGGGAAGTGATCGATTCGCTGGTGACAAAAGGCAGTTTCCCTGCACTGATGTTGTCCCCGATCAACTTCGATGCGCTCTATGCGCAGCAAAAGCAGGCTCAGGCGCAACAAGCCGCAGCTGCCGAAAACGGCGGCGGCGACGAGTAATTCGTCGACCCCATATGAATCTGGTGTCAGTTGCCGGTTGCAAAACCGAGCTGACGCCAGGCCTCATACACCAGAATTGCCGTGGCATTGGAGAGATTCAGGCTGCGGCTATTCGGGCGCATTGGTATTCGCAGCAATCGCTCACGACCTAGCTCCTCTCTGACCGAATCCGGTAATCCCCGGGTTTCTGGCCCAAAGATCAAGAAATCCTCCTCCGCGAACTTCACTTCGCTGTAATTGTTCGTGCCTTTGGTGGAAATCCCCCAGAATCGCCCGGATTCGTGTGTCTGGGTAAACTTTTCCCAGCTTGCATAAGTGAAAATCTCGGCAAACTCGTGATAATCCAACCCGGCGCGGCGCAGCTTCTTCTCGTCGAGGGCGAATCCCAATGGCTCGATCAAATGCAATCGAGAGCCAGTATTTGCTGCCAATCGGATGATATTTCCTGTGTTTTGCGGTATTTCCGGCTCAAATAGCACAATATTGATCATTTTTTGGCCATTATCCCTTTGCCATACGGAAGATGTTAAAATGATCGAACGTGCTTTGATCGTTCAACATCCCGGACTCTCCGTGATTGATTGCGGTAACATTGTCCGGAAAAACACCCGGGGATTCCAATGCTCAACAAACTTTCGCGGTTCGGCAAGGGGGTCGAGTGGAGGTGGTCGTTGCTCAATTTTATTGGCTCGTCATCAGCGTCAATATTCGCAGGAGCACAAGCCGTGATGGCAAACCTTCACTGGACACAATGGTTATTTGGTTCGCTCTTCGTTTTCTGGACCCTTTTTTATGGATTCAGGTTCATCGGTAACAGGATTAGACATATTCCGATTTATCGCGTACCGCTGAAAGAGGCGGCTCTGTATCTGGTTTATGAATCGGGTATACATCTGCGGTTCGATCAGGTGTCAGGCAGATATGGTGCAGCTATGCTCGCCGCTAATTACTTGTTTGAAATGGCTGGACGAGGCGAGCTAACAATCTACGGAAGGAGGAGCGTAGACAACAATACGCCGACTGGTTACTTCGCTGAGTTGGGGCCGATTCCGAAAGAAATTTGTCGCGAGCTAGAGATTCGGGAAGATCATTTCCGGCATGGGTATATCCCTGACGATCCTGTGCTTGAAGCAGAGACCAGCATAGAGAAACAGATGGAGCATGGGTATAACCAGGAATCCGGGAAATCCAACAAAGACGACCCGCTCTATTTTTATGCTGATTTACAAGTGCGAATGCGCGACATCAAAAAGATTTGGAAGCCATCAAGATGACTACTCTCAAAGACGCAATCAAAAAAGGAAAGTTAGACGAGTTCATCAAAGAGCATGAGAAAGATGAACCCGGCGACGAGGATAAGCTAGATCAGCTTATTTCTCATCGTCCTGCTCAGGATAGTTCGAGATCAACTGAGGAAACATCAGATGACCATGCTTCCGGTGATTGTGACGGAACTCAAACTCGTCAAGATACTTAGGAGCATGCTTCTCTGAGATATGCATATGAGTGGAAGTGATAGAACGCTTAAGGATAGACCAGTAGCCCTCAAGGGAGTTGGTGTGGTGCTTGCCGACAGCCCATTCGTAGTCGCTATGGTCAACGGCCAGATGGTCGTAGCCTTCATCGTCCAGAGATCGGTAGGCGGCAAGTCCGTCAGTAGTGACAACGGAGCCTTCTTCCACGTTCTCTTTGATGTGCGGCATCAGGCTCTTTTTCTTGCTGTCAGGAACGATTTTGGTAACCACGTCGCCATTGCGCTCCAGCATGCCCATGACCACGAATTTCTTATCCAGCTTGCCAGTGCCTTGACCCTTGTTAGACACGCCACCAATCACAGTCTCGTCAATCTCAACGTGACCAGTGAGCGTATCCAGATTGACGTTATCAACCAGAGCCATGTGTTCTCTGATCTGGTGGCCCATTCTCCAAGCGCATTTGTAGGTGACACCGAGTTGACGCTGCAATTCCTTCGCCGACACGCCGTGACGGGAAGAAGTGAACAGGTACATGGCATAAAACCAGAGTTGGAGATTGGTGCGGGATTTCTCGAAGAGGGTTCCGACAGTGGGGTGGATATGATGACCGCAGTTTCCGCAGGAGTAGGCGCGTTCGGCCTGAATCTTGTACCAGCCAGACTGCTTTTCGCACTTCGGGCACTCGTGATTGAAGCCAAAACGTCTATCAAACAAGTACTTAAGGCAGGTTTCCTCGTCGGGAAAACGCTTAAAGAATTGCTGTACGGTCATTTGTTTCATGGCTACCCCTCCAACTTGGGAGTAGTTTCTCAAATGCAATTCCGTATGTCAAGGGGATAATGGCCCATTTTTTAAACACTTTTGGGCTTTTACCCGGTTTCTACCGTGACACTGTGTCAGGGTGGGGTTCTGACTGATTTTTCGAAATCTACCCGGCTTCAACCCGTAAGATTTTTGCGTAAAACTCGTCAATTTCGAGGGGTTTTATACTTTCCCTAGATTATCCCGATGCTCGCTACTTTTTATTTTAGAATTTAATGGCTTAAACGATATTTCTTAAGGACTTTTCCCGAGTTTTGTTTGCTCGTGCGCGCGTGTCAGTAGTTTGTTCGCTCAAGGGGCAGCAGGGCTGCGGCATAATACAGTGAGAAAGTGTGGCCGGGCATCATGAATCTTAACGATTTAAAACAGCGCTTTGCGAACTTCAATCTGCAGGATCTGAAGCAGCGCGTTGATAATCTGAATATCAAGAATCTTGACGACTTGAAGCAGCTCTTCCAGGGCAAGCCCAAGTCGAATGCCCGTATTGGCCTGAGCATTCAGGATAATCGTCTGTTGCTGGTGCACATGGATATCCGTGATGGCTGGCCCTATCTCCTGCACGCCCGCCAGGAAAATCTGAATTCCGATCAGGATGCTGAAGAGGCCCTGATCAAGCTTGTGAAGGAACTGGAGCTCGAAGGCGAGGAAGTAAGCTTCGTGCTTAGCCCTCGTGACTACTATCTGCATCTGGTCGAAGCGCCACCGGTAGAGGAAGACGAGTTGCGCTCGGCAATCCGCTGGAAGATCAAGGATCTGCTCGATATGAAAATCGAGGATGCGGCGATCGATGTGTTCCGGGTTCCGAATGATGCCTACCGCGGGCGTGAAATGGTCTACGTCGTAGCCGCAGTGAAGTCCCGTATTCTCTCCATTATCGAAATGGTAAAGCAGGCGGGATTGGAGATGGCTGTCATAGATATCCCGGAAATGGCAATGCACAACGTAGTGCGCAGCTGCGTAGATGACAGCAATGGCGTTGCGTTTATGGACTTACGCCGCAGTGGGAGTACCATGAATATCTCCCTTAAGGGTGAGCTGTACCTCACCCGGCGCATCAATACCCAGGTCGAACCTGAGGCGATGCAGTCTGATGACTGGCCTGCGCTCAAGGATCGCCTCGTTCTGGAAATACAGCGCTCGATGGACTACTTCGAGAGCCAGATGCGGCGCGCTCCGATCAACAAGATTGTGATTGCCCAGCGACAGATGGATTCGCGGCAATTGACGAATGAACTCGATGAACTATTGGCTGCCAACGTTAGCTCATTGAATCTGACCGACTACATCGATGGTGATGAGAGCATGACGGCTGAATTCCAACAGCTCGCCTTCTCCGCTCTCGGTGCAACGTTACGCGGCATTGAGAAGCGACAGGACGCAGACTCGGATGAGACTGACGCGCCAGTTGAGCCGGAGGCTGCCTGATGGCCCAGCAGATCAATCTTTACCTGCCTGAGTTTCAGGTCAAGGAAGAAAAGCTCACCCCCGCATTGATGGGGCGTGTGCTGGCAGGCTTTTTTGGTTTTCTGATGCTGATCAGTGCCTACGATTTTTTCGTGAGTATGCAGCTGAATGGTGAGTTGGAGGATCTACAAGAGACGCTGGTTGAAGAGACCCGCAGAAACGCGGATCTGAATCAGACTTTGGCCTTACGCTCGGAAAACACCGAGCTCGCAGATCGTTTGTCGCGTGCGGAAGCCAGACTCGATTCGAGCCGGCAAATCGCGGCATTCCTGACCAGCACCAAATTGGGCAACGTCACGGGATTCTCGGAGTTTTTCAAGGATATTTCCCGGGCTTCCATGGACGGGCTAAGTAT
>JASBUV010000105.1 GCA_030147705.1 Gammaproteobacteria bacterium
CTCGGACGCAGACGCGGAACCGTTATTGATCAGCACAACCATCGGCACATCCGGTGCAACGGTATTCAAAGTTGCCGAGAACGACAGGTCGTTGCCTTCGAGGCGGCCGCGAGTCGATACGATATCGCCGTCATCAATGAAAAGGTCCACTACTTTCACTGAGGCTTGTAGTACGCCGCCTGGGTTATTACGCAGATCCAGCACGATGCCTTTCAGCGAGCCATGCTCCGCATAGAGTTCTTCCAGTTCGTCTTCCAACTCGTCGCCAGTGTTGGCACGAAACTGGGAAATGCGCACATAGGCGTAGCCCGGTTCCAGCATCATGCTGCGCACGCTAGCGATAGAGATAATCTCGCGCACGATCGTGAGATCAAACGGCTCGACACCTTCCCGGGAGATGGTCACGGTTACGGGCGTACCAGGCTCACCGCGCATCATGTTGGCGGCTTCTTCAGGTAAAAGTTCGCGCAGCGGTTTGCTGTCGATCGCGATAATGAAGTCACCCGCTTCGATGCCAGCCCGGTCGGCAGGCGTGTCATCAATCGGGCTGATCACTTTGATGTAGCCGTTCTCGCGTCCCACTTCGATGCCCAATCCGCCGAACTCACCAGTGGTAGTTTCCTGCAATACTTCGTAGTCATTGCCCGCAAGATATGCCGAATGCGGATCGAGGCCGGACAGCATTCCCTTGATCGCATATTCCAGCAGGGTTCGGTCATCAATCTCTTCCACATAGGCTCGGCGAATACGTTCCATGGCCTCGGTGAACATGCGCACTTCATCGATTGGCAATGGCAATACTGCCTGTTCTGCTTGCTGGGCCTGAGTAGTGCTTGAGAAAACCAGGCTGGCCAGTAAGGAGAGGCTCGCGAGAGAAGCCAGAGGGCGGAAGCGCGTGGGCTTCACGAGTGATTGAGACATGTGGGGGGTGTGAAACATGTGAAATTCCTGAGTATGCATTCCAGGCTGTTACGGATGACTTATAGTTTCAGTTTACACCGGTATTGGCAAACTGCTGTTGCATATCACTACAGTTGTCTTGGAATGCTGGGTATTTACCTCTGAAATCAATCCATTAGACGCACAAACCAAGAGCGTGCAGCCTGACGATTAGAACCCGGCCAGCCATTCGGCGGGGTTCAGAGCGGTGCCGTTGCGGCGGATTTCGAAATAGAGCCCGGCGGATCCATTCTCACCGCCCAGCCCGGAAGTGGCCAGGACATCGCCGGTATCGACCCAGTCGCCCGCGCGCTTGGACAGGGCTTCATTGCCGCCGTATAGAGTCATATAGCCGTTACCATGATCGACGATAACGAGCAGGCCGGCGCCGCGTAACCAGTCAGCAAAGACAACCTGGCCAGGATGAATCGCCTGCACAGGAGACCCTTCGGCAGCGCGGATAATGATGCCCTGCCGGCGCAGGCTACCGCCGCCATACTCACTGCCGAATTGTGCGGTGATTGTTCCATCAACGGGTCTGGAAAGTCGGCCGCGACTCCCTGTGATTGCGGGTACATCAGCGAAAGAGCGTACGCCCTGCATTGCTCGCGCAATTTCATCGAGCAAGGCTTGCAGTTCCGCCTGATCAAACTGTAGCTGTTCCAGTTCCTGATTGCGCGAATTAATGTCGGCATCCAGTGCGGCCAAAGCAGTGGCACGCTCGTCACGCGCCGCGGCGAGTTCTGCAGAGCGCTGTGTAAGATCGGCCTCTTGTTGTTGTAGCTCAGCGAGATTGGCATCAAGTTGCTGCTGCACTTCGGCGAGTTGTTCAAGAGTGTTCTGAAACTCGGTGATGCGCTCCAGCTGATACCGGGAGAGGTCGCTGGCGTAGCGCAGCATTCTTGCGGCTTTGCTCGTGTCCTCACCACTGAGTAACAGGCGCAGCCGATTGTGCTCTCCGGTCTGGTAGGCGGCGCGCAGAATATTGGCCAGAACCTCGGCCTGTGCCTGGCGATCGGCATCGATTGTCTGGCGCTGCGACTCCAGCCACTCCTGTTCTTCCCTGCTGAGCTGAATGCGCTGCCGATTGGCGGCGATCTCACCTTGCAGCTCACTCACCGCAAGCTCCGCCTCACGCAGGGTTTCCTGTGCGTCACTATGGCTGGCGTTTGCCCGGTCCAACCAACTCTCTATGGATGCTATCGCCTCATTGACGGCCTCGAGTTCAGCGCGCGTCTGCGCGTCATCCTGCGCCATGCCGGGCAGGGCGACGAAGCTGCAGAGCAGAGGGATGCTTGCCCAGAGTTTTCGCATTCGGGATTTGGCTCGTATCGGTTTAGCTGTTTGCCTGTAGTGCCAGCGCAGAATCTCCAAGCAGCACTTTACCGGTCATTTCTTTAGGGATCGGCATATCCATCAGGCTCAATAGCGTAGGTGCCAGGTCGCACAAACTACCATCGCTGACGAAAGAGAGATCACTGCTTCCTACATAGACCAGCGGAACGGGTCCGTTGGTATGCGAGGTGAGCGGCTGGCCGGTTTTCGGATCCAGCATCTGCTCGACGTTGCCGTGGTCGGCTGTAACCAGCAAATGGCCACTGGTGGCTTGTATTGCGGCAACGATTTTGCCCAGGCATTGATCGACTGCTTCCACCGCCTTGACTGACGCAGCAAAGTCTCCCGTGTGACCAACCATGTCGCCGTTGGCGTAGTTGCATATGATGGCGTCGTATTTGCCCGACTCGATTGCAGCGACGAGTTTGTCCGTAACCTCAAAAGCGGACATCTCCGGTTTGAGGTCGTAGGTTTTAACAGACGGAGACGGGATCAGTTCGCGATCCTCGTTGTTAAACGGCTCTTCTCTGCCACCATTGAAGAAGAAGGTGACGTGCGCGTATTTCTCGGTTTCAGCAATGCGCAGCTGAGTCTTTCCCTGATCGGCAAGATAGGCACCCAATACGTTATCCAGCTTCTCCGGCGGGTAGGCGCAGGCTGTGTCGATGTCGGCTGCATACTCAGTCAACATGATGAAATCACCGAGCAGCGGTCGTTCAGTTCTCTCGAAGCCGTCGAAATCATCATCGACAAATGCGCGGGTAATTTCTCGAGCCCGATCGGCGCGAAAGTTCATGAATATCACCACATCGCCATCGGCAACCGGAGCAGGATCATCGC
>JASBUV010000128.1 GCA_030147705.1 Gammaproteobacteria bacterium
GATAATATTTTTGCCACCCAATTCCATCCTGAGAAGTCGCAGACGGTCGGATTGACCTTGCTTGAAAACTTCCTTTCCTGGGATGGATCGGCGTAAACTTTCGCGCTGCAATCGACTTATTTTTTTAATTTAGTGAAGAACAGATCATGTTGGTAATTCCAGCTATCGATATTAAAGACGGGCAATGTGTTCGTCTGCGTCAGGGCCGTATGGAAGACTCGACCGTGTTTTCCGACAATCCACTCCAACAAGCAGAACAATGGCGAGCACAAGGCGCGCGTCGTCTGCACATCGTCGATCTCAATGGTGCCTTTGCCGGTTCGCCGGTGAATGCAGAAATCGTCACTGCGATCACACAGAAATTTCCGGATCTGCCAGTACAAATTGGCGGCGGTATCCGCAATATGGAAAGCATTCGTTTCTATATTGAAGCCGGAGTCAGCTACGTCATTATCGGCACCCAGGCAGTCAAGGATCCCGAGTTTGTGAAGCAGGCTTGCATGGAATTCCCCGGCAAGATCATCGTCGGACTGGACGCCGTAGAAGGCATGGTGGCGACAGAAGGCTGGGCCGATGTGTCCGAAGTCTCAGCAATAGAGCTGGCCAAAAAATTCGAAGATGTGGGCGTAACAGCGATCGTCTACACTGACATCTCCCGCGATGGCATGATGCAAGGCTGCAATATTGAAGCGACTGTAGAGATAGCGGAGCAGTCATCCATTCCGATAATCGCATCAGGCGGAATCGCCAAGCTATGCGATATTGTGGATTTGAAAGAAGCAGCGAAGAATGCCGCTGGCGGCGGAATTTGCGGAGTGATTACCGGGCGCGCGATTTATGAGGGGCGGTTGAATCTCAGTGAGGCGCAGGCGTATTGTGATGCCGAGGACTCCAGAAAGCCAGCCGACTGTTTGTAGTTGGGTCGCGCTTCCTCTGAAACTGAATAGCTGCGTTGCATCTTCTTTTTGAGTTGGTCACATACTGCTCGTATGCTCCCAACCCACAAAGTAGCCGCGCTTCCTCAGAGCTTGAATTGCCGCGTTGCAGAACTTTTTAGGTCCGGTCACATACTTACTGTATGCTCCCGACCCCAAAAAGTTCTGCGCCTTGCACTTCAAGCTCTGAAAAACCGCTTGGGTCATCACCCTTCGATTGGTGTAGTTACCACGATCAAGCACATTTTTTGAAAGTATAGTCTGCTATAGGTAGCGTCTAGCGAGGGTGCTTTGTGTGAGGCGCGGTCGAAATCTGGGGTGGGAGCTTACAAGCGTAAGTGACCGCGTCAGATTTTGGGCGCAACGATGCACAAAGTGCCCGCAGCAGGCGCGGGAGGAAATATAGAGTGGGATTGGCGAAACGTATAATTCCTTGTCTGGATTGCGACAAAGGGCGCGTTGTTAAGGGCGTGCAGTTTGTCGATATTCGTGACGCAGGTGACCCTGTTGAAGTCTCGAAGCGTTATTGCGATGCCGGGGCTGACGAAATTACGTTTCTCGATATCACCGCGAGTCATGAGGCGCGGGATACTACAGTTGATACCGTGCGGGCGATTGCTGGTCAGGTGTTTATCCCGTTAACCGTAGGCGGGGGTATTCGCACGCTCGACGATATTCGTACCATGCTCAACGCCGGTGCTGACAAGGTCGCAATCAATACTGCCGCTGTGTTCAATCCAGAGTTCGTTCGTCAGGCCGCTGAACGATTTGGCTCGCAGTGCATTGTTGTTGCGGTGGATGCCAAGCGGGTAAGCGCTGAAGGTGAGGCGCCGCGTTGGGAGATATTCACTCATGGCGGGCGCAAGCCGACGGGGCTCGATGCTATCGAGTGGGTCAAGCGCATGGTGGAATATGGCGCGGGCGAGATTCTGCTCACCAGCATGGATCGCGATGGCACGAAGCAAGGATTTGATTTAGAGCTTAACCAGACGGTAAGCCGTGCGGTTAACGTGCCTATTATTGCTTCTGGCGGAGTGGGTAACCTCGAACATCTTGCCGATGGCGTGCTCAAGGGCGAGGCAGATGCAGTGCTCGCTGCCAGCATCTTTCACTTCCAGGAATACACGATTCAGGAAGCGAAAGACTATATGGCAGACAAGGGTATCGAGGTTCGGCTCTAGTTAGCCGACTGAGCAAATGTGCCCGCCGCACGGCGTGCAGGGCGGAACGCGTTAATTCCTTTCAACACATTCAGCGCTTCGTTGAGTGGGTAATCTGTTACCAGCACTTCTTCTGCTGATATCAGCGCCTGCGACATTGCGGCATCGCTATTTACTTCCTCTGTTCCAGACTCGGCTTCCAGGTGCCCTTGCAGGTCAGCCTCGCTGTATTGCGTGACATTTCTGGAACGGCGGGTAACGAATGCGTCCCCGACCTCAATGTCGGGAACAATGCCCTGCGCCTGAATCGAGCGGCCACTGGGCGTGTAATAGCGCGAGGTAGTTAGCTTGAGCGCGCGCTGTTGATCCAGGGGCAGCACAGTCTGTACCGAGCCTTTGCCAAAACTCTGAGTGCCCATGATGATCGCGCG
>JASBUV010000245.1 GCA_030147705.1 Gammaproteobacteria bacterium
GTAAAGCCAAGCTGCTCAAGAAACTGGTTCTGCAGGTTGGTATTGGCAGCAAAGCGCGGCGCGATCAACTGATCACTGTTATTTCGGTAACGGCGCATACACAGCCGATGCGCCAACAGTTCTTCGAAAGCGAGACGTTTCTGGCCGGGGTTCGCACCGTCGCTTAACCAGTTCAGTGGTGCATCCCCGGGTGGGGTGTGCACCAGTTGGATGGCTTCGCTCAGCGAGGGCAGTTGGAATGGGGCGAGCAACTCCGCAGGCAATAACTCGCGTGGCGGCTGTCGCTCGAGTTGGCGCAGAGCCTGACCTACAACACTGCGAATGCGCCCTTGCTGCAAGCCTTCAGTCGTTGGGTAAACCGGGGTGAGTGCCTCTGCAACAGGCAGTTCCTCGCCGATCTCCAACAACTGGTACTCCGGATGATAGAGTTCGAATCCACTGCGCCCGCGCCTGACTTCGCCAAAACAGCGCAGGCGTTTACCGGTTTCCAGAGCGTTTTTTTGCGCCGCGCTGAAATGAAAAAAGCGCAGGCTCATGACACCGGAACGATCCTGAATCATGCACAGCAAGGAACGGCGTTTACCGAACTGTATCGACGTGCCGACAATCTCCCCTTCAATCTGGATCGTATCGCCCAGCCTGGCAGAGCCAATACTTTGCAATCGCGTGCGATCTTCATAGCGCAGCGGCAAATGGAACAGCAGATCTTTGACGGAATAGAGGCCGAGCTGATTAAGCTTTTTCTGCAGGGCCGGGCCGACGCCTTTGAGACTTTGTAAGGATTGCGCAGGGCGTTCAGCCGACATGTTGTGCAGGTTCTGCTCAGGCATGAATGAATTGCGCGAGTCTTGCGCTGGATGACACTGCGAAGACTCGCGAAAGCTGATCTGAGTATAGGTTGATAAAGTACACCTATCCAGTCTCACTTCTCTGTCAGCGTTCTAAACGCGCTTCCCCGATCTGCTTGTGCCTGAACCGGCATGTGAAAGCGTCGCATTTCGGAATTACGGTGAGACTGAGCTCTCCTCAATTAAGGAGCGTCAGCTCAGACGGGGGCAGTAGTTAACCGGCAAGCACTGCGTCGATTTCGATCTGTGCGCCTTTGGGCAGTGCGCTGACCTCGATGGTGGCACGGGCAGGATAAGGTTGCTCGAGGTAGCTGGCCATGATGTCGTTCACGATAGCAAACTTGCCAAGATCGGTGAGATAGATGGTGAGCTTCACTGCGTTGTTGAGATCGCTGTCGGCGGCTTTGGCAACGGCCTGCAGGTTCTTGAAAACCTGATGCGCCTGCTCGCTGATATCATCGCTGACCAACTGCATGGTTTCCGGAACCAGCGGAATCTGACCGGAGAGAAAAATCAGCTCGCCTGTTTTCACTGCTTGTGAATAGGGGCCGATCGCCGCAGGGGCATCCTCGGAATTTACAGCTATTTTTACGATCATGGCTGGCTCGCCTTCTAGTGTAGGTGATTGCCGAGAGGGCTGCGGAACGACTTGCGGATGCGTTTTGATTTCACCCGGGTAACTTTCGTTACTGCAGGCACGAGACGAACGCGGCGCATCACACGTGCCAGGTGTACCCTGTTACGCACATTCAAAGACAGGTTTACGATACTGAATCGCGCATCGCGCTCGACAGTGCTGATCTTTTCAATATTGGCTTCGGCGCCGGTAATAGAGGTTGCCAGTGTTGCGATAAGGCCGCGCTGATTTTCAATCTCTACCCGTAGCTCCACCGAGAACTCGCCTTCTACGCCAGGGTCCCAGCTCACCGCAACGCATTTCTCGGGGTTGTCACGGATATCGGCGATGTTATTGCAATCGTCGGTGTGAATTACCATACCGCGACCAGAGCTGATGTGGCCGACAATCGGATCGCCGGGTATCGGGTGGCAGCACTTGGCGTAGTTCATGACCATGCCTTCCGAGCCACGAATCGCCAGCGTACCCTTTTCTTCCGGTTTGCGATCGTCTTCTTCCGGCGTTGCCGCTTTGGATGTCAGGCGTTGAGCGACCATATAGGCCATGCGATTGCCGAGACCAATCTCTTCCAGTAGTTGATCGAGCGAGGACATGCCTGCCTGCTCGAGAAAGCCTTCGATGTTTTCGCTCGGCACTGATTCCAGCTGACTGCTGAACCCGGCCAGCGCTTTGTTGAGCAGGCGGCGGCCGAGTGCGACTGATTCTGAGTGTTTTTGATTCTTGAGGAAGTGGCGAATATTCGCGCGGGCCTTGCCCGTCACGACAAAACTCAACCACGCCGGATTCGGTTGCGTACCTGGAGCAGTAATGATCTCTACGGTTTGGCCGCTCTGCAGTGGCTCACTCAAAGGCGCGAGCCGCCGGCTGATACGACAGGCCACGCAGGAGTTGCCGACATCGGTGTGCACCGCATAGGCAAAGTCTACTGCGGTGGACCCGGCGGGCAGTTCGAATATTTGACCCTTCGGTGTAAAGACGTAGATCTCATCCGGGAACAGGTCAATCTTGACGTGCTCGATAAACTCAAGCGAATTACCGGCGTTCTTCTGCATTTCGAGCAGGCCGTTTACCCACTCGCGCGCGCGCAGGTGCGCATTGCTGGGCAAGTCTTCACTGGATTTGTAGAGCCAGTGCCCGGCGATGCCGTTGTTGGCCATGGCTTCCATCTCTTCGGTGCGGATCTGAATCTCGATGGGCACACCATGCATGCCGAACAGGGTCGTATGCAGAGACTGGTAGCCATTGGCTTTCGGAATGGCAATGTAATCCTTGAATCGGCCCGGTACAGGTTTGTAGAGATTGTGTACGGCTCCTAACACGCGATAGCAGGTGTCGACGCTGTCCACGATGATGCGGAACGCATAGACGTCCATGATTTCGGAAAAGGATTTACGCTTGTTGCGCATCTTTTCATAGATGGAAAACAAGTGCTTCTCACGACCGATAGTACGGCCTGGCAATCCTTCCCTTTCCAGGCAGGCCTCAAGCGAAGTCTGAATCTGGGAGACGATTTCCTTGCGATTGCCGCGAATGCGTTTGACCGCTGCCGCGATTCTCCGTGCGCGCATCGGATGCAGCGCAGCAAAACCCAGATCCTCGAATTCGATACGTACATTGTTCATCCCGAGTCGGTTGGCAATCGGGGCATAAATATCGAGGGTTTCGCGCGCGATGCGGCGTCGCTTGTCCGGCGGCAGCACATCCAGTGTGCGCATATTGTGAAGTCGGTCGGCTATCTTGACGAGGATCACGCGCAGGTCTTTGGCCATCGCCATGGCCATCTTCTGGAAATTTTCCGCCTGCGCTTCGGCGCGGCTGGAGAAGTGCATCTTGTTGAGCTTGCTGACGCCATCGACCAGATCGGCAACGGTATTGCCGAATTGCGTCTTGATCGCGGTCTTGGTGATGCCGGTGTCTTCGATCACATCGTGCAGCATGGCTGCCATCAGAGACTGATGATCCATGTGCATTTCGCTGAGGATGCCGGCGACGGCAAGCGGGTGTGTGACGTAAGCTTCGCCACTGCGGCGGCGTTGACCGTCGTGGGCTTGTTCGGCGTAGTAGAAGGCTCGGCGGACGCTGTTGACCTGATCGTTGCCGAGGTAGGACGAAAGATCGTCAGCCAGGGAGTCAATGCTGGCGGTGGCAACGGCTTGCATAAAGCGACCCCCTGATAACGTTCAATTTAACTCAGATATCGCTGTCGTCCTGGTCAGAGGCATCATCGCCATCTTCAGAGTCGGCAGACAGTGTTGCGCTCGCTTCAGCTTTGGCTTCCGCGGCCACGTCTGGAGAATCGGCGTCAGTCATTTCCGCAGCCGCTTCCAGATCAGCTTCACTACCGAATTCTTCTTCCAGATCGACACTTGGCTTCTCAGTGAGGATGCTGGCATTCACGAGACCTTCGGCGATTTCGCGCAGAGCGATAACCGTCGGCTTGTCGTTGTCCACAGATACCATGGGATCCTTGCCCTCGATCTGAATCTGACGAGCGCGCTTGCTCGATACCATGACCAGCTCGAAGCGGTTGTCCACTTTATCCAAACAATCTTCAACAGTAATACGTGCCATCGCGTTTTGTTACCTCACTAAAACTCATTGTTAGGCTGAATAGCCCGAATTTCAAGGCCTGTCGGGCCGTTGCGAGGCGTTTTCGACGCCACACAGCAAGCAATCAGCTAACAGGTGATCTGCAGTCCCAAGGTGTTCTGCCGGGAATGCCACAAAAAGGACCGGCAATTCTACTGGACTTGCCCTGGAAATGCATGTTTTTTCATGTGCTTAGCAATATTCGGGGTCGTCAAAGCACAGGTCCGAGAAAGCAGCACGGCCCAATCCGCGGGCCCTCGGTTATCCTCGCGTAAGACTGCCCAGCAATTCAGAGAGATTGCGTTGTTGATGAATGGTGGTCAGGCGCTGGGAGCGAACAATGGCTTTGAGATCGGCCAGAGCCGTGTCGAAGTCATCGTTGACCACGATGAAATCGGCCTCGGCGACATGCTCAATCACTCCCCTGGCTTGCTGCATGCGGGCTTCGATGGTTTCTTCATCGTCCTGTGCACGATTGCGGAGGCGCTCGGTCAAGGACTCGAGCGAAGGGGGGATGATGAAGATAAAGCACGCCTCCGGCATGAGATTTCGAACCTGAGCCGCGCCTTGCCAATCGATTTCCAGGATGACATCGAGTGCGTTCTCCAGCTGCTCCCGGACCCAACTCTGCGAAGTGCCGTAGTGGTTGTCATAGACCTCCGCGCTCTCGAGAAAGTCTCCTGCCTCCAGCATCTCCATGAATCGGGCCTTGTCGACGAAATGATAGTTAACACCGTCGACTTCCTTGCTGCGCTTGGGCCGCGTCGTGTGGGATACCGAGACTTTAAGCTGGGGATCCTGCTGGACGAGCGCGTCCACCAGTGTGGTTTTACCGGCTCCAGACGGAGCAGTGATGATGAACAGTTTTCCTTTGGCCATGGTGCTTGTGGGCAGCGACTACCCTTTCCTTCATTCCCGATTGCTTGCCTGATTTATTCGATATTCTGTATCTGCTCGCGCATTTGTTCGATGAGCACTTTCAATTCGACAGCCGACATGGTCGTGTCTGCTACCAGTGATTTGGAGGACAGGGTATTGGCCTCTCGATTCAACTCCTGCATCAGAAAATCCAGCCGCCGTCCCTTTGGGCCTTTGGTGGTAATGACGCGGGCACACTCTTGCAGATGGGAGTCCAGTCTGTCGAGCTCTTCCGCCACGTCGGCCTTCTGTGCCAGCATCGCCACTTCCTGCTCCAGGCGAGTGGGTTCCAGCTCAGCTTCCAGGTCTGCGAGTTTGTCGAGCATGTTCTGACGCTGGGCGGCGAGAATGTCAGGCATCAATTGCCGCACCTGAGCGACGATTTCCGTGATCCCCTCGATGCGCTGATTGAGCATTTCTTTGATCGCTTCGCCTTCCCGTTCGCGATTCTCGATCAGCTCATCCAGTGCTTTGTTGAACAGTTGCAGGGCCTCTTTCTGAATGGCGTCGGTATCGGCTTCCTGATCAGTCACCACGCCGGGCCAGCGCAAAATATCGATGCTGTTGAGGTCGGTCGGGCCGCCCAGTTTGGCAGAAATATGCTTGTTGGCTTCAAGCAGACGATTGATCAGCTCTTCGTTGAGTGTCAGAGAAGCCTGTTCGGGTGCGGTTGCCTGATAACGCAACTGGCATTCGACTTTACCGCGAGCGAGTTTCTTGCGCAGAGTATCCCGTATTGTAGCCTCGAGGCTGCGAAAGGTTTCCGGCAGGCGCACACTGGGCTCCAGATAGCGGTGGTTGACGGAGCGAATCTCCCAGGTGAGAGAGCCCCACTCTGATTCCAGTTGCTGCCTGGAAAAGGCGGTCATGCTTAACATCATTTCACGGACCCGAAAAAGTGAAGCGCCATTTTAGCGTATTGTTCGCGCAATAATAGGATGGCGGAGGCAGAATGTGTTGAATGTCACTCCGGAACTCACCCAAAGCCTGAATCCGGCTCGCGCGCTTGGGCAATATCTAGGATAATCCCCAGCGCACTCTTAGTGACGATCAATGACGAGCAGTGACGAACCCGGTGACGAACCGGCAGTGCCAGCCGGGTGGCGCCTCTCAGGCTTATTCGGGGCTCTCGCTATAGTCATCGCAGCAGTCATCGCAACTGATACGTCACTTGCCATTCACCGTTATTTGGAAATTCTATGTCATCCACAAACCGCCCGAGCGGACGCAACGCCGATCAACTTCGCGAAATCTCTCTTACACGTCACTACACCAAACACGCCGAAGGCTCGGTTCTGGTCGCCTTCGGAGATACGAAGGTGTTGTGCAATGCCTCGGTTGAGGAATCGGTACCACGCTTTCTCAAAGGCACCGGTCAGGGCTGGGTAACCGCAGAGTACGGGATGCTGCCACGTTCGACCGGCTCACGTATGGATCGTGAGGCTGCGCGCGGCAAGCAATCGGGCAGGACACAGGAGATACAACGCCTGATCGGTCGTGCATTGCGCGCGGCGGTGGATTTGAAGGCACTCGGTGAGCACACAATCAAGATCGACTGTGATGTCATCCAGGCAGATGGCGGTACGCGAACTGCGTCGATTACGGGTGGCTGCGTCGCGCTCGTTGATGCCATCAACTATTTGCTGGAGAAGAACAAACTCAAAAGCAATCCGCTCAAGCAAATGGTCGCCTCCGTGTCGGTTGGCGTTTACAAGGGCCTGCCTGTGCTGGATCTGGACTATGCAGAAGATTCCAGAGCCGAAACGGATATGAATGTGGTGATGACTGAACGCGGTGGATTTATCGAAATCCAGGGCACCGGTGAAGATGGTGATTTCTCGCGCGCGCAGTTGTCGGAGATGATCGATCTGGCAGAGGGCGGCATCGAGAAACTGATAGCGGCGCAAAAAGCAGCATTGAGCTGATCCGAAATCGTTTGGACCTCGAGTCGGCCATCATCAGCTACCCAACGTTATTCACAGAGCACCAAGAGCACGGAGATCATGCAAGCCTACCAAAAAGAATTTCTGCAATTTGTTATCGAAAACGACATTCTTCGCTTCGGTGAATTCACACTGAAGTCCGGGCGCACCAGCCCCTATTTTTTCAATGCCGGATTGTTCAACACAGGTAACAAACTCTCCTTTCTGGCCAAGTGCTATGCGGCGGCGATCAACGAAGCGCAAATGGATTTCGATGTCATGTTCGGCCCTGCGTACAAAGGAATTCCCCTGGCCGCTACTACCTCAGTTGCGCTTGCCTCAGAGCACGGCATCGACAAACCCTATTGTTTCAATCGCAAAGAAGCCAAAGACCACGGCGAAGGAGGCAGTATTGTCGGTTCTCCGTTGCAAGGTAAAGTGATGATTATCGATGATGTGATAACTGCCGGCACGGCGATTCGTGAAGCAGCCGATATCATCAACGCCAACGGCGCGCAGCTTGCAGGCATTGCGGTGGCGATGGACCGTCAGGAAAAAGGCAGCGGCGAACTCTCTGCGATTCAGGAAATCGAGCAGCAGTACCAGATAAAGATTGTTAGCATCATTACGCTGCAGGATATTATTTCTTACCTGCAGCAAGCTGACGACAGCGGCCTGAACCAGTATCTGGATGCGGTAAATGCCTATCGAATTGAGTACGGCGTGTAGACCAGCGAACGCCGTGATTTTTGAAGTAGTGATTGAGGCGATGAGCTAGACGTTGTCTGGCTCAAACGGTTCAAGCAACTGACTGCGCAAGAATTCCCACTGCAGTTCCCAATTCTCCAACGGGGATTTCTTGAATTCACTGCGCACGAATTGCAGCATTCTTCCTTCGCAGGTAGCGAGCAATAGATTAGCCAGGGCAGCGGCCGAGACCGTGGGTTTCAGATTTTCGCGAATCTGGGCTTCTCTCAATACCTGTTTCAGTTGTGCTTCCAGTCGGTCAAACACCTGCGCGATCCGTTCGCGCAGACGTTCGGTCTCGCCGGCCAATGCATCGCCGGTCAACAGGCGTGTCATGCCTGGATTCTTGTCAGCAAAGGTCAGCAGCAGGGTAAGTATTTTAACGCAGCGATGTTCTGCGCGTTCTTCTTCTTTCAGCACTCTTGCTATGCGAATAAAGAGGGTGTCTTCGATAAACTTGATCAAGCCCTCGAACATGCGCGCCTTGCTGGGAAAGTGTCGGTAAAGGGCCGCCTCGGAGACGCCGACCTCACGCGCGAGTGCCGCGGTCGTAATGCGTTCGCCGGGGGAAGTCTCCAGCATGCGTGCGAGGCATTGCAGGATCTGATCTTTCCGGGAAATTTTCTGATTGTTTTCCATCTAATCAGTCCTTCTTTTTCTGCAAGCCGTCCTGCGTGATCAGGGTACCGACACCTTCGTCGGTGAAGATCTCCAGCAGCACGGCGTGCTCCACGCGGCCATCGACGATATGTGCACTCTTGACCCCGGCTTTGACCGCGGAAAGAGCGCACTGAATCTTGGGCAACATGCCCCCATGTATGGTCTTATCGGCAATTAGTGCATCAACTTGTCCGATACTGAGGCCAGTCAGCACGTTGCCATCATTGTCCTGAACGCCCGCAACATTGGTCAGTAGCATGAGCTTTTCTGCCTTCAGAACACTGGCAATCTCGCCAGCCACGGAGTCCGCGTTGATATTGTAACTGGCCCCGCTGTCATCAGTGCCAATAGGTGCAATAACCGGGATGAAGTCGCTATCTTTCATGACTTCGAGAACTTCTGTGTTAATGCTGGCGACCTCCCCGACGTGGCCGATGTCTACGGTCTCTTCATCCTGGCGTCGCAAGGTCAGTTTCTTCGCCTTGATCAGATTGCCGTCCTTGCCGGTAACGCCCACCGCTTTACCCTGATTGCGGTTGAGCAAGGCCACGATTTCCTTGTTTACCAGCCCGCCGAGAACCATCTCGACTACGTCCATGGTTTGACTATCGGTAACGCGCAGGCCATCGATAAAGCTGGATTCGATATTAAGCTGCTGCAACACTTTGCCGATCTGTGGTCCCCCGCCGTGTACTACGATCGGGTTCATGCCAACCAGCTTCATCAAGACGATGTCGCGCGCGAAACTTTGCTTCAGGACATTGTCGACCATCGCGTTGCCACCGTACTTCACCACAATAGTTGCGCCCGTAAATTTTTGTATATAAGGCAGCGCTTCGGTGAGAACCTTGGCTATGTTTTTGGCGCTGTCGATAGCTAGTGACATGGTCTGTTTAGTCCTTACTCTGTAGAGTGCTGTACTCGGCGATCAGAGTGATGAGTTCCTGGCGCCTCTGGCCGCTTGGTGGTCAATGGTCGCGTGGCTGATTGTCGCCGCTTATTATAGTGCATTCAGATCAATGGTTTTATCTGCGCGCCGGATTAAAGCTTTAAACTGCTGTTTGATCTCGGCCAGAGCCGTTTCGTCCTCGGCCTCGAAACGCAGTAACAAGGCGGGACTGGTATTGGAGGCCCGCACCAGTCCCCAGCCGCGTTCGAATTCCACACGCAGTCCGTCCAGGGTAATCAGCTCCGCATCAGGAAAATCCGCCTTGGAGATAATCTTG
The DNA here is from genome assembly GCA_030147705.1 of Gammaproteobacteria bacterium. GTDB lineage: Bacteria > Pseudomonadota > Gammaproteobacteria > Pseudomonadales > Pseudohongiellaceae > UBA9145. Next base: position 9,548 of record JASBUV010000245.1, read on the forward strand.
TCCATCAACGCAAACTTGTTCTCGTCTGCAATGGCGATGCTGTATTCCGGGGTGCTAACACCGCGCAGCAGATCAGCAAAAAGCTCGCTGCTGCTCAGGCTCTGACGAGCGAGAAGCTCGAGGATTCTCGCCCCAGCATAGATACCATCATCGAATCCGTACCAACGATCCTTGATGAAGATATGTGCAGAATACTCACCTCCCAGTGGTGCACTGGTTTCCTGCATCTTTTGTTTCATGAAAGAGTGTCCGCTGCGATACATCACCGGCTTGCCGCCGAGGGAGGCGATCTCGTCCGCGAGCGATCGACTGCATTTCACATCGAACACGATAGGAGCATCCGGGTAGCGCGGCACTATATCGCGAGCGAGCAGTATGAGTAGTTGGTCAGCTCCGATGAACTCTCCTTTGTTGGTCACTGCGCCGAGTCGATCTCCGTCTCCATCGAACGCGAGACCAATGTCTGCTCCGGTCTCGCGGACCTTTTCAGCGAGCAGCACCAGATTGCTCGCAATAGTAGGATCAGGATGATGATTAGGGAAATTGCCATCGACCTCGCAGAACAGCGGGATCACATCGCATCCGAACTGCGAAAACAGCTCAGGCGCAATAACAGCCGGTACGGCATTGCCGCAGTCAATCACGACACGAAGGTTTCGTTCGAGCGAAATTTTGGAACAAACTGTTTGTAAATACTCGTTCTTTACGTCGAGTTGGGTATAGTGACCTGGCGTCGAGCTGGTGTCGCCACTTTCGTCTGAAACAATGCGTTGCCGAATACTCTGGATCTGGCTCTCTGTCACGCTATTGCGTTTGAATACGATCTTGATGCCATTGTAGTCCGCAGGGTTGTGGCTTGCGGTAAGCATTACACCGGAATCGAATTCAGTGGTGTGAGTCGCAAAATACAGCAGTGGTGTAGGTGCCAGCCCGAGGTCGATAACATCGCAGCCGGCTTGCAACAAACTGTCTGTGAGTACTGAGGACAATGCGGCACTCGACAACCGACCATCGTAGGCGAGGAGCAAGCGGCGAATTCCGAGTGACTGCGCCTCTTTGGCAACGGCGTTGCCAATCAGTTGCATACTGGATTCATTGAGCTGTTCAGGGACTATGCCGCGGATATCGTAGGCGCGGAAAATCGTCTCCGGTACTGACGTTCTGGTGGATTGTTCTGTTTGTGTCGCCACCGCGGTGCACAGAAGTCACAGCGGTGACTTCAGGATTCCTTTCCGGTGGATATTTGATGGGCGATGAGTTCGACCATGCGCCGTGCAAGACTGGTTTTGCTGCCGGGGGTGAGAGCAACCTGCCCGCTCGCGGAAATCGCCGTTACCGCGATCGAATCACTGTTAAATGTCCCAGTTGCTTCGTTGGCAAACAACAGGTCCAGCTTTTTGTCTTCGAGCTTCTTCTGGCCATTCTCAACAATGCTTTCAGTTTCCGCCGCAAACCCGACAACAAAGGGTCGCGGGTTGCGCTGTGCTACTTCACGGATAATGTCCGGATTTTTCACCAGACGCAGCTCGAGAGCGTCTTCGTGCTTCTTGATCTTGGCAATCGCAATTTTCTCCGGGCGGTAATCGGCTACCGCTGCCACACCGACAAAGACATCGACACTGGCGATATTCTCCATGACTGCCGCCAGCATCTCTCTGGCGCTCGTGACATCGATGCGCGTGACTCCTTGCGGAGTTGCTAATGCGACAGGCCCGCTCACCAGCGTCACTTTGGCGCCTGCAGCATAGGCCTGTTCGGCAAGCGCATAAGCCATTTTTCCGGAACTGTGGTTGCTGATATAGCGCACCGGATCAATGGCTTCGCGCGTCGGGCCTCCGGTAATCATGACGTGCTTGCCGGCGAGCAAACCGGTTTCGAACATGTCAGCGCAGTGCTGCAGTATGTCCTGAGGCTCCAGCATCCGGCCGAGGCCGACATCGCCGCAGGCCTGTTCACCTTGCGCGGGACCGAGTAAATGGTAGCCACGCTTCTTTAGCGCCTCGACATTCTTCTGCACACCAAGATCTGACCACATCCCCTGATTCATCGCCGGGGCAATGGCCACAATTGCAGGGGTCGCCAGTATCAGGGTCGTGAGCAGGTCGTCGGCATGGGACTGGGTAGCGCGGGCGAGAAAATCGGCAGTGGCCGGAGCTACCACAACGAGATCGGCCCATCTGGCCAGTTCGATATGCCCCATGCCTGCCTCGGCATCGGCATCCAGCAATTCCAGATGTACCTGATTGCCTGACAACGCCTGCAGGGTGAGTGGCGTAATAAACTCGGTAGCCGCGCGCGTCATCACGACCCGGACCTCAGCACCGGCCTTGACGAACTGGCGTGCAAGATCGGCACTTTTATAGGCAGCAATGCCACCGGTGATGCCTAGCAACACGTGTTTGTTAGTGAGGCTTAACATGGAAAACCTTGGATGTCGGGCCTTTGCGAGATCATGTGCGGCCTATTGTGCACGCATTTGCGAGCGGAGCGGTAGACTAGCAGTTAGCCGATTGATGCGCAATTTGCCCGCTGAGACGCTCTACAAGGCCTCTATTTCCACCCTGCCTAAGCAATTTTCCAATGAACGTCTATGCTGAAAATCAGGGCTTTCAGGGAAGTACTTAATCAGGAAGCGCTAAACAGGGAAGAACAGGACATGGCAATCAGGGACTGGCCGGCAAGTGAGAGGCCGCGGGAGAAACTCCTCGACAAGGGAGCTGCGAGCCTCAGCGATGCCGAGTTGCTGGCCTTGTTTCTGCAAACGGGTATCGCTGGCAAAACCGCGCTGGATCTCGCCCGCGATTTGCTGGCCAAATTCGGCAATCTCGCCGGAATACTCGCAGCAGGCAGGCCGCAGCTCGTCGCTGAACCAGGCCTTGGGCCAGGCCGTGTGGCACTGCTTGCTGCGTTGCAGGAAATGTCGGTTCGCCAGTTAAATCAGAGCATAATGGGTAAGGATGTACTTACTAACTCCGCCGCTACCCGTGCCTATCTGCGCGCCCGTTACCGGCACTGCCAACGGGAAGTCTTCAGCTGTCTGCTGCTCAGCAACCAGCACTATATTATTCATCTGGAGGAGCTGTTTGCTGGCACAATTGATGGCGCTGCGGTCTATCCCCGCGAAGTGGTCAAATGCTGCCTTGAGCACAATGCAGCGGCAGTGATTTTTGCCCACAACCATCCTTCGGGGGTCGCCGAACCCAGCCAGGCGGACATCGCCATTACCGGGAAGCTGCGGGCAGCACTGGACACGATCGAGATCCGGGTGTTGGA
>JASBUV010000133.1 GCA_030147705.1 Gammaproteobacteria bacterium
TTTCGCAAGTCCGAGAATGAGACTGCACAGATCCGCGACAATGTGTGTGGCTATGCACACAACGTAGGTGGCAGTAGTGTGCATTTCTCTGGCAACTTCTGGCGTTTCAGGCCAATCGACTTCATGGAAGCCAGTGTGCGCGGCACGATCGCTGGCACCAATTTCGCTGATTGGCCTATTCGCTACGAAGATCTGGAACCCTATTACACCAAGGTCGATTGGGAGATTGGCGTTTCCGGTTTGCAGGGCCCCTGGGATCCGCCCCGTTCGCGTGAATATCCCTGTCCTCCCATGCCGGTCAAATCATCCGGCGTTCTGATGGAGAGGGCGGCAGAGCAGTTGGGGCTTACCGCTTATCCCGCTCCCGTTGCCATACTCTCGCAGCCGCACAATGGCCGCCCGGCTTGTATTCATTGCGGTTTCTGCAATGGCTATGGTTGTGAGGTCAATGCCAAGTCGTCATCCATGGCGACCATGATCCCGCAAGCGCTGGCCTCCGGAAACTGCGAACTTCGAACCGGCTGTACGGTGAATCAGGTACTTACCAATGAGCAGGGCAGGGTCAGTGAAGTCAGTTACTGGGAAGAAGATGGCACGGAGCAGTCGCAACGGGCACGTGCGGTGATTCTATGCGCGAATGGTGCCGAGACGCCCAGATTGTTGTTCCTGTCTGCAAACAACCAGTTTCCGGACGGGTTGGCGAATTCCAGTGGCATGGTCGGCAAGAACCTCATGTTCAACGGCTATACCACTGTTGCAGGACTATTCGATGAGCCCGTGAATGACTGGAAGTCCATTCCCGCAACGCGCGTAATTCATGACTGGTATACGCTCGACCCTGAGCTGGGATTCTATGGCGGAGGCGGCATCGATTCGCGTCATCCTGCGCGTGGTTTGCCCGGTGGTTTTGCTGGCTTCTCGTCTTTTCTGTTCGGCGGGGCCAGTTGGGGAAGTGAGTTCAAATCCGCGGTTCGGCACCAGTTTTCTCACTCTGCGGCATTTGATGGTCACACCACCTCGCTGCCGCTCTCGAGTAACAATATTACGCTCGATCCGGAGGTTACCGATAAATGGGGCAGGGCTGCTGTTCGTTGTACCTATATGGATCATCCGGATGACATTGCCACTATGCGCTTCTTCTATGAACGCAGTCTCGAGCTGATGGAGGCAGCGGGAGCCAGCAACATCAACGGCTTCTATCCTGAGTCCGGACAGGAAGGCAACGTGCACTTACTGGGCACTTGTCGTATGGGTAACGATCCGTCCAGTTCGGTGATCGACTCGACACACCGTACCCACGATGTGCCGAATCTCTTTTTGTGTGATGGCAGTTCGCTGGTGACATCAGGCCGGGGGCAGCCGACCATGACGATTATGGCGCTCGCCTTCCGCGCCGCAGATCTGATCAATCAGGCGGCGCAAAGAGGAGAGATTTAACCTGGAGGTGGGGCTAGTGCTGCTCGTCAGCTGAGGCGATGCTGGCATAGACCTCGCTGCGGCCATCCTTGAAGATCAGCAAGATGTCATAAGGGGTGAATCGATTGCCCATTTCCATGCCCGGTCCGCCGATTGGCATGCCGGGTACAGCAAGTCCAAGCGCGTCAGCGGGAGGGCTGGCGAGGAATTGGGCGATGAATTTTTCCGGAATGTGACCTTCGAACAGGTAGCCGTCTTTGCTGACCGCGGTGTGGCATGACTGCCATTCTGGCTTGATACCCAATTCATCCTTCACGGCGTTCAGGTCGCTTGGGTGGAAGACAGTGGATTCGTAACCGTGGGCAGTCATGTGATCGATCCAGCCCTGACAGCAACCACAAGTCTCACTCTTGTAAACATTCAGTGTGACATCGTCGATCGACTGGGCGGAACTCATTGGGGCGAATGCCCATGCGAGCAAACTGAGCAATGAAGTGTAAAAGTGACGCCGTAAACCGAGGCGTGTTGAAAATATGTCTCGTCGCATAGCTGTGCTCCCGATTCGCCTGAATTGATTAGGAGATGGAGTCAGCTAATCAGAATTTCAAGCCGGAAAATAAAACTCCTACTATAACGGTTGGAGCAGTACACTGCACTAGCAACACGATAAACGGAAGAGCTGTCAGGTGTATCGGGGGGTTGCGTGTCTACGCATGCTCGCAAAGTGAAGCCTCGGGAAGAGTGCGACTTCAGTGAGAGCAAAGTAGGAGCAAATATAGAATAAAAAGGATCAAACCATGGAACAGTCAGGTACTACTGCAAGTCCAATAACGGGGAAAGCGAGAATTGAATCCATCGACACGCTGCGCGGGGTCGCCCTGTTCGGCATTCTGTTGATGAATATCGTGGCCTTCGCCAATCCATTCGCGGCCTATCTTGATCCGCGAGTTGATGGCGCGGGCAGCGGCATTAATTTGGCCACCTTCATGGCAGTGGATATTCTTGCAGAAGGGAGTATGCGCACAATCTTCTCCATGCTGTTTGGGGCGGGCATGCTTATCTTCCTGAACAAACCCAATGCCGACCCTGCCGATGTAAAATCATTGTATTACCGCCGGGCACTGTTACTTGTGGCATTCGGTTTGTTCAACGCCTATGTGCTGGTCTGGGCGGGCGACATTCTCTATGCCTATGGCATGACCGGGCTCGTACTCTACTTTTTCAGAAATTTGCCAGCGAAACGTCTCGCCCAGATGGGGGTTGGAGTTCTGTTTCTTCTGGCCATCATTCATGGCGGTATGCATGTGCAGGGTCGGATGCTCAAATCCGAAGTGGATGCGATCCAGGCCTTGCCTGCGGGCACTGAACTCAGCGTCGAACAGACCGAGATCATGGAAGCCTGGGATACGTTTCTTGAGCAGCAATTCATGACACCTGAATTGATAGCGTCTGAACTGGAGATCAAGCAGAGTGGCTACTGGGAGAATTTCAAGCAAACCGCGATGTCCAATTTCTTCATCCAGACTTTCGCCTTTGTGATCAATATGTTCTGGGATGCGCTGGCCATGATGTTGCTAGGCATGGCATTCCTGAAATGGGGCGTCTTTGATGCATCGCGCAGCTTTCGCACTTATCTCACCATGTGCCTCGTTGGTTTCGGGATCGGTATTCCCCTTAACGCATGGGAGACCTTTACTTTCGTAAACAGCGGGTTTGAAATTTACTGGAACACGTTTAATCGACCCACCTACGACATAGGCAGGCTGTCATTGGCGCTGGGCTATATCGGCCTCGTCATGTTGATTTGCAAGAGCGGTGTACTGACGTGGTTGCGCACAGGCCTGGCGCGAGTCGGCCAAATGGCACTGACCAACTATCTCTCGCAATCGATAATCTGCAATTTTCTCTTCATGGGCTTTGGGTTTGGTCTGGCGGGAGAATTGGAACGGCATCAAATCTATTACGTGGTTTTTGCTGTTTGGGTCTTTCAGTTTTTCTTCAGCATCTGGTGGCTGCGCCGTTATCGCTTTGGTCCTGCAGAATGGCTCTGGCGTTCCCTGACATACCGGGAAAAACAAGCGCTCAAACTTGCCTAGCGCTTGTCTCACCCTGGTCGATCACGTACTATCCCATCCGGCTCGTGTTAGCAGCTTCGCGCAGAGCCGGATGGATGTAGCGCATGATCCGCTCACCGCCAGTGTGAAGCGGAGCCTGTTTGAAAATCCCCCAGCTCGATAGTCGACGTCTCCTTTCGCGTCGTATTCCTGCTTCTCTAATTCGTTTTTCTCATTTGGGTATGCCAGGTCATGTTACTGGACCGTCTGCGTTTCAATCTCAAAACTCTCGGTGATCTGATCATGATCGCTGTGCCTATGGTGGTATCACAAGGCACATTCGCCGTCATGATTTTTACCGACCGTTATTTCATGTCTCAGATTGACGCGACCCATATTGCCGCTTCCCTCGGCGGCGGTGTGGCAGCCTTCTTTTCATTCTGCTTTTTCTCAGGGCTCTTTTCATACGCTAATGCGCTGTCGGCTCAGTATCTGGGGGCAGGTGAACCGGCCAAGTGCTCACGGGTTGTGACCCAGGGATGGATCATGACGCTGCTCTGTACGCCATTGCTCGCGGTGGTCAGTGTAGTAGTGGTGGATATGTTCGCAGCCATGGGACATGACCCGGCACAGGTAGCACTGGAGAGAGACTATTATTTGTTACTGATGGCCGGGGCAGTCATCACACTGGCCAAAGTGTGTATCTCGTCCTACTTCGCCGGTATTGGCCGTTCGAGGGTCGTGATGGTGTGCGACCTGTTTGCCTTGTTCATCAATATTCCGCTCTGCTATGCCATGGTATTTGGTGAATGGGGAATGCCGGCACTGGGGATTATCGGAGCAGGCATAAGCACGATCATTGCGACACTGGCCGGATTCTGTTGTTTTTTGTTGTTTTATTTTGCCAAACGGCATCGTGAGTACTTCGCTGTAGCAAGCTCATTTGCTTTCGACAAAGGAATAATGCGCCGCTTTCTGAGGTTGGGACTGCCATCAGGCGTTGAGATGTTCCTGAATGTTGCCGCGTTCAATCTGTTCTTGTTGATGTTTCAGTCTTATGGCATTGCCCAGGGGGCAGCAGCTGCAATCGTATTCAATTGGGATATTCTCTCCTACGTGCCCATGGTTGGCTTGAATATCGCCGTGCTCAGTATGATTGGTCGCTTTGTCGGCGCGCGCGACATGGCGAGAGCAAATGAAGTTATCGCAGCCGGGTTTGTGCTCGGTGTGTGCTACTCAGGAACACTGGCGCTGCTCTACATAATATTCCGTTATCCGCTCGTTGAGCTCTTTGCACCGCCTGTCGGCGACTTCAGTGAGATTCGCGAACTGGCCACGTTTATGATGCTGGGTTTGGCAAGTTATGCGATTGCTGATGCAGTGATTCAGGTGTGCGGCGGTGTTTTACGAGGGGCGGGTGATACAAAATGGGTTATGTGGGCATCGGTGTCGCTGCATTGGGCCATGCTGGTGCTGCAGTACTTTATTATTCTCGTGCTCGATTACGGCCCCAGAATTTCCTGGTTGGCGTTTGTGGTAATGATACTGGCGATCGCGGGTATATTCTTTGTGCGACTGCGCAGCGGAATCTGGCGCGACCCGGAACGACTGCGACTGGTGATGGCCGAATAAGCTTGCCTAGCCCACCGGCGAAACCGCACTGGCAGCAAAAACATTGAAGCTGATGCTGATGCGATCCTGGTCGCTGTTATTCACTTCGACGCCATGTTCAAGCCAGCCCGGAAACACGTAAGCGCGGCCTTCTTCCGGTGGCATATGGACCTCTTCCGAGGTGAAGTCTGTCTGTTGATTGGTTGGCAGGGTCAGCATTCGTGAAACCACTCTGGGATCACGAAAATAAATGCTCCCGCAGTCAGGCGCTTTCAGGCTGATGTAGTAGACGCCGCTGAAGTGGCAGTTAGCGTGATAGTGGACCTTGTTATAGGCGCCGGGTGGGCTGATATTGACCCAGGCTTGATGGCGGTAGATCAGATTGGGTTCAAATAACTGCGAGTGACCGATGGCCTGACACATCTGAATGATGCGCAGATTCATGTCTTTGAATTCATCCAGATTTTGCAGGATGCTGTCACTCTGCCAGCCATTGCCGTTGGATTTTCTGACGCCGACCGGATCCTTGTCGCGCAGTGCGTAACAATGTTTCAGCAGATTGCTGTTGAATTCCTTGCGGTCGTTAAACAACGTTGACCAGACATAGCTCGGAAACAGGGCTTGCGGTTTGATTTCCACCGAGCGGTCCCTCCGTGGTTACAGTAACTCGTGACGATACGATATCATATCCTGTGCGTGCGTGTGGCGCACAGAACAGCACAGGAAGTTTGCTATGGAAATGAATGAACAGCGCACTATCCCGGCAACACGTGATAGCGTGTGGGAGGCTTTGAATAATCCTGAGATATTGAAAGCCGCAATGCCAGGATGTGAGTCATTCGACGCAACGGGAGAAAATGAGTACCTGGCACAGGTTACTACGAAAGTGGGGCCGGTAAAGGCTCGCTTTAAATTCCGCATTACGCTCGAGGATGTTAATCCGCCGCATGGTTACACGCTTAACGGTGAGGGTCAGGGTGGAGCTGCAGGGTTCGCGAAAGGATCCGCCAGAGTGGATCTGGAAGAGACTGCCGAGGGGACGCAAATGACCTATACGGTCACCGCGAAGGTCGGAGGCAAACTTGCGCAACTCGGTGCGAGATTGATCGATGGTACGGCGAAAAAAATGGCAGACGCTTTCTTCGACAATTTCATTGCGTTATTGGTCGATCAGCCCGGTGAAGCTAATTAAAACTAACTGATCAAGCTGTACTTGACGGAACCCTGCCAATCTTTAACACTCCATCAGATTGCTGATGAAGCGGTCAATTTTCGAGTTCTGGAGGAACGCGATGCCCTCGATAACGGTTACTGTAAATGGAAAGTCAGTCAGCGCTGAAGTAGAAGGGCGAACGCTGCTCGTGCAATTGCTCCGTGAGCAACTCAAACTCACTGGTACCCATATTGGCTGTGATACCAGCCAGTGCGGTGCCTGTGTTGTCTTGATGGATGGCAAATCCGTCAAGTCCTGCAGCGTGCTCGCGGTTCAGGCAGACGGAAAAGCACTGACTACAATTGAAGGTCTTGCCAGTGGTGATACGCTGCATCCTATGCAGCAGGCTTTCAAGGACAATCACGGGCTCCAATGTGGTTTCTGTACGCCCGGTATGATTATGTCCGGCCTCGATATCGTGAGTCGCCATGGCAACGCGCTGGATGAAAAGCTGATTCGCGCCGAGCTGGAGGGCAATATATGCCGCTGCACTGGCTATCAGAATATCGTCAAAGCCATACAGCAGGGTGCCAGCGACATGGCGGTCAAGAGCTAACAGAAGTCGCTTCGACTCTTATTTCCGCTCCATCACATTATTGGTCTCTAGCTTATGTACGAATTCGAATATCACTCTCCACATTCCATTGCTGATGCAGTAACACTAGTCAGAGAAGCTGATGAGGCGAAATTCCTGGCAGGCGGTCAAACCTTGTTACCTACCATGAAACATCGTCTTGCGAGTCCGGAGCAGATCGTCGATCTCGGCTCGATCGATGCGTTGACAGGAATCAGCGCCGATGAAAAGACCCTGACTATCGGCGCCATGACCACCCATGCCGATGTCGCAGCGTCGCAGATAGTGCGCGATACCTTGCCTGCATTGGCGAACCTCGCCAGTGAAATTGGCGACCCGGCAGTTCGCAATCGTGGTACGTTGGGCGGCTCAATTGCCAACAACGATCCTGCTGCGGATTACCCGGCGGCACTATTGGCGCTCGGTGCGACAATCTGTACGGATCGCCGTGAACTGAACGCCAGAGAATTCTTTGTCGGGATGTTTGAAACCGCGCTTGAAGAAGACGAGCTGATCGTTCGGGTTGTCTTTCCACGCCCGGATCGGGCGGCGTACTGCAAATTCGCCAACCCCGCCTCCCGCTATGCCATTGTGGGAGTGTTCGTCGCTTTGTTTGACGGCAAAGCACAAGTAGCCGTGACAGGTGCCACATCTTACGCACATCGCGCCACAGGCATTGAAAAGGTGTTGGCCGACGGCCTGGAGGTTGAGCGCATTGATGGGGTGACTATCCCTGTTGAGCGTATGAATTCTGATATTCATGCTTCCGCGGAATACCGGGCGCATCTGGTCAAGGTAATCGCGAAGCGGGCACTCTCAGCCTGTCTCGATGAGTAAATCGAGAGCGGTTCAATGAGCGACAGTTTCCCGGATAGCATTGAAGCCGTTGAGGAGTTCCTCCTCTTGCAAAACTATCTCGCTGAGCGTTCGTTGGCGACAACCTTGTTTCTCGCGCTGCGAATGCAACGGCCCCTGTTTCTGGAAGGTGAGCCCGGAGTCGGCAAGACGCAGGTAGCAAAAGCCCTCGCCGATGGGCTGGGTAGAAAGCTGATACGGTTGCAGTGCTATGAAGGTCTGGATGTCGCCTCTGCTGTCTATGAGTGGAACTACAGCCGACAGATGGTGGAAATCCGGCTCGCCGAGTCGGGATCGCAAGCAGATGAGTCAGGAGTGACAGCGACCGACGTTTTCTCAGACAAGTTTCTGATTGAACGGCCGCTGCTGCAGGCATTGCGCGAGACGGAAGATGGTAAGCCACCGGTATTACTGATCGATGAACTGGATCGGGCGGATGAACCTTTTGAGGCTTACTTGCTGGAACTATTGTCGGAATTCCAGATCACAATCCCGGAAATCGGCACGATCAAGGCTCCGCAGCCGCCACTTGTGATTATTACATCCAATCGAACGCGCGAAATTCACGATGCGCTGAAACGGCGTTGCCTTTATCACTGGCTCGACTATCCCGATGTGCAGCGCGAACTGGCCATTGTGAATAGCAAATTGCCGGGCATCGGCACTGTCTTGTCACAGCAGCTGGTCAGCTTTGTACAGCAGCTGCGCAGCGAAAACTTGTTCAAACCGCCAGGTATCGCCGAGACGCTGGATTGGGCAGAAGCGCTGCAGTATTTGCAGACAACCACGCTTGATGCCCAAGTCGTTGACCAGACACTGGGTGCACTACTGAAATATCAGGACGATATTGAGCAGATACGTGGTGATAAGGCGGCGACGCTTGTTCAGCAATTGCAACAAGACATCAGTCAGCTCTGAACGCAGTATTGCGTCGCAGCAAATTCGATTCGCCAGTCAGCAATGACTGCACGACACTGTGAAGCCAGAACTCAAGCATGCACGCGTCCAAGCGTCCACCCCAACAAGCATCTGAAGCCATGAATGACCTTGCTGCACATATCGTACAATTTGCTCGGCTGCTACGCCGCATGCACATCAAAATTGGTACAGGCGCTGTGGTTTCTGCCGTGGCTGCGGTGAAGGAACTGGGTCTGAGAAACCCGGATGATCTGGAAACCTGTCTATTTGCCTATTTCATTCAACGCCAGGACTAGCGCCAGTTGTTCAGGCGGGCTTTTCGTTTGTATTGGCGTCAGGGGTTGATGTTGCACGCATCAGCTGTTGTGCGACAAGCTGGCGACAACGAGGAGAGTCTGCAAGAAGAAGCATTGCTGCGAAGATTGAGTGATGAGCTACTTCCGGATTCCTTGCGTGAGGAGGAACAGTTTCAACTCGAGCTGGAACGCACAGGGTCGGCATCGTCTGTTGAGAGCCTGCAAAGCAAGGATTTCGAATCCATGTCGGCTACAGAGTTGCAGTCAGCAGAGCGCATGTTACGGCAACTGCGACTGCCGGTTGAGGATCTGCCGAGTCGCCGCTTTCGGTCTGGTTCGCGCGGGCCCCGACTGGATATGCGTGCGACCCTGCGGTCGGCGCTGCGCACTGAGGGGATGTTGTCACTCAAGAAGCAGATGAGGATCAAGCGTCAAGCGCCGATCGTGGTTTTGTGCGATATTTCTGGCTCGATGAGTGTGTACTCACGCATGTTTCTACACTTCATGCACGCAGTGAGCAATGATCGTGACCGTGTACACAGCTTTGTGTTTGGCACCCGCTTGAGCAATATCTCGCGCTATTTGCGCTACCGGGACGTGGACAAGGCATTGGCTGCGACTGCGCAGCGCGTTCAGGACTGGTCAGGTGGCACCCGCATAGAGGAGTGCCTGCACGATTTCAATCGACACTGGTCGCGGCGCGTCCTCGCTCAAGGCGCATTGGTAATTCTCATTAGCGATGGGCTCGATCGTGGCACAGGGGTAGGGCTGCAAAAAGAAATGGAACGTCTCGCCAAGTCGAGCCGCCGCCTGGTATGGCTAAACCCATTACTGCGATTTGATGGCTTTGAGCCGCGTGCAGCAGGTATCAAGGCAATGCTGCCTTATGTTGACGACTTTCGCTCTGCGCACAGTGTGAAGAGCCTTATCGAGTTGGGCGAATTATTGCGGGAATCAACAAGGCACATTGCAATCGGAATGAACGGTACTGACCCAGAGGTGCCGTGGCAAGGATTCTCAGGGCTGGCTTACAGGTGATGCTGCGCTCTCTACGACTTTGCGTAACTTGGCGAGGTCGTAAGGTTTGTCCAACACTCCAAAACGGCCAGTATCCTGATTGACCATGCGCGAGAGATTGGAGGAGTGCTCCGCATAGCCTGTGCTGATTATGACAGGGATATTCGGGCAGTAGTGCTGACACTGTTCCATCAATTCGACACCGTTCATCTCCGGCATGGCGTAGTCGGTGATGATTAAATCCAGATCAGTATATTGTTGCTTGATGACTTCCAGCGCTTCTTTAGGGTCTGCGCAGGTAATGCAATCATGACCAAGCTGTTGCAGCATCTCCGCAACTACCTGAAGCAGTTCTACCTGATCATCGACAACAATGATTCGTTTGGATTTCTTGCCAGCTTGCGCTACGGGCATGACTGATTGCGTAGCCACCTGAGTCGTAGTGGATGCAGGTAACAGAATCTGTACGCTCGTGCCGCGGTCAGGCTGGGAAGTGATATCGATAGCCCCGCCGTGGTCCATTACGATGCCATGCACGATAGCGAGTCCCATGCCACTGCCCAATTCTTTGCTGGTATAGAAGGGATCGAACGCCTTGTCCATTTGTTGGAGACTCATTCCCTTGCCGTTGTCCTGCACCTTGAGACAGACATAGTTTCCAGGCAAGAGTTGGCCATGGGTGAGGCTCGTGGCAGATTTTACGCTACGGGGACCGGCCGAGAGTTGGATCTCGCCGCCGCTCTCCGCTACAGCTTCAATGGCATTGGTCACCAGATTGATCACAATCTGTTCCAGCTGATTGCTGTTCGCGATCAGATTCAGTTTCTCATCCGGTAAATCAGCGTGTAATTGCACATTGTCGGGAGTGCCAGCGTTCAACAGACCCAGAGTTCGCTGCAGTAAGTCGTTGAATTCAATTGCTGTTCTCTCGCGTCGGGATTGCCGGCTGAAGGTCAGAATCTGCTGAACGAGTACCCGCGCCTTGTCAGCGGCCTTGTGCAATCTGTCCAGCAGCCTCGTTGAGGATTCTTTCCCGTCAGACTCCAGCCGCAACATATCGGTAATGCCGATTATGACGGTGAGGATATTGTTGAAATCGTGGGCGATGCCACCTGCCAGAGTGCCTAGAGATTCCAGCTTCTGAGTTTGTCGGATCTGGTCTTCCAGATGTTTGCGCTCAATCTCGTTCTGTTTGCGCTGCGTGATATCGCGAGATACGCCGACCCACTCGCGTTTGCCACTTTCGAGAGTACGAGCCACCTGAACCGCCAGTTCAGCCCACACCCGGTAGCCATTCTTGTGGTTTAACTGAATCTGTCTCGTTAACATCGGTACGTCAGGCTCGGCGAATGATGCAGCAATTTGTCTAAAGTCTTCTTCACTCATCATCTGCGAGATCGGTATTTGCAGCACTTCGTTCACTGTGAATCCGGTTACTCGCTCAATCGCCGGGCTGCAATACTTCAGCGTGTCACTGCCTTCCTCCCACACCCAGATGATGTCGGCGACGTTGTCCGTGACAAGCCGGTAACGTAATTCGCTTTCTCGAACCTGTTGTTCTTTCTTCGCAATCAGGTTTCTGGCTTGTTCCAGTTGCTGATAACGATACATGAGAAACAGCAAACCGATGATCAACAGAGCGATTATGTTCAGGGTAAACATGCTGAAAATGGGGTAATCCTGAAAAAGATTCGTCGGTTGCCCCAGAATCTCAACGTCATCACTGAGACGATCTACAGGCAGGTTCCAGCGCTGAATGCGATCCCAGTTATAGATCGAAGAGGCGCGGCCCTGAGGGGTAGCCACTGAATCTCCACGTAGCAGCGCCAGACTCAATTCGACTGCCTGGGTGGCGTAGTCTCGTACTGAGGTCAGATGGCCGCCTGCGATGCCGTAGCGAAGAAGCGAGTCGTAAAAGCCGAAAACTGGAACCGGCGCTGCGTCGGTCAGGCGTTGCAGCGAATCTGACATCTCCTGGGTAAATTCTGGTCCAGAGCTCTCAAATGACAGGTTCACTATGACCGAGCCAGGAGTTAATGCCCTGACTTCATCGAGAAGCGCGTCGCGGGGCACTCCGACTGTGTAGTTAAACGAGAGGCGGCTCTGGAATCCGGCGGCTACATCCTGAAAGCGTTCCAGATAGCTCAGGTCGCCGGGCCCATTCCCGACCATCACCTCCACCGCTGAGGTTTCCGGCAGCAGGGTGAGGATTTCTTCCAGTGTACCCTCAATGGCTGTACGCAGCGCAGAGGGAACAACGGTTACCTGATTGCCTGCAAACTGCGCCGTTTCAATTGCTTCGGGTAATACCAATAGCAGAGGCAGGTCAGGGGGCAGGGTAAGCTGGTTCAGGAATTCAATGGCTGGTGGAAGTACGGCGACTATCAGGTCGACATCTTGTTCGACAATTATTGCTTCGATGTTTTCTGCTTGTCGAATGAGAGCTTCTGGAGTCGGATTCTGAGCAACACCCAGATATACAGGGCTGATGTGTATTTCGGAATCTTCGAGCTGAGCAAGTAGCTCCTGAAAGCGGGAGTCGAATTCCCATTCCCAGAACTGTGCCGACCAGACACCATGCAGTATGAGTATTCGCTCGCCTTCCAGGCCGGCAGTTGACTGCGAGTAGGCAGGAGCAGCAAAGCAGAATAGCAAGCTGAGCACTAGTGATTTTAGATACCGGAATTTGGCGGGACAGTTCATGATCTATTGTATCAAGGTGCGGCACGGCACCAGGCCATTATGGAATAAGAATTATAGATTAAATTGCACAAAGGAGTACGTTGGATTCTCTGTTGCGAGATCAGTGTTTGTCTCAGTAATTGCTCACAATATGGAAAACAATTTTCAATACCGGAGGTAAACCCCAGTGTTTCAAAAGTGGGATCAGCAAAAGTTGTTACCAACTCACACACCGCGGTGTTGATTCATTACTTTCGTTCTATGATCGGGTTCGAACTGACCGCCCTTGGCGAACTTCTGCTCGGAGAACATTGCGGGTACAGGATTCAGGATTGCGAGTTGACAGTGCAGAGTTGGAGATGAGCAGTTCATTGTCACGTTCTGAAAATCAAGACTTCATTGTTGGCAGTGGCACCAGGAAGTGGGGAATCGAAGGTGAGGACACAGTGGCACGGAATCTCTGCGTGCCTCGCGTGCAGGCATTCATCTTGCGAACAGACAAGCATGAACCGGTGCGAAATCCGATCGCACAGAAGTTGCTATCTGTCGCAAGTGTTCTGGCTATGGTTGTTGCAGTAATAAGAACTGGATAGAGTTTCGTTCACATCGTCTTTACTTAGCGTGGAGTTACAACAATGAGAATTTGCTCTGCAGTAGCAAGAACAAAGCGAATGGATTCAAGCATTGCACAACACTGCAAGTCTCTCCTGATGTTGGCTAGTTTGAGCGCTTTGGCATGCATGCCAGTGAGCAGCTACGGGCAGAATGGAGCCGACCCGTTTCCGGACGGCCCGGGGAAAGATCTGGTCCTGTCTAATTGTTCCAGCTGCCATAGCCCGGCCGCTATCACACGAGCCGCCGGTTTCAGTTCAGCGGATGAGTGGCGACGCGTTTTTTCAACCATGATTACGCTTCCCGATGCACAGGCCAATACGATCGCCAGCTATCTGGCTGAACATTTCCCCGAAGATACTTCCCGTCGTCCAACCCTGATCGCCGGGGATACCAATATCGAGATTATTGAATGGACAGTGCCCACCCTCGGGCAGCGCTCACGAGATCCCATTGAGTCACCCGACGGCGCGATCTGGTGGACCGGCATGTGGGCTTCACTCGCTGGACGACTCGATCCCGAGACTGGCTTTATGGAAGAGTTTCGATTGCCGCCTTCTGCACGCCCTCATACGATCGTGCCCGATGCTGACGGCAATATCTGGTATACCGGGAACAGCAACGGAACGATCGGCATGCTCGATCCGCAAACTGGCATGATCACGGAATACAAGACAGAGGCGCGTGATCCCCATTCCGCCGTGTTCCACCCTAACGGCAATCTCTATTTCACCTCTCAGGGAGCCGCCATGCTAGGACGGCTCAACCCGGCAAATGGCGATCTCAAGGAGATTAATGTCGAACCTCGCCCTTATGGCATCAAAGTAGACCAGGAAGGCACTGTGTGGGTGGCGTTCAATGGCACCAACAAAATCGGCGCCTTGCACCCGGATAGCATGGAGATCCGCTATTTTGAGGTTCCAGATGAGCGTACCCGCATACGTCGTCTCGATATCGATAGCCAGGGCATTGTCTGGTTTGTCAATTCCACGATGGGCAAAATCGGCAGGCTTGATCCCGATACCGGCGAGATCAGACAGTGGGACTCTCCAAGTGGCCCGACCTCGCATCCATATTCCATGGCGGTAATCGATGATGTGATCTGGTACAACGAGTCCGGCATGCGTCCCGATGCGTTGGTCAGGTTCGATCCGGAAGATGAATCCTTTCAGAGCTGGGCGATTCCCTCTGGGGTCGGAATTATTCGCCATACCTGGGTGACCGAGAGCGGCGACCTCCTGATTCATCAGAGCAGCAGTAATCAGGTTGGGATAGTTCGTATCGACTAGCTCGAGTCAATCCCGGCCACCATACAGAGCTGGGAAAAAGTATCAGAAGAGGCGACCTATTGGTCGCCTTTTCTCTTTCTGGGCTCTGTGTGCGCTGGCTCACTTTGGTTTGTGCCCCGCCTGCTATAAGATGCGTGCTTCTGAAAGATTAAGCGGCAGTTACCGTTCTGTGTACCCTGACGCCGACTAATTTGAATAAATTTTGCCAGCAGCCAGACATCAGCCAATCAGGGAATGTGAGGTGTATGAGGCGCGTGAG
>JASBUV010000135.1 GCA_030147705.1 Gammaproteobacteria bacterium
GTGGTGTAGTAGTTGCCGCCCAGAGAGAGTGAGAAATTACCAACGTTTGCGACCTCGAATCCATAGCGGGCGCGGGCGTTGAACACATGCACTTTCTGAATCGCATAGTTCACCGGCGCGCGGATGATCGCCAGCACATCGCCATTGGCGTCACGTGCGACCAGTGGGTGTGGGTTGGCGAGCACGTAGGCGCGCCCTTCGGCGACATGAGCAGGGTTACTGGTATCGTAGGTATCTTCCGTGAAGCTGCTCTGTGCCAGGAAGTCATAGAACTGCACCTGAGTCACCTCATCACTGATCAACGTCTCGATCTTGTCGTAGTATTCGATCTGCTGATAGTCGAGGTCGATGCTCAGCTCGTCAGTAGGCTGCCAGCTGACACCGATATTCCACAGATCAGATTCTTCGGCATTGAGGTTTGGATTGCCAGACAGACAGCTTGGCAGATCGGTCATCGGAAGTCCGGTGATGGGATCTGGGTCGTCATCGGGAATTGCCGTACAGTTCTCGATGGTTGCCGCACGGAGCTGGCTTGCCGATGGAGCCAGGAAACTCTCTCCGTAGCTGGCGCGCATTGCAATTGTATCGGAGGGTTCCCAGATCAAAGACACTTTGGGCTTGGCAGTCTCAAACCCGAGCGTATAGAAATCCTCGTAACGTGCCGCTACCACCATGCCCAGATTGCCGACTGCTGAATCGTTGAGCAGCGGTATCTCGACTTCACCAAACACGGAGCGCACACTGGAATCACGCGATTCCACAGGACTTATGTAGACCTGGGTATCAGTGGCTACGTCATCTCGGGAAAAGTCTGCAGGATTGTTGTAATCCCACTCGCGCTCGCCGCGGAGTTGAAATCCGAATGCGCCGCGAATTGTGCCCATCGGTATATCGATGATGTCGCCATCAAAGACGGTCTCGAAATATTTCAGGCGCGTGCGATTGGTTTCGTACTCGTTGTCGATGGTCAGCCAGTCCATCAGTTCCTGGCTGTTGTCGGTCACACCGGCAACGTAGTTGGGGGAACGCGGGTCGGCAGAACCAAAAGGATTGTAGTATTCGTTTCCGTTAGGACCACCACGCCCTTCGAAACCATCCTGAATGCGCGACAACGACCAGTAGTAACCTTTCGTGCGCCGACGATATTGCTGATAGCCGGCATAGGAGCGCGCTTGCCAACTCGTGTCGCCGATATCGTAGACAGCGGACAGCCGATAGGTGTCCGTGTAGTAGGGGAAAGGCGTGCGGGCATAGCCATTGCCGCCTAATCGGCTGGGCGCAGTGCCTGCTTTGAGATACGGGCGCCAGGAGCGAATGGTGGCAGTGGCACCAAAGGGATTCGCCGGATGACTCGCCGGGACAACGAGTAGACCTCGGTTTGCAGTCGACATACCTGATGAGGGCGATGAGATAAGACGCGATTCCCGGTAGTTGTGCGTCATCATGAATCCCAACTCAAGTGAGTCAGAAACTTCCCAGGTAAAATTGTTATAGGTGGTGTAATTAACAGAGGGACGGCCATAATCCTGAAACTCACCAAATTGCCCTTCACAGGTGGGAATCGCAAAGGAACCAAACAGGAATACTCCTTCCTCGCCAGACGGGTATGCCCCTTCAGCGCCCAGGTTCTCCGCGCCTGTATTAAAGGCGCCACAATCCGGATCGCGAGTGGTTCTGAATCGAACTGTATAGGTGCCAGGATTCGCACTGGTAGTGTCCTGGTCAGAAATGGCTAGATACTCCGGTCGCTCCGCAACAGTGAGCGCTGAACGCCGACCAACTTCCACTGCGCCGACCCAGCTCAAGCCGTTGCTGAAACTCAGGCCGGTCATTACTTCGAAAGTCGACTGCTCCATATCCCCGGGCTGCGTGCGCTTGTAGTAGGTGCGCATGCGCAAGCCTTCGAATTCCTTGTAAGGGATTATATTGGCTACCCCCGCAACGGCGTCCGCACCATATAGCGCTGCGCCGCCATCGAGTACCAGATCGACTGAGCGCTGCGCGATTTGCGGTAACAGGCCAGCGACAGCGCCTTCGTTTACAGATCGTGTTCCATCCAGCAAGGTAAGTGTGCTTTCAACACCAAGGCCGCGAATATTGAAGCGTGCTGAGTTGGAATCCTGCTGTCCATCTTGCGCATCAAGCACGCTGGCGACGATATCAATGTTCTCCATGAACGGCAGGTCGCGGATGTATTCGCCAAGATTGGCGGCACCGGATTGCAGGATATCCTCCTGACCGATGCTCACCACAGGCGAGGCGTTGGTAAATTGACTGTTGCGAATGAAAGAACCGGTAACGACAACTTCTTCCAGTTCACCTTCAGGCGCGTCGGCTTGCTGCGCCAGAGCCGAATTGGCAGTGGCGATAGCGAGGCCAAGCAGGACAGATTTACGAAATAAAAATTGTTTTGAAACTTTCAATGGCTTGCTCCCTTGGCATTGTTGTTATGTGCAGATTGACTGCTTGTTAGCCTGGCTCTTCAAAGGGGATAGGTAGAGCCTGCATTCATTATTATTTTGAAATGCGAATTCAGTAATTGGCTGCTCTATGGCGCCTTGTGACTACCGAATCCGTCAAGGGAATTTAGCGGGAAGGAAAGTTACTGTCCACAAGTTTAGTGACGTAAACAGCGCGATAGAAAATTTGTAGGAATTTGTGGTGCAAAAAAAATTGCTAACTCAAAATAGTTGTACGCTGCGTACGCAAATTAATATAGAACGATCATTCGATATGCTGCAATGACGGCTCTGCGTCGGCAATCTTTGTGATGAACAGACGACAAACCGCGCGACGCGGCTGAGCTCTTGGGTGAGGTCTGCGGCACACTGGATTTCTACGATTCTGTCATGTGGTTACCTTGCAAGGAGGATAGTATCAATGCCAAGCTCACTATCTTGAGTTTGAAGCTCACTAATAAAACCAATAAATGAAATAACAAGCGAGAGGTTGAGCATGGCCAAGCCCATGAATACAAATACCAATATGCAAGTCATGGACGACACACCCGAAATACCTTCCCGGCGCCGATTTTTCTCCACGGCTGGAAAGATCGGTGCATTCAGTGCGCTGGGAGGTTTCTCTGCCGCTACCAGTCAGCAAGCTTTTGCCCAGGGTCAGTATGATTTCCCCAAACCCGATAATTTACTCCCCGGTGCACAACTGGATTCCCGGTTTCCTGTGTCATTCACCGAGCCGGTGACCGAAGGCCTGCGTTTGGTAGTCGCATTTTTTACTGCGTTGAATCAGCGTGATGTTGTCGCGATGGCTGATACGCTGCATTTTCCTTTTGCTATCTATGAGGATATTGAGCCGCTGATCTATCAGACACGCGCCGACTTTATCAGCAATCCCCCTCCGAGCCTGAATGCAACTGGATCTGGCTACACCAAGATAGCGCGCGATTCCTATGATCTGCTCGAAGGTGTGAATGTGCACTTGTACTGCCCGGTTGGTGGCGTGTTCTCTTTGGCCTATACCCGCTACAACGCGCAGGGCTTCAAACTGTTTGATTGCGATGGCGTGTATTCTGTCACCAACAACGATGGTCGCTGGGCGATTCAGTTGATCTCGACGATCTGGCATGAGGCCGGCTATGAAGACAATGAGTATCCAGACGCAGAAATGGCTGATCGCATCGGTGGGCAAGGCTATCTCTCGGCATTCGGTTATCGTGATGAAGCACTGCTGAATGATCGCTCTACTGGCCGTGGTTCCTATGAACCCGAGCTTCCGGTCGGGACACGCCGTGCCAGCGTGGGCTTCGGTTACGGGCCGCGCGATCGATCGCAGAATGCGCGCGACAACGATCCGATGCAGGGCTGGCGCACGAGTGGTGTAACAACCCGATTGAGTGTGTCTGAAGTGACGGCAGATACCGGAACCGGTTCGTTCAGCACGCGTCTGGATGAATTCGTGGCTCTGGCAGGCGGAACTGTCGGTGAGTACGACTACACGCGATTGCGTCCAGACCGCCCGCTGGTGATTCATGCCACGCATGACAAGGCGCATGTGTTGAATGGCTACTGGCGATTCACCGCCGACGGCACCCTGATCTCGGAAACTCGCGGCATGAGTATTCGTATCTGGAAAGCCGGTAACTGGGGTGATGCAGGTGGGCTCGGTCAGGTGACCCATCACGATCGGTCCAACTCCCCGGATAAACCTGCCTAGGGAATCGAGTGCATACTGGCGGCTTACATGGCCGCCAGAATGTCCTGTTTGATTTCCATCAGGTCTGGGTAATGCCGATAGCTTGGCTCGACCATCGCGAGCGCCGCATTAATCCAGTTCAATGCTTCGGTGAGTTTTTCTTCGCGTAGATAAAAGCGCGCCATGGTCGCGCGGGGATGTGGGGAGTTGGGATACAGATCAAGACTGATCTGCAGTATCTCGCGTGCCAGTGCGGGTTCTTCGCGAAACTGATGTATGTTATTGGCAATCCGGTTGACGCTGCGTTCGTCTGGCATCATCTCGTAACCCAGCCTCTCGGACCGTTCCCGATAAGCTGTTACCAAATCTTCCTTGCTCTTGATGTCTCCGGCATTGACCGCCCAGTCCTTGAAAAGCGTACGCAATGCTTCGTGGGTACCAAACACCGGAGTGGTCACATGCACTTCATCGGGATAGAGCTTGGCGTGCCAGTTCAAACCCTCCGGCGCCGATGATTCCAGTAGTGCCTGTATGCGCTCGAAACCCGGCCGCATCGACGGCCCTTCGGTTCCCAGATTCATGTAAAGAAAACTCTGCAGATTATTACGCTCTGCAAACAGCGTTTCCATGCGGGGGAAAAATTCCTCGGGATTCCACCACAGGCTTGGACTGAATGCGAAATGCGCCTGAAACAGATCCGGTTTTTCCATCAGTGTTTCCATCACGAACAGGCCGCCGAGTGAATGACCCGCGATCAGGCGAAAGGTGTTGGAGCGATAATGCGATTCGATGTGCGGAATCAGTTCGGTTTCGATGAAAGCGAGGTAATTCAGATAGCCACCGGCATTGGGAAAATCGGCTGCGAACCGTTCTTCAGGAATCCGAGTCATATCACGCGTGCGTTCGGTGTTATGAATCATGACCACAATCAAATCGGGGAGTTGGCCATAGTCGTACAAATAGCTCACCGTGCCAGTGGTGTGACTGGTTTGCACATCGCCGTCCAGGACATATAGCACCGGATAACGAACCGGGTTCTGGGCGCGGTAGTCCAGCGGCAGGCGAATGGTAATCTCACGCTCTTCATGCAGGACGTCAGAATACAGCACGACGTCGTGAATCTCGCCCGTATACTCGCGTGCCGCCGCAGCTGCTGATGTGACGCCGAGTGCAAGATTGAGCGCGAGGCTGATCAGGAGACTGAACGTGAGAATGTACAAGCAGCCAGACCTGAGACCAGACAAGTTTGATAATAGAGCGCCGAGAGAAGTAGGCGGCGTGCCCACAGTACGTCTCATTATTACTCCTCCTTGCGTTCGGTGCTGCGCATCAGATTCACACACCATCGCTGTGCGTTTACGATTGAACTGCGCTACAGATTCAGGATTCCTTGCATCACTTCCCGGCGCTCTGCGATCGGGTCACTCACCACCGCGCTCTCATCATTCAGCACCATGGTGTAGCGTGTGTCGCCATCGTACGGAGTCCAGTCTGGCAGCTTGCCAACATTGGGATCTCCAGTGCGCGCGAAATTAATCACCGTGTCGCTAACCTTGTCTGCCAGTGCGTGTGCCGCCTCGCTGCCCCGGGTGAGTCTGGACACATTCACATTGTCGAAGATCAACGGAATATCCAGTGTATGCGGGCTCATGATGCGGCCACCATCAGCGGGTGATTCCCAGGTGAGGTAGAAGAGATAGGTCGCTGCGCCGCCGAGTGCGGCACGACGTTCTGCGATAGTGATGGAAGGCATAACGTAGCTCTGATCACTGAATACCAGAAAATAAATTTCTGATGCGGACGCATCAGGATTGGTGTCGCGATACACCTCAATCACGCGATCCACATTGTCTTCGCCGACAATTCGTGCAACGCGTTCGCGCATTGTCGCCGCGTCCATCGCGAAGTCAGCTTCCGGCGCGAAGTAGGTCATCTCGGTGCGATTGGCGCCGACAATCACTGGCACGTCGGGATTCACTGGCGACGCATCTGGCCAGAAAGGATGATAGGGAATCACATCCTCTTCCATTGTCGGAGCAAATGTCCCGCCTCCGGCTTCGGGCGCAGAGGCTGAGACGTCAAAATAGGCGGCCATCAGCTCCTGCAGCGGAATTTCCTGAATCTGTCGCACGTTATTGCGTTCGATGTTCAGATTCTGCAAGAGCATTTCGGCAAGCGTGTCTGCGCGGTCTGCCTCGGGCAAGCGCAAGGTGGCGCCGCTCTCGATCACGGCCGCATGGAACAGACCTTTGGCTTCCGGCATGCCGAGCAGGGTAGCGACCTTGCGGCCACCGCCGGACTCGCCGAAGATCATGACGCGATCCGGATCGCCGCCGAAGTTTTCGATATTGTCGCGCACCCACTTCAAAGCATGCACGATATCCTGCATGCCCACGGTGCCAGAGGATTTGAAGTCTTCATCCATCTCGCCGAAATGTGTGAAGCCCAGCATGTTGAGGCGATGGTTGATAGTCACCGTGACCACATCACCGCGCAGGGCGAGATTGGTGCCATCATACAGAGGCGATGAACCTGACAATGAAGTGAAGCCGCCGCCGTGACACCAGAACATCACGGGGCGCTTGCCGCCATCGTTGATGCCGCGCGTCCAGACATTCAACACCAGACAGTCTTCGCTTTCGTTACCGTCTTGCTGCCGACCCGAAGCCGGGTTGCTCTGAGGAGCGGCCGGCCCATAGGTGAACGCCTCGCGGTATTCGCGCCAGGGAGTGGGATCCTGTGGCGGCATGAAGCGGTTGGCGCCGCTGGTGCTGGCCCCATAGGGGATGCCTTTGAAGACATTCACGCCATTAAGGCGTTGACCCCGCACAGGGCCAAACCGGGTTTGCGCATCGACAGTCGCTTCCTGCCCGAAAGAGAGGCTTGCTGGCAATAACAGGCCAGAGGAGGCGAATTGAAAGGAGTGACGGAGAAAGCGGCGGCGATTCATTAACGGTGTTGTCATTATTGTGTCCGGGCTGTGGGCTTTTTGCGTTGGCTTGCCAGCAGGCGTTATGCAACAGGTTTTTATAATGTGTTCTGAAAACGAGAGATATCAGACACTTTCTATCGCGAGCAGCAAGGGCAGTCAATTAAAGGCCGGGTTTTTTGACGAGCCATTTCATCGTTGCAACGATTGTTCTACTATCAGGACAACTCGTTTGCATAGATCGTACAGAAGCTGGTTGCCAAGCCAGCCAGCACAGGAAACGCTTGCCATGCGCTCATCAGTATTACTCTCGATCACTTCCCCTGGAATCAGCACAGCAAATAAGCCGATTAGTTTTGCGAAAGCCATTGGATTCGGTGTCGCCCTGTTTGCAAGTCATTCTGCGCACTCCCAGGCACTACAATGTTCGCTGGCAGAGTATGAGTCCGCGAGCCCGCTCAGCGTACGCTCGCTCGATACCGGTTTGCAGGTGCAATGGCGTGGCAATGGAGAGGATGAGTTACAACTGCAAATTGCGGTCGAATCTGGCGAGCCAGTGATCAGGCAACTCACAATGCGTGCGGCAGCAGCAGACTGGCAGACAGTACTGCAAAACGCCCGATTCGAATATTCCGTGGTAGAGGGTTTTCGCCGTATCAGCAATCAACAACTCCGTCCTCTGCGTGATTTCGGTGTCGAGCTGTCCCAGGAAGTCATCGATCGCTACAAATGGGATGTGTTCTGGGATGCACCGCTGGACCTGCGCGAAGAAACCTCAGGCGGGAATCCGCCGCCGCGCAACGGAGTGGCAGGCCAGCCCGGTTTGCCGCGCTCACCCGATGAAATTCGCCGTGCAGAGATCGACTTTGATATTGACTCTTGCGCCGTGCGATCCGACGGCGCGCGTGTGGAGATCGCTTTTCAGGGAGTGCGACTTGGCTCTTTCAGTGGTGAGTTTCTCGTGACGCTCTATGCGGGATCCAATCTCATCAAGACATCGGTTCGCGCGGCAACTCAGCTGCCGTCGGTTGCCTACAAATACGATGCCGGACTTGCCGGATTGCAGCTCGGAGAAAACGCCAATGTCGCCTGGCGTGATACCGGCGGCTTGCTGCAATCCTATCGCTTGCAGGGCCCTGCCAATGCCGATGAGGTCGCACTCACTGCCGCAAATCGACTGGTGGTTGCGCAATCGGGCGCGGGCGCATTAGCGGCGATGCCGCCGCCGCATACGTTTTTCTGGGCGCGCGAAGTCGAGATCAATGTCGGCAACAACTGGTATCGCAAGGATGCAGACTCTTTCGCCATCGGCATCAGGCAGGGCGAGCAAGAAGTCGTGGAGCGCTATCTGGCCAACTGGTCGCTGTATAGCGCACCGCCGGGAACACAGCAGGAGATGGAGGCGTTCTATCTGCCCGTCCTCGGTGATGCCGATGCAGCTTTCGCTGCTGCATTAGCCTATACGCGGGGCGACGTGTACAAGGCGCTACCGGGTTATCAGGTGTTGGGAAGTCATTACCACACCAACATGGGCAGGGAATTGATCGAGAGCGGCAGCATCGATACACGCTTGCGCGATTTTGAAGTGCTGCGCTCTGCAGGCATTAATATCGCTGGCCCGGTCGATCGGCCCCGCGAAGAGACACAACTGGAGGAACTCCACTATCTCTTCGAGGGCGCGCTGCGGCATTCGGATGAGACCTTCATGGTGCTGCCACAGATGGAAAACAGCAATTTACTCGGCGGTCACTGGGATCTCTTGTTTTCCCATCCGGTGTACTACGTTGATGAACGTGCGCCAGGTACGCCACTGATTACCGAGCATGCTGATTATGGTCGTGTGTACAACATTGGCAGCATCGAAGACATGATGACCATGATCGAGGCTGAAGACATGATCATCTACATGCCCCATCCCCGCACCAAAGGATCCACCGGTTTTCCCGATGCTATCGCGGACAGCGCCCAGTTTCTCAATGATCATTATCGCGGTGTTGGCTGGCGCTGGGGTATGGGATCAGATCTTTCCGAGGTCAGGCTGTCGGGCAAACGAGTGATACCGCTGCTTGATGAGATGAACAACTGGATAGTGGGTACTGGGTTACAGCCCAAGTCGTTGCTGGCGATCACCGAAACCTATTTCAAGGCACCGGGCGATGATGTCTATGCCAATGGCCCGGTGACTTATCTGCCGCTTGAGCGCTTGCCCAGCGGCGCGGACTACTCAAGCATTATCGATGCGCTGTCATCCGGAGATTACTTCGTTACCTCCGGCGAGGTATTGATTCCCTTTCATGACTATCAGGGCAGTGGCGCGTCTATGGAGTTGGTGGCCGATGTGGAATGGACTTTCCCGCTGGACTTTGTCGAAGTTGTGTACGGCGATGGAGAAACCACGCAATCGCTAATCATCAGCGCGACCGATCTCGAAGCATTTGGCAACGAGCGATTCACAATCCCGTTTAACGGCGAGGGGCAAGCCTGGGTACGATTCGCGGCCTGGGATACCGCTGGAAACGGTGCGATGACCATGCCTGTGCGTTTGCCTCTGCAGTAGGCCGCTCCAATAAGATCGCAATTCTGTTTCGTCGGACTGTGCGCCCCGGAAGTCCGCGTTATAATTCCAGTGATGGTAAGCCTTAGTTGTGATGACTAAGGTCATTTTGATAGTAAGCAGTGCTCTGCACACATTGTTGAGGTTTTAAAGTAGTTCATGCCGGTAAAAGTAGTTACATTGGAAGAGGCCGCAGGCCTGGTGAAATCCGATCAGTCGATGATCGTGGGCGGGTTTGGTCTGACAGGTTATCCGGTCAGCTTGCTCGAGGCACTGTCAAAAACAGACATTAAGGGCATTACCTACATCAGCAACAATGTCGGCGAGCCTGGCTACGGCGGCGGCATGATGTTGCGCGCCGGGCAAATAAAAAAGGCAATTGGCTCCTTTTTTACATCCAACCGCGAAGTGGTCAAAGCTTATGAGGCCGGCGAGATAGAAGTCGAGCTGATCCCACAGGGAGACCTGGCCGAGGCGATCCGCGCTGGCGGGGCGGGTATCGGCGGTTATTTTACGCCTACTTCCGCAGGCACGATGCTGGCCGAAGGCAAAGAGACACGAGTCATCAATGGCAAGGAGATGGTATTCATCGAACCGATCCGCGCCGATGTTGCTGTGATCCGGGCCTGGAAAGGGGACAAGGCTGGCAATCTGCAATATCGCCTCACTGAGAACAATTTCAATCAGGCTGCAGCCACAGCGGCGGATCTGGTGATTGCGGAAGTCGAAGAGATTGTCGAAGTGGGCGAGATCGATCCCAACTTTGTGCACACGCCGGGCTGTTTCGTTGACTATCTGGTGGAAGTCAAACTCACACCGGAAATGCTGGGTTCATCAGCAACGGTAAGCCCTGCCTCTCGTGAGGCGGATGAGGATCGCCGCATCATTGCCGAAGCGGCACTCGAACTACTGCTGCCAGGACAAGTGGTTAATCTCGGTGTTGGCATCCCGACGTTGATTGCGGATCTGATTACTCCGGAAATGGGTATTACTTTGCATTCAGAGAACGGTATGCTGGGTGTCGGTCCGGCACCCGAGACCGGTGGCGCAATGGACTATCCGATCAACGCAGGTAAAGTGCCTGTCACTGCTTTGCCCGGTGCGAGTTACTTCGACAGTGCGACTTCCTTTGCATTGATTCGCGGTGGCCATATCGACGTGTCCGTGATCGGTGGCTTGCAGGTCGATGAGGCAGGCAATATAGCCAACTGGGCAGTGCCCGGAAAACCGGTGTTAGGTGTGGGTGGCGCCATGGATCTCGCCGCGGGTGCCAACAAACTGATAATTGCGATGACACACTGCAATAAGGATGGCGAGGCGAAAATCGTACCTGCATGTACCTTGCCGCTCACTGCTCCCAATGCGGTGGATATGATCGTTACTGAGATGGCGGTATTTGAGTTCAGGCAGGGCAAGCTTACACTGATCAAGTTATTGGGTGGTCACACGCAAGACGAAGTGCGCGCCAAGACAACTGCAGACTATGAAGTAGCTCTCTGACTTTGTATTTTAATTTGCTTGTCAGTTAGCGTGAGCAGCGTCGATATTGATAACAAGGCTGCCCGTCTTCTCGCCACTGTCCACATAGCGATGGGCAGCCACAATTTCTTCCAGCGGATACTCTCGATCAATAACAACCTTCAGTTTGCCAGTCGCGACCAGCTCGGCGAGAAAATCCAGATCTTCGGTTCGGTATTTGGCGATGCCAAACTTGATGGACTTGCTGCTAAACAGATTGACGAACAGGCTTGCTAACATCTGCGTGAAGTAGGTATTCATGAGCAACAGGCGGCCACGATTGTGCAGTAACTTCAGGCCCGTTCTGAAGTCGCTTTTGGCGTGCACATTGAACACCAGATCAAAGCGCGTGGCAGTGCTGGCCAGATCGACACGCTGATAGTCGATAACGTGGTCAGCACCAATTTGTGTCAGGCGTTCCAGTTTATCACCCGTATCGACAGCGGTGACTTCCGCCCCGGCCAGTTTCGCCAACTGGATTGATACAGTGCCAATGCTGCCGCCCGCACCGACGAACAGCACTTTCTGGCCTGCCTGAATATTGCCCAACCGATGAAAATACAACGCGTTGAGCCCGCCCACACACAATGCTGCCGCTTCTCCATAGGCAAGTTTGGCGGGCCTGTGCGTAACAGGGTCTGCTTCGTTAACGCACACATACTCGGCGTTGCAGCGAAAACCCAGAGTCGAGGGCCCGAAGACTTCGTCACCAGGTTTGAAGCGAGTGACCTGTTCGCCAACTTCCTCCACGGTGCCAGCGAATTCCTGACCGAGAGTCGTGACTCGAGTTGGTTTGCGGATGCCGATAGCCAGTCGCAGGATCACCCGAAACATGGGTAGCACGTCGAAGCGGCGCAGCTCAGAGTCACCTGCGAATAC
>JASBUV010000149.1 GCA_030147705.1 Gammaproteobacteria bacterium
CCAGCAATACAGAGGCTTTGATGAGAGCACCCGTTTTCATGCGATGCAGTTGCTCCAACTCTGGCTGGGTCAACTTGTGGCCCATGCCGCTGAAATCCAGCATTTGCCCGCCGACCATGCCGGCGGCACCGACCGCTTCGCAAAGACAGCGGAGCATGGCCACCTGCTGATCAGCGCCAAGGCCGCTCTGTCGCTCAGACAAGCATTCGAACGCACGCGCCTGCAGGGCATCTCCGACCAGAATCGCCGTGGCATCATCAAATGCCCGATGCAGGCTGGGTTTGCCGCGCCGCAAATCGTCGTCGTCCATCGCGGGCAAGTCATCATGCGCGAGGGAATAACAATGGATCAGTTCCACCGCGCACGCTGCGTTGTCCGCGTCAGACTGCTCTCCACCCACTGCGAGGCTCGCCGCCCAGACCAGAACTGGGCGAATTCTCTTGCCGCCCCCGAGCGTGGCGTAGGCCATCGCTTGCTGCAGGCGCGCGGGGTAAGCGGGTGAGCTGAGCTTGTCGGTGAGCAGGGACTCTGCACGCTCGCTGCACTCCTGCATAAACTCGGTCAGCGTGGGGCTTGCCAATTTGGACATTGTAGGGTGGTTTCCGGTTTCAGGATTCGTCGTCTAGCTCGTCGCTATCGAGGTCTGCAGTAGTGCCATCTTCGTCCAGCAATACCTGCACCTTCTGCTCGGCAGCTTTCAGCGCAGTCTGGCATTCGCGCGTCAGCTTCACGCCTTGCTCAAAGGCTTTTAGTGATTCTTCAAGGCTCAGGTCGCCTTCTTCCATCGAGGTAACGAGATCTTCAAGCTGTTCCAGTGCCTGCTCGAAATCGAACGATTGCGTCTTCTTTTTGGTCATGGGTTTCCTGTCCTTCAGTGCGCGATTCTCGCGACTCGAGACTTTTCTGGAATCTGTTCAGGTTCCAGACTCTACGATGCCAGCGATTATACGCCATGTCGGGCGCGAATAGTTTGAATTGACGGTCTCATCACGCCTCTATAGGCTTGGGCTCGCTCACCAAGTGTGCAAGAATCTGTGCAGCACGAGCCAGAAAGGCTCCGAAGGATAATAAGAATGGAACAACAGGAATACTCGCAAGCGCCGACACGACGCAGCTGGATCCCACAAGATTGGCGCATCCAGTTTGGTCTGGCATTGACGATTCTCTGGTTTGTCTTTCTGGCACTCTATATTGCCCGCAATGTCGGCTGGCCAAATTTTCTGGACTTGCCTATCGATGAGATGGGCACCTTCCTGGAAGGGGCTTTCGCCTTTCTCGCATTCCTCTGGCTCGTGATTGGTTTGTTTATCCAGCAATCTGTTCTCGCCGAAAACAACGAGGAATTACGTCGCAACAATCTCCATTCCGAGAAACAAACACAAGCTATTGCTGCCACTGAAATGAACGCGCGGCAAGAAGCCTTTTTCAAAATCTCTGAAGCAATCCGCAGGCAACTCGGGGCGATCTGTGGTCTGCTGTTCATATCCAGTCAGGGCCCGGTGGGTAATAAGAAGTACAGTAGCGAAGATCTGGCAGATCTCTGGAAGCAATTTGCGAGCGGAGATTTTGAAGTCTTTTCCCGCATGTTCCTGACCATGGCTGCTTCAGACGAAGTGAATCTGGAGGAATTGTTTTACGGTACCGAGATTCGTCGCAATCATACCGACAATTTTCTGGTGGGCTTCGACCGGCTGATCAATCTCGCGCGCGGATGTGATTCGGACAATATCATTCTCGATTCCATGCTCTATTCGGCACACGGTTTGCTCAACTCAAGAATGCGCGAGATGCATCCGTCTGTGCGTTTTCAGCCAATTCATGGGACAAATTCTGCGGCCTATCTGGAACGGGTGATTAATAACGCCACTGAGGAAGAGTAGCTCACGCAGAAGCTGGACAGTAAAAAGAATAATTCAACAAGCTGAGAGAAAAGGGGAAGCTTATGGCACTGGTATCAATCGTAGTAATGCTCGCAATTATTGAGTATTTCATTTTTGGCTTCATGGTGGGTGCGGCACGTGGCAAGTATGGCGTATCGGCGCCGGCGGTGACGGGTGATCCGATCTTCGAGCGCTATTATCGCGTGCAGCAGAACACACTGGAGCAACTTGCCGGCCTGCTTCCGGCGATCACCGTGTACGGTTTCTATGGCAATCCACAGGTAGCCGCCGGACTCGGTCTGGTCTTCATTATCTCCCGCGCTGTGTATGCCTATACCTACATCAACGACCCTGCCAAGCGCGCCTGGGGCTTCGTACCGGGATGGTTGGCGACAATCCTTATGATCGTGCTCGGGCTCTGGTCTGCCTACGGTGCACTGTAGGCGGGCGTAGCACGCTTCAATCAGGAAAACCTGCACTGAATAGTTACTGATTGCTCTGACTCCGGGAAATGCGGGGTCAGACACAGTCTGTGACGTCTAAAAGCATTTCCCCGCCGGATTGCGCATGCTATCTTTTCGGCTGATTTCGGATACAAAAGGTGGCAATACAATGACCTCACATTTTCCTCGTACCTGGCGTGCGCTGCTTGGTTTTGCAGCGGTGGCACTTCTGGTTGGCTGCGGTGGTGGCAGCGACGAATCAGGCGGGAGCGGCCTGACGCGAGTACAGCAGGGAAATCTGAATGGGGTTCTGCATTTCGGTAACGGCATCGAGCCGGAAGGCCTTGACCCGCATATCGTCACCGGAGTGAGTGAGAACAAAATTGTCTCAACCTTGTTTGAAGGCCTGGTCACCAAGAGTCCTGTTACGTTGGAAGCTGAGCCCGGCGTAGCAGAAAGCTGGGAAATCTCCGAAGACGGCATGCTCTACACCTTCAATCTCCGTCAGGATTCCCGCTGGACTAACGGTGACACAGTCACAGCTCATGACTTTGTGTGGTCCTGGCAGCGATTGCTAACGCCGGAGCTGGGGGCGCAGTACAACTACAACCTGTTCCCTGTTGAAAATGCTGAGCGTTACGCAAATGGCGAAATCAAGGATTTCAGTCTGGTTGGCGTGAAGGCGCTGGATGATTTCACTCTGCAAGTCCAGCTACGTTCCCCAACCCCGTATTTTCTCCAGCTACTGGATCACTACAGCACATACCCAGTGCATCGTCCGACTATCGAACAGTTTGGCACCATATCGGATCGACTCTCACCTTGGGCTCGACCTGGCAATCTGGTCGGCAATGGCGCGTTTACTCTAAAAGAGTGGCAGATCAATTCGCATCTGCGAGTTGAGAAAAATCCAGACTATTGGAATGCCGAGAACGTGCGTCTGAATGCGGTAGTTTTCTATCCAACTGAAAATCTTGTGACAGAAGACCGAATGTATCGTGATGGTCAACTGCATTACACGAACGAAATATTGCTGGACCGTATTCCAGGTTATCAAGCAGAGCGACCTGACGAAGTAAGCATCGTGCCGTGGCTCGGTAGCTATTTTTATATGTTCAATACCACCCGACCTCCTTTCGATGATGTCCGGGTTCGCAAGGCACTGGCGATGGTGATTGATCGCGAGTTATTGGTGGATTCAATTCTGCAAGGCATTGTTAAACCTTCATACTCATTGGTGCCGCCGGACACTCTGGGTTATTTCCCGCCGAAGACTTTCAGTTATGACCCGGAACAGGCGAGACAACTATTAGCTGATGCTGGTTATCCGAACGGAGAGGGATTCCCGGCTTTCGATGTGCTCTACAATACACACGAAGACCATCGTCGACTGGCCGTAGCCTTGCAGCAGATGTGGGCGAGTGAATTGAATATTCCTGCGCAATTGATGAATCAGGAGTGGAAGGTTTATCTGGAAAATCAGGACAACATGAATTACGACGTCTCGCGCCGTGGCTGGATAGGCGACTATGTTGATCCCAATACTTTTCTGGACATGTATGTCACGGACGGTGGCAACAACAAGACCGGCTTCTCAAATCCCCGTTACGACGAAATTATTCTGAACGAAGCGCCCCGCGCGCTCGATCGGGATGAGCGCTACGCTCTCTACCATGAAGCCGAAACACTGCTCATGGAAGAGATGGCGATTCTGCCCATCTATACCTATAGCACCAAGCACCTGATCCACCCCAGTGTGCGCGGACTGACGCCTAATATCATGGACCACACCAACTTCAATTATGTGTGGCTGGAACCCGAAGTAGCAGCTGAGTAGTTTGTAGTTCATGTGGCGTTTTATAGCGATTCGCACGCTTCAGGCGATACCGGTAATCTTTGTAGTCATTACCGCAACATTCTTCCTGGTGCGTGCTGCCCCCGGCGGGCCATTCGATGACGAGAAGGCGGTCTCTCCACAGGTGCGAGCCGCGCTCGAAGCACAATACCGTCTCGACCTTCCCATGCACGAGCAATACTTCGCGTATCTCGCCGATCTGGT
>JASBUV010000150.1 GCA_030147705.1 Gammaproteobacteria bacterium
GATCATGTTGCCCGCATCATCGTAGACAAAGTTGAGTGTGATGAAGTCTTCGCTGAGTTCCACGGTAGCACTGCGCGACTCATCGTTGCGGCTGACTTCTACGCTTGCTGTGTCGCCATCGGCATCCAGTGCGACTGAAAAAGATTGCCCATCAATGCTCAGCGCATACTGCCCCGATCTGACATCGAAATCTCTGGCAAGCTCGTAGCGTGCTCCGGCGATCCAGTTTTCCAGAATCCGGGAGTCTTCATCGAGCAAGGGCGCAGATGTCACGACAAAATTGGCAAGTGCCCCCGCCGACAAACTCCCCAGTCGATCTGCGACACCCAACATCTCAGCCGGCGTTCGGGTCAAGGCGTCGATCGCTACAGATTCGGGCAAACCGTTCCGCACTGCGGTGCGCAGATTGGCCCAGAAATCCTCACTGGCGGCACTGCTTGTTAACGCAAAGGTAATACCGTGTTCAGCCAGAATGCGTACATTGAATGGCGCGAGCTCCCAGTGCTTCAACTCTTCAAAGGACACTTCATCGGCTAGCAGCGGATTGCTCACATTTGGGGCGTCCGGGAATTGCAGCGGCACGATGAGCGCTGCGCCTGTTTCCGCAATCAGGTCAGCATGGCGATAGCTGTCTCCGTTGGTCTTGAGGATGTACTGCGTAGCGAACTCATCACCAACCCGATCGACTGTGAGCGCCATCTGCCAGTTTGGTGTCTCAAAAATCTGCGGTAGTGATTGATTTCGAGTCCATGCCTCAAGCGTGTCGTCTGTGAACGGTCGAGGGTTCTGCATCGAGAACCACTGCGCATCGAGATAGGTTTGTCGCAACAAGGCTACCGAGCCCATCAGTGAAACAGGAACCGATTGCACCGAAGAACCTTTATCCAAAGAGTAATGGGCAGCAACGTCCGGAGCGATAATCGCTTCATTCGCATTCTGGTCGCCGAGAGTAATCAGCGCAGAGGTTCCACGAGCGATGCCATCGCTGCGCTGACTCAATACAGTGGAAAAGCCAAGCTCACGGTATTTTTTCCGCAGCTCATCGTCCGGGGTGAAGTCTGTCGATGCGCGATAATTCGCCTTGATCGCATCGTTGACATTAAAGGCCTGGGCACTCGGATACAGGTTCTCAGCGGCGCCATTCTCATCGCGTGTTTCCAACTCGGACAAGCCATAGCTGGTGTAAATATCAATCAAGCCCGGATAGATATAGCGGCCTGTCATATCGATTGCGAAATAGCCGGCGGGTACCGATGCGTCGCTTGTAACGTCAACGATACGCCCGTCTCGAATCAATAGTGTGCCAGTTTCGAGACTTCCGTCAGGTCGGTAGAGCTGTGCATTGGTAAAGGCGTAGGCACCAGCTCGCTCATCAGCAATCCCGTTAGGGGTCGCAGTTTCCTGCCCGGTGAGCGCGCCAGAGAACATAGTTATAGTCAGGAGTAACGCTGCACTTGCGGCGGGAACAACCGGCCTGCTTTTTCTTGTTGGACTTTTTCTTGTTGGACTTTGCCTGTTAGTCGCTATGCACTGAGATGCTGGAACCAGTGACAAAGACGTTGATCTGGTACTGCGCATGGCCTCGCCTCCTGCAAATAATCTGCACCGAGTGTACCTCCATCCAGAACGGCAGTTAAAGCAAGAACGGGAGATATTCTGGACATTGTGAGAACTCGTTGTAGTAATCAATTCCTGTATACTCATTGGCGTAAATTCGGGCTGCCCAAGACGGGGCGGAATCCGACCAGGTATGCAGCGCACATACGACGCATCACTTAATCAAGCCCAAGCATACCAATCAAACAATGACGAGCTATTTATGGGGAACAATATGTCAGTCCTGCGAAACACACTGAGTCTATCTATCGCTGCGGTGCTGGTGGCCTGCGGCGGTGAAGAACCAACGCCAACATCCACGGCAAGCAATCAAACTGCGCCAACAGCGGCGCCAGCGGCACAACCGGAAGCTGCGACTGGCCAGCCAGAGCTCGGTAGCTTTGGTATCGACCTGAGCAATCAGGATACTTCCGTCCGCCCCGGGGACGATTTCTTCCGTTACGCCAACGGGCTCTGGCTCGATACGTTCGAGCTGCCTGCGGATCGCAGCAACTACGGTTCATTCACAGTACTCTCAGATCGCTCTGACGAGCGCGTGCGGACGATCATTGATGACCTGAGCGGAATGGAACCCGCGGCGGGCACTGTGGAGCAAAAAATCGCCGATTATTTTCTCAGTTACATGAACACTGATGTGCTCAATGATCTCGGCATTGCACCGCTGCGCCCGGGACTGAACACACTCGCCGAGATCGACACGCGCGAGGAATTGATCCATGGCTTTGGTCGTTCCCAGATTGACAATACCTTCAGCCCTTTCGGCTTTTTTGTCGGCGCGGACCGCAGCGACCCGGATCGTCACCAACTGAATCTCTCTGTCGGTGGCCTTGGTCTTCCGGATCGTGATTACTATCTCAATGACACTCCGGAGTTCAACAGGGTCAGAGAAGAGTATGTTGCACACATCGAGCGGGTTCTGGATTTTGCAGAGATTCCTGACAGCGCTGCCAAAGCGCAGGCCATACTGGCTCTCGAAACCCAGGTTGCGGAACACACCTGGCCACGCGCGCAACGCCGTAATCGCGATCTCACCTACAACCCCATGAGCTACGCTGACTTCAAGGCGGAGTACAGCGGGCTGGACTGGGATGCCTATTTCGCCGCGGCTGGAATCCCAGAAGTTACCGATCTCAATGTGTACTATCCAAGTGCCATGTCTCCCATTATCGATCTGGTCAACACATTACCTGTCGAAGACTGGCGCAGCCTCATGACCTATCGCCTGATTGTGGATAGCGCCAACGTGCTTTCCGAAGAGATCGATCAGGAAGCGTTTCACTTCTACTCCACTGTGCTCAACGGAGTTCCTCAACAGCGCGAGCGCTGGGAACGTGGCGTATTGCGGGTGGGCTCTCTGAACAGTTTGGGAGAGGCTGTTGGTCAGATCTACGTGCAGCGGCATTTCCCGGAATCCGCCAAGCAGCAAATGGAAGACCTGGTGGAGAATCTGCGCTCAGCAGTTGCACAGAGCATTGATGAAATCGACTGGATGGGTGAAGCCACCAAACAGGAAGCGCTGCGCAAACTGCAATCCTTCCGCCCCAAGATTGCTTATCCGGACGAATGGAAAGACTTGTCTTCCATTGAGATCTCACGCGATGACTTGTTTGCCAATGCGCAGAACATTCGCGAGTTCAACTACGCTGATCAACTTAGCCGCATCGGACAACCGACCAACCGCGAAGAGTGGGGCATGACTCCCCAGACCGTTAACGCGTATTACAACTCTTCCTTCAATGAGATCGTTTTCCCTGCTGGTATTCTGCAGCCTCCGTTCTTTGATCCCAATGCCGACATGGCAGTGAACTATGGTGGCATTGGCGCAGTCATCGGTCATGAGATGGGTCACGGGTTCGATGACCAGGGTTCCAAGTCAGACTGGGCTGGAGTGCAGCGCAACTGGTGGACCGATGAAGACCGCGCGAACTTCGAGGCGCTGGCAAATGCATTGGCAGCACAATATGATCAGTTCGAGCCGGTACCTGGCTATTTTGTTGATGGTCAGTTCACGCTCGGCGAGAACATTGGC
>JASBUV010000165.1 GCA_030147705.1 Gammaproteobacteria bacterium
GGGCGCTCGGTTTGGGGTGATTGTGCGAGAGTGGGGGCAGCAGTCAGTGAAAAAAGGGCAATTAATGCAGCGCAATACCACAAAAAGAGTGAATGATTTTCGAATATTTGTCGTGATAATGGGAGCATGTCGGCATAATCGCTCTATGTGAGCAGGAATAATTCTTACATACTGGAATCGGCACAGACTGCACCGACCTAAAACAAGAAACGTATTTTGAAACAGAATCTTGCGACACGGCTAGCGATCTACACCATTCTGTTGGCATTCCTCATCGGAACGCTGGTATCCGCTGTCACCATCTATATCAACTACTCCAGAACGATTACAGAACTGGAAGAAACGGCTGCTCAGCTGTTGGAGTTAACCCTGGATTCCGCAACTGCGGCGGTTTTTCAGCTCGATCCCGAGCTGGCTGACAATGTATTGTCAGGTTTGATGCAATATCCGCTTTTCGTGCGTGTCAGTTTGTACGATGAGCTCGACGAGGAACTGGCGACCATTTCCCGTCCCGGACAGATCTCTTCGCCTCTGGTTGAATTCCTGAATGTCCCCAATGTGGAGATGAGTTACGACTTGCCTCTCGGCGGCGAAGGTAATCAGGCGGGCAGACTTACCGCATTACTCGATCTGAACCCGGGGCTTAGCAGCTTCTACGATCAGGCCGCTCTGACGGCCGGTGCTCAGATTCTTTTGGCCATTGCGCTGGCTGCTGTCATCTTCCTCGTGGTGGTGTATCTGATTACACGCCCCCTGTCTGAACTGGCGCGCAAACTGGCGGCGACCGACCCGGGATCAGAGACTCAGCTCAGTATCGAAGGCCTGCACACCAATGATGAACTCGGCAATCTCACTGACTCGGTGAACAAATATCTCGCCGCCGCTTTCAAGTATCAGGGGCAACTGGAGCAATCCACGCAGCGCGTGCAGAGCATATTGGATAACCTGCGCGAAGGCGTGCTGGTGGTCGACTCAGCAGGCAAGATCACGGAATGTAATCGCGCGGCGGAGCACATGTTTGGCTACGCCCATGATGGTGCGATCGGAGTTCCCATTGTGGCACTGGTACAGGAATCGGGATTTCGCGATTTCGAAAAACTCCTGTTCGAAGCTTCGCGCTATTCACAAACCGGACTGCGTTGTCAGGCGACACGAGCGGACGGCAAAAACTTTTTGGTAGAGATCGCCGTGGCCAGGTTCAACACACCGGGCATGGATCACACGCTTTGGACAATTCGCGACTTGTCTGAACAGGAAGAGATGGAGCGCCAGCGTCGCGAATTGGAAGAGCAGTTGCGCCAGTCTCAGAAAATGGAAGCGATTGGTACGCTTGCAGGCGGCATCGCTCACGACTTTAACAATATTCTCGCCGGTATCAGTGGTTACTCGGAACTGGTGTTGGTCAATGCCGAGAAAGGCAAATCGGTCAAAGAGAATGTGAATCAGATTATGCGCGCAGCGAACAAGGCGTCACAGCTCGTGCAGCGCATACTTACTTTTAGTCGTAAACAAAAAGAGAATCGCCACCTCTTTAATCTTGCCGAT
This sequence comes from Gammaproteobacteria bacterium, assembly GCA_030147705.1. Classification (GTDB taxonomy): domain Bacteria; phylum Pseudomonadota; class Gammaproteobacteria; order Pseudomonadales; family Pseudohongiellaceae; genus UBA9145. The sequence goes on from JASBUV010000165.1 coordinate 1,546, forward strand.
GTGGCGCAGGAATGTGTCGATCTTATTCAGCAGGCCATTCCTGCCAGCATCAAAGTCACTGCCGATCTCGGGGAAAAGAATTTTCCGATATTTGGCGACGAGTCGATGATGCATCAGGTGCTCATGAATCTGTTCGCCAATTCTTCGAGTGCTATGCGTAATAATCCAGGCGAGCTAACACTCAGTTTGCAGGTCAGAGACAAGAATCAGAATTCGGGTTTGCGCAGAGGCAGTGCAGGAACAGTGCAAATCATTGTCGACGACACTGGCCCGGGAATTCCAGAGAGTATCTTGTCGCGTATTTTTGAGCCTTACTTTACGACTAAAAGTCCGGGAGAAGGTACAGGCATTGGTCTGGCAATGGTACACTCCATAATCGACAACCACGGTGGTCGCATCTCCGCTGAAAATCGGGTTGTCGACAATGAGATCGTTGGTGCAAGATTCACCATAGACCTGCCGCTTTACGATGGAGAACATACTCCAATGACTGAAGAAACAGAGACCAAAACCGACGCCACGCCCGGGTCCGGTAGAATTCTTCTGGTCGAGGACAATGAGATGTTGGCCGAAATGTTCCCGGAATTACTGGGTTCATTGGGCTTTGAAGTAGAGTTGGCTCGAGATGGTGAAGAAGGCCTGGCCATGTACAAGGATCAGCTCGGTAAATACGACTTGATCATCACCGATCAGACGATGCCAAAGATGAATGGCGACAGATTGGTCAGGGCAATTTTCGATATCAATCCTGAACAGCCGATTATCCTCTGTACCGGCTACAGCGACGTGGTGGACAAAGAGAAAGTGCTCGCCATGGGCGTGAAGTGTTTTCTGAACAAGCCACTGACCCTGGACGAAATCAGCCGCGGTATTCAGGAAGCCCTTAGCTAAACACGCCGTTTGCCTGAACGTTCAACAATCTCCTGAAATAAAGCAGGCCAGCTCTTCAATGACCTCATCAAACAGAGGGTTGAATGTCGATCGGCGCAGAAGTTTGCCATCGACCATGCGCTGCTCATCCAGCAAGCTGCTTTCACCATAGACCGTTTTCTCATTATCGGCACGGCATTGCTGGTAGAGTTCTGCATTCTGGAAATAGGTCAGGCATGCCGGATACGCACCATCCAGTCCATAATGTGAGTCAGAGGCAGGCATGGCCAACGCCACATGTGAAAAGCTGCGAAAGCGTTCATCTGGATCCTGATAGGAAAGCAGCTCAATCGTGTCACATGCTTCGGGCAGTGGTCCCACCGCTTCACCATTGAAGAGCATTAGTTTGCTCTGCCCGTTATCCAGCCAGGTGCAGTAGTAGTCAATGGAGGCGCGAGCATCAACTGTGGTGTCCATGCCGCTTACCAAAACGCGTGCTGGAATCGATGGCGCGCTGTAGGTATTGTTACGCACCGCACTTGAGATGCGATAAAACTCTCCTGCTGCATGAGTAGGGAAGGACTCATACTTGACCGCGTCTTCATCTGGGAATTCATTGATCCAGGGCATGATCCATTTCAACCAGGGTGCCAACCAGGCGGAGTCGCTGGCGGCTTGAATCCCGGGAGAAATCAGTATCAATCTGTTGATTTGAGAGAGCGAGGGATTCCGGTTGAGATAGTCCAGTGCGAGCGCCGCCCCGTTTGAGTACCCCAGTACAGTGAGCTCGTCTACCTGACCGGCAAAGCTCTGTACTCCATAGTCGACAGTTGCCCGCCATTGACTGAGATTGGTGGTGAGTAAGTCGCCGGGTACGGTTCCGTGCCCGGGGGTCAGTACGCTGCGAATCAACGCACAGGGAAAACGAAAAGCGAGATTGCTGGCAATCGGACGGAGCAGGTAGGGCGAATCGGTCAGCCCATGCAGCATCAGGATTCCCTGTCTGGGTTGCTCCCCGGACTCATCACAATTACTGGCGGGTGCATATTCGAAAGGCGCGCGCATTCTGGCAACTTGATCCAGCGTATAGGCACCCAGGAACGGAGACTCCCCTTCACGAAAATAATATTCCCTCAGCGCCTGCCTGATCCGGGTGCGACTCTCGGCGATGTAGTCCGAGAAATCACTGTCGAGCTCAGGCACCAATGCTCCATAGTCGGAAGGCTGATACCGGGCGGGGGGCTTGGGCAGAATAAAGAAAGCAACGACGCTCAGCAGAAACAATAGCGAGGCCGTAACAAGCAAACGATGGCGGGTGCGCGTTCTGATAGTGTCTTCTCCGTATTCCCCGTAGCCGATTCTGAAATAGTCAGTTAGTGGGGTGCAATGGTGCGCGCCATTATGACGCAGTTTATTCGCTTCTTCACTGTTGAAAGGTGATTCGTCGCATCACCGGACTTTTTACTACAAAAATTCGTGGAATCTCCTTATCCTTGCGCGGCGACTAAGCTCAGTTAGCTATAGCAGTAACAACAGCAACAATAAAACAGATAGCAACGATTAATAACAACAAGAGAGTAAGGTTTTAGTAATGAAGCATTCCCCCTTTTCCCTATTCGCAATTCTCGGATTCCTCGTAATAAGCACCGGATGTCAGGTCGATAGTGGTATCCCCAATTTTGAGCGCATGAGCTCGGAAGAATTGGCTGCCTATAATGCGTCTCAGCCATTGTTGCAGAAGATTGTCTGTCTGGATGATGAGCGCAGTTTCAGCCGGGTGCGCCGACGCACCTGCGCGACTGTCGAGGCAATTTATGGATCAGCAGCGCAGATCGATCAGATCAGCGTACTGTCGAACTAGCGCCGCTCGAGATCTGTCAGGAGCGTTCCCCAGGCCAAACTCGTTCCGCTAGAAAGTTGCGGGTCACGCAGGGACGGCAGAAACAGCAGATACAATGGCGCCGGGCAGCCGTATACACAGCCGCGCGCATCTCTGCTGTATCGCTCTAGTTGATGCGGTAAGACTACTCGCCGTTATAGTAGCCGGGTATTACGTTCAGTACGCCCAATTGACTCGCCTGCGCTTCGGATCCGTACATGGCTTCAACGGTTGCGCAGGTGCGTCGGCGTACCCGACTGAAAGCACGTTCATCCTCTCCGCAGACGATCATCTGTGACAGGGGTTTGCCCTGATTGTATGCCGCCAACTCATCAATACTCATCCTCTCAAAGCGCGGGATGCCATCATCGACTTCGCATGACGGTAACAAGAGCATTGCTGTGCACAGGGTTGGGAGCAGTAGCGATTTCGGGATCATGGTTATCTACCTCTTATACATCTCGCAACGAGTTGCGATGTGCTACCCAATGGGAGGCTCCAGCTTAGTCCTCAGAACTACCGCTTCGATAGAAACAGATCGGGAATGAGCGATTAAATACCTCGTTTCTGCGCCAGCAGGAGCAGCTCCCGCTTTACTCAGGATGTGAAAAATGTGGGTCTGTTGCGTCGATATTACGAACCTGGCGGGTGGTGAGCTCAATGCTGTCACGTTGCTTGCTGGATGATTGAGAGCCGCATTAATCCGGAAGCCCTTTGAGCCCGTATTAAAAAGCACGAATCCCACTTGAAAAGCGGTCTTAAAAGTTTCACCCTAGTGAGTATGAATTGTTTGCAAGCGACAGTTACCGAATGGGCACTGGTTTGCATCCAGTCAGAGCATCTGAAGACAGGAAGGACATGATGAGATCAATGCGAAATGCCCTATATCTAGCGGTGTTCGCCGGCAGTCTGACTGCCTGTGGCACTGCGCCACTGAGTTTTGAAAGTCTGAGTGAGGAAGAGCTCTATGCGTACAACGCAGAACAGCCCTTATTGCATCAGGTTATTTGCGTGAAGGAGCAAAGAACCTCTTCCCACATTCGCAAACGACGATGTCAGTCTTTGCACGAGATCATAAACGAGCGTTCCACTGCGGGCCTGCAACTACAGGTGTTGGACTATGGAGCGCACTACAACGCTGGCATGCGCAACAGGCGAGACTAGCAACTTCCACCCACAAGCAGCCAATACAGCAAGCCCCGGGAGTCAGCAATGCTGAGCTACCGGGGCTTTTTAATTGCGGTGTCTGAAAATCTATAGACGTTAAGTGATTCGGCTTACTCGGGCTTTCTGAACTTGAGTGTCATTCGATCACTCTCACCAATCGCCGCATATCGCGCCCTGTCCTGATCACCCAATCGGTACGTCGGCGGGAGCGTCCACACCCCTTCCGCATAATCCTTGGTGTCGCGTGGATTGGCATTGATCTCGGCTGAGCCAACGAACTCGAAGCCTGCTCGCGCGGCCAGTTCCTTGACGTAGGCTTCGGTGACATAGCCGGTAGTGCGCATGATATCCATGCCGCTGCCTTCCGGGGCGCGATGCTCCACCACGCCCAGAATGCCACCGGGCTTGAGGCTGGCGTAGAACGCCGCGAAATAATCATCTTCCTGACCGGCCATAATCCAGTTATGGACATTACGGAACGTCAGTGCCATGTCTGCGCCTTCGGCTGGTCCGATGGCAATCTCGTGAGGCGGAAACAGGTGACGCATGGTGACCTTGCCGTAGAGCTCAGGATTCTCACGCAACTTGACTTCAAAGCGCTCCAGAGCAGGACGGTGATAGCCGATCGTCGAGTTGGGTGAAAAGTGGGCGGCATAGTACTGCCCGCTGTCGCGCAAATAGGGAGCCAGGATTTCCGTATACCATCCGCCACCGGGGTTGATCTCGATGAGCGACATGGTGGGCTCCAGACCGAAGAAATTGAGCGTTTCCACGACATTGCGTGCGTCATTGCGCGCGATATTGGCCGCACTGCGATGCTCGCCTGTGAGCCACTGCTGTAGCCCGGAACCTTCTCCATGATGATCTGCGAAGCTGCTCTGCAGCGGAACAATGAGTGCGCAGAACAGAGTTACGCTCAGGCGTAAATTGGGCTTGAATACTGACAAGGAGTTTCCGAACTGACTGATGATTCTCATGATTGCCTCTTGGACTGGCTGGTTCTCGCAGCCTCGAATTGACTTATCTGGCGCCATATTGGGGCTATAACAGTAGCGCATTTGTCAGAATATACCCAACGTTCGCGTTGCGACTGATCAGTGGTACCATGCTGAGCGATTGCACGATACAGCGCTGTGTTGTTCGATCTCGGCAACTTGCGAGACGAAGCAACCCGGTGTTGTTGTTCACACAGTAGCAGCAAATAATTGCAGCGTTTAAAAGGATAATAAGATGAAAGCAGCATTACAATCTCTGGTCGCGCTACCAGCCTTTCTTTTTGCAAGTCTGTCGCTCGCCCAAGCCGAATACGTTTCCATCGAGATGGAAATTGACGTGAACGCCTCAGCCGAAGATACCTGGGCAGCAGTTGGTGACTACTGTGCTATCAGTGAATGGCTGGGAATCGATTGCGAGATCACTTCCGGCGATGGCGGCATTGGTACTGTGCGCTCATTGGTCGGTGGACGAATTATCGAAGTGATGGTTGCCCAGACAGAACTCTCCTATGGCTACACACAGCCCAACGTACCGGGTGAGTTTTACAATCTTTATCACGGCTTCATGGAAGCGCGTCCGGTAACCGCCAATACGTCCAAGTTGCTCTACACCCTTATGCTGGATGTTTCCAACATGGAAAATCAGGAAGCGAAGGATGCCGACGTAGCGCGTCGCCGCGCGACATTCGAGCGTGCACTTGCCACGATGAAAGGCATGGCAGAGCAATAGGGAGTTTCACCACTACCGGTTCAAGTACCAATCAACTTCGGTCTCATTTTAGGCAGCAAAAAGACAGTAATTAAGCTGTTGAAATGAGATTGGGGCACAGGAACCCGTGTGTATGAGAATGGAGTCACTGCTATGAGCACAATGTATTTCGAAGATTTCGAAGTCGGCGCTTGTCAGGAATACGGCCGCTACGAGGTTACGAAGGAAGAGATCATCGAGTTTGCTTCGCGTTATGATCCCCAACCCTTCCACCTTTCGGAAGAAGCAGGCAAGGCCATGCACTTTGGTGGCCTCTGTGCATCAGGCTGGCATACCTGCGCCATGGCCATGAATATGACCGTGGCGAACATGCCGGCAGAGTCCGCTGCTCTTGGCTCGCCCGGCATCGACGAACTGCGCTGGACCAAACCGGTTTTTCCGGGCGATGTGCTGCGCATGAAAAGCACCATTGTCGGCAAACGTGAGTCCCGCTCACGCCCCGACATGGGCACGCTGTTTCTGGAAAACGAAGTGATTAATCAGAATGACGAAACAGTGATGACGTTCAAGCCAATCGTCATGTACAAACGCCGCGGTCACTAAGCCGCGGCGTCTCCTTTTCTCACGCCCAACTAATCTTTCATGCGATAAACCGCACACAGCTTGTTACCAGCAGGGTCACGCAGGTAGGCAAGATACAGTTTGCGGGTGACGCCTGTGCGGATGCCGGGCGGATCTTCGATCTCAATGCCACCGTTGGCTTTGCCAGCTTCATGCCAGGCGTTGACGGCGTCTTCTGATTCGGCGCGAAAACCGATGGTGCCACCGTTGGCGAAGGTTGCAGGCTCGCCATTAATCGGCTTGGTGATGCCGAACGTGCCAAACTTGCTGAGCCAGAAAACGCGACCTTTGTCATCGACCACACCTGGATCGAATCCGAGGGCAGTAAGCGTGGCATCGTAAAATGCTTTGCCCGCTTCCAGGTCGTCGCAGCCGACCATGACGTGATTAAACATAGCTACTCCTTGTTATGTGTAGAGAGTGAAAGAGAAAACGAGAGAATATAGAGTTAAAGAATCCAACCTATCCTTATTGATGCAGGCGATAGAGCAATAGCGCGGCGCGCTTGCTTTGATTAGGCAAAGCGGACATGAGCCCGCTTTCGTCAACCGTGTGCCCGCCTGAGCCACTCATGCCGAGCCCGTCGATCGCCTTTTCCACCAGGCCAGCTGTAAACGAAACATCCGCCGCCCCCGCAAGTCGCGGATTCACCGGAGCAACTTCTCCCAGCCCGAGATCGCGGCTAGCCCCGGAATAGAGAGTAAGCAATTCCCGATTGCCTTCTGTAGGCGCAAGAGGAGGGTAGCCATCCGAGAAGGTAATCTCGGCGCTGGTGTGCGGGAAATTATCAGCGACGATCTCGCGCATCATCTCTCGCGCCCGTTCCAGCTGATCGAGCGAGACGGCGCGCAGATCGCCGGTGACGATAGTACTCTCGGCGATCACATTGTTCTTGCCAAAGGCGGTACCGCTGCTGGTAGCGGCGTCATGACTGATCTCAGTGCCACCAAGAATGCGGCCGGGATTAAAAGTCAGATTTTCTTCCTGCTGCAGATTCTGCATGAACAGCAAGAGAATGCGCGATGTCTCATAGATGGCACCGGGGCCGATGTCTTCGCGAAAGACCTGCGAGGAGTGTGCAGGTGTCCCTTTCACATTGAGCACCCAACCTGAGGAGCCGCGGCGAGAAATATTGGCTGTGCCCGGATTGCCGTCGCCATTCTCGAAACCGATCGCGATGTCGGCATACTCGGCGGCATCGGTAAGCGCTTTCTTGCTAAGGCTTAAAGGATCGCCGCTCAATTCTTCATCACCGGTAATCACAACAGTGATGTCCATCTGCTGGAGTTGGCCAACCTCGTGCAATGCACGCAGGGCCTGCAGCATGATGATGTTGCCGCCCTTCATATCGGCAATGCCCGGGCCGATGGCAAGCTCGTCGCTGATTCGTTCGAATTCCTGAAAGGGGCTATTGGGTTCGAACACGGTATCGAGATGACCGATCAACAGCAGTTTCGGGCCATCGCCTTCACCACGGTGTTCCGCAACCAGATGGCCAGCTCGACCCCACGCCGCACCATCCTCGAATCGCGCATCGAAGCCTATGGCGGCAAAGTGCGGAATCAGGTGTTCGGCCACGGCGCGTACGCCGGGGAAATTCATTGTGCCGCTGTTGATGTTGACACTCTCGATGAGCAGCTCTTCGGCGGCGGCATTGGT
>JASBUV010000167.1 GCA_030147705.1 Gammaproteobacteria bacterium
CCAGATCGAAGCGAAGCGCCACGAGTAACATTCCGAGCGTCAGCAATGCAATTGCATAGACTATCACTGCCTGCTCCGTGGCATTACTTGCGGAGCCACCGCTCAGAAGAAAGTTTTCAACAAAGACGATGGCAAAGATTAATGCGCCCTGGACACCGATGATGAACCAGCGCAGTGCCCTTCTGTCTTCGACAAGATCGGTGCGCCAACCTTTCAATGTCCAGAAAATGGCGAAACCCACGAAGACCAGTTGCAGAATATCCATGGCCGTTCCCAGCAACGGAATAGCAGCCGCTGTAGACTCACCTTCCTGGTAGTAGGCGACCAGCGTTAGCACCAGATCAATCAGAACTTGCAGGATAAATGCAGCCAGAAGCTGAATCGGGAATTTGGCCTGCTCCTGAAAAATCAGGAAGCAATAGATCATAAAGAGGCCACAAATGGCATTGATCCCCGTTGTAAATAACAGCTGCACACCACGCAAGTCGAGGCGAAACGCCGGATCTATATTGGGACCGGACATTCCCATCAAGAGATAGAAAACGGCAAAAACTGCGATGAGTCCAAAAATTTGAGCGCTTGGTGCCTTGGGAGTGGTTTTCAGATAGCCTGCTGCGAGAAGAAGCACAGACATGATCGCGACAACCTGAGCGGCGAACAAAAAGAGAGGGTTAGGCACTTGCACTCCTCAGAGGGATTCTCGAGCTGACCTGAACATACCCGATCATTTAAAAAAACTCAAAGGCATACTCGAAGACATCAGAGCAAGGGAGAGCAGCATGGGTCAGGTTGTTTCCCGATCAAGCCAAAAGCTTACCCCTAGCGTCTGACTCTGTCTTCGGCTTGACGAATGAGGTCATCGACAGTTGTATCGTCAGTCTTATCGGGATATTGATGTTCGAACAGATTGATGACAACCCTGCCCATGATAGCGCCACAATTGACGATCGGGCAAAACACTCTAATCTGCGTTCAGCGTGCGGTAGCAGCCTGGCTATGACGATAGCTCATCCAGATCAGAAACTGCAGACCGAAAAGCAGTGTTGCCGCAAGCAGATGGGTCGGCTGTATCAGCGCCGGCATGCCAAGATGCCCCAATGTCGCACCAGAGCCGATTGCCAGACCTATCACGATCAGCATGGCAAAGGTCAATCTGGTGATGCTGTGCTGCCAACCCAGCGAGTCGACAAGCAATTTGACGAGCCACAGGTTCGCAAATAATACGAGTGCGGAAAAACTGCGATGCACGTAAAAAAACCAGGGCATGAATTCAATCCAGCTTCCCCGTAGCTCTTCTCCCTGCGCCTCACGGATAAAATCCGTCATTTCTCTTACTTGAGTCCCCATCGCGACTTGCAACAGAGTCATACCGAGCACGATGTAGAGCCATTTGCTGAACCGAGGATCGATTGCTGTAACTGGCTGCCCGGCCATAATACCGCGACGTGCCTGAGCTAACGCGAAGATCAGGGCAGCGACGATGGCCAGAGCCATCAGCATGTGCAAGGTAATCATGCCGGGCTGTAAATTGGAGGCAACCACCCGCGCACCCAGCCAGCCCTGAAAGCCGACCATCAGGAATGCAGCTATGGATGTGATGGGAATACTGCGATCAAGATGTCTTAACGGCCAGGAGTAAATCGCGGTAAGCAAAATCAGAAAACCTATCGTGACGCCGACCAGGCGATTCATATACTCGGTCCAGGTTTTCACCACGTTGAAGCGGGTATCTGCATAGCCCAACTCGGCATAGATTTCCTGATAGTTGGCAGGCAACTGCGCTTCACTGGTGGGCGGAATCCATTGCCCGAAACACGTGGGCCAGTCCGGGCAGCCCATACCGGCACCGGAGGCCCGTACGGTTGCACCAACAAGAATCAGGAAGTACACAGCGGCCAGCGTGATCGTGGCCAGACGACGATAGTGAAGCAGTGCCTTGTCGTCAGCGGGCGAGGCGTTCATGGAGTTTCTCTCTGTGCGGGTCTATCAGATTAAGAATGGACAGCGCGATGACGCTTGGTGGATTGCTTTACTCTGTTGTAAATCGAAAGCCGTGCAAACTTAAGGCCCTGCATTGCGGATCGCCGTCAATAATTGCCCTGATGCATAACCGTCCATCGGCAGGTTATTGTCGCGCTGATAATTGCGAATCGCTTCGCGTGTCATACGGCCAACGCGACCATCGGGTGTGCCGGAATCATAGCCCATCGCATTGAGGTGTTCCTGTAGCTCGCGCACATCAGCGACGGACAGCGCCTGCTCATTCTCCGGCATGCGCTGAATTGGCCCGGACCCCGTATAGCGGTCGGCGAGATGGCCCACAGTCAGGGCATAAAAAGTCGACGGATTGTAGCGCATGGTCGCACGGTAGTTGTTGTACGCCAGAAACGCAGGGCCACTGGCCCCGGCAGGCAGGATCACAGAAGCTGACATGTCGGCCACCGGAATTCGACCTCCCTCTACGCGCTGCACGCCGAGATCCGCCCATTCCTGCAGGGTCTTGCTCGTACCAGTACCGGTCAGACTGAAATCGAAATCGTCCGGTAGAAGCACTTCCCTTCCCCAGCGCTCGTCACCTCGCCAACCCGAATGGGAGAGGAAATTGGCAGCTGAATGAAAGATATCCGGCAAGCTGTTCCAGATATCAATGCGTCCGTCCTGATCGCCATCGACACCGTATTGGTAAAACACCGAAGGCAGGAACTGCAGCTGGCCCATGGCCCCAGCCCAGGAACCACTCATTGCCTCGGGCGCAATGTGGCCCTCATCGATAATGCGCAATGCGGTTAGCAGCTCGCGGCGAAAAAAATCACTACGCCGCGGGTCATAGGCCAGAGTCGCCAGTGCTTCCAGCACTGAAAAGCCTCCGGTCGCCCTTCCGTAATTGCTTTCGATGGCCCAGAAAGCGACCAGATAATGGGGTTGTACTCCATACTGACTCTGGACCCTTGCCAGCAGATTGCTGTGTTCCTGCAGCAGGGCCTGGCCTCTGTCGATCTGGCCTGAGGTAACTCGCAGACCTAGATAGCGAGTGAATGTCTGCACAAATTCTGGCTGGGAGTTGTCCAGCTCCAGCACGCGCTCAAGTGGCGTAACAGAATCCAGCGCAGAGAGTGTCTCGGCACTAATGCCCTGCGCGGCTGCTTCACGGCGCAGCTCTTCCAACCATTCGGCGAAAGACTGCTCCTGCGCGACTGCGAAGGTGGTGCAATTGAGGAGGAAGCAAACGGAGAGTACTGCGCTGACCTGTTTCATAGCGCAATGATAAAGGAATTCCGGGGCGAATAGAATCTATCGCGCGTCAAGAACGCGTTCCGTTAATTCGCTCTATCGTCGGTAGTCAGGCGGCCGCCGCATGATCAATATAGTGATCCACGCGCTCTTCTACACTGGCTGACAAAGTGGCGAAGGCAAGGCCAAGCTGATAGCAGTCCTGACTGATACGCCGGCAGAAACTGACTGTACACTGGCAGCTGACAGGCGAATTATCCGGCAACTGAAATTCAACTTCGAATTCCGGATACAGCCCCGCTGGCGACTTGTACTGACTCAATTGATCGACCAGCTGTTGACGGCACTCAATCTGAACTCCGGAGGGAGACAGATTCATCAATGTCCCGGTGCGAACAACCCCAGCAATCTGAAGGCTTACCTGACCACAGAGCGATATACGAGGATATTTGCGTCTTTCGTGTTTCATAATGCTTCGATACATTCTGTTCTTGGTACAAGAGTTAGATTCAGGTTTGTTGATACAGACTTCGTGTTCTTGAGTGATTACGGTAAAAATCCAATAAGCTTTACCTGTTATCCAATAGCAGCGAATTCTCAAGTAACGCTACTATCTCATTAAATTTCATGATTTTTTTGATCTACGACACACTTCGAGCCAACCTCGATCATTTCAGGATAAAAATGCGGGTCAGTTCACACTCCAGCGCGTCAAGCGGCGTTACCCCATCTTGCTGGCTAGCTGATGTGACGCGGAATAGCCGAAGATTGCTGTCACCTGCACTGCTGTGGGTCATTGGTTTGCAGCTTGTTAGCCCGACATTGTTGGCCCAATCCCCGCCGGTGCGCGAGTATGATGAATCGGTTCAGCGCAACAGGATGGAGGCCCTGCTTGAGCGTTATGGGCAGAACAAGGAGCTGCCAACAGGCTACGAGCTGCAGGCCTTGCTGGCACTGAGCCATTATCCAGAGCTTGCTCAGACGAATATTCGCTTTATCGTCGACGATGTCGACATTCCACTGTCCTCCCGGCCCTGGTGGGGCAGTATGCACAGGAGCGCCAAAAACCGCCGCTATCTTGTAGTGATCGACAGTGAACGCGCTGGTGACAGAGGAACTCTCTTGCTCAAAAATCAGCCATTTAATGCCCAGGTCGGCATCATTGGCCACGAGCTTGCCCACACGGTGTACTACCTGAACAGATCATTTCTGGGAATTCTCGGCGATGCGCTCTGTCAGCTGAGCAGCTGCAGAATCGAGTTCGAGCGTGCCACAGACCGGCGCCTCATCGCCTATGGGCTGGGCTGGCAGCGCTATGACCACGCCCTCTTCGTACGCAGCCAGCTGTTAGGGAGCGAGGAAGCGGCGCTCGCAGCGGAAGGTGGTGGTGGAGCCTATATGAGCCCCAGTGAGCTGCTCAGGGAAATGCAGACTCTGGAAACCTACGCCGATTAACAATTGATCGAGCCTCACTCACGAGAAGAGATTGATATAGTTTTCCGGAATTCCGTAAGAGTTGCGCAAATCCCAGCTGATACCAGCAACCTCTCGTAATGCCACGTGAATATGTTCCGGAGTGAGAATTACGCCATTGGGGTCGTATTCAAGGGTTTGTGGATTGATTGGCAGCGCTTCCACATGAGCATCTGTACTCCCGACAACCCGATTACCGCGAATCGAAGCTCCCATCGCCATCATGCTGGTGACGTTCCAGTGATCCTTGCCATTGCCATCATTATAAAACGGCGTGCGACCGAAGTCTGAAGCAATGAGAACTGTTACCTTGCCCTGCAACCCCGCCTCCTCAATCTGATTCCAGAGATGATCGACACCGGCGAGCAGCTGCGTGAGACGATTGGCATGGTTCTGGTCATGATTGCCATGGGTGTCGAAACCACCGATGTGCATATTAGCGGCCACTGCGATGCCTGCAGAAAATGCGGACACGGCGACCTCAGCCTGGCCTTCGATACCGTTGGAGAGCCTGTCCGGTAACAGCGACACCAGGCGATTCAGATTGTTATCGCCAGTACGTGCCATGAATAACTCATTAAGCTGACGTCTCTTCAATGGCAGTGATTCAGCGCTGCGCTGCCGGTCCAGACGCGCTTGTCTGGCCATTTCAATGCGCTCGTAAACAGACTCTTCAAAATAGGGGTAGTGCTTTTCCGGAATGTCATGCGGTCGGTCCGCGTTTGGAAACGCCAATTGATGAAACACGCTGCCGCTACCAATGCGCGCGGGAGCAACCAGACCGGCGGTATTATCGAATCCGCCGTTGCTGATATAGGCGAGAGGTTCAGAGGGCGCTGATGCCGCTGCGGCAAGTGCGCCAAAACTCGGATACCCTGCTTCAATCTTTCCAGACCAGATAAAGCGCGATCCGGCATCGTGATTATTGGTTTGCGTGTCGATGCCATTGATTACAAGCAGCCGCTCGGCATGGCGTGGGAAGAAGTTCGCGAAATGTCCCGGGCTATTGGCATCGGGTGCATTGATATTGTCTGGATAGGCTGTCGGGTACCGAATGTTTCCTGCCTCTGCAATTGCGCTC
>JASBUV010000169.1 GCA_030147705.1 Gammaproteobacteria bacterium
GTGTGGGCTATTGATCTCGGCATTGCATCATGCTGGTCTGGCAACGCTCACCCACACTCCCAGCCCGATGAAATTCCTCAATGAAATATTGCACAGGCCTGCATCAGAAAAGCCCTTGATGATTATTGTCACCGGGCTGCCAGCAGCAGATGCCACAGTGCCGAATATCCGGCGCAAGTCTCTCGAGGAAATTGCCAGTTTTTTCTAGGCATAAAAAAACCGCAGCAAACGCTGCGGTTTTTTTAATCTCGTACAAGCTAGCAGCACGAAGTTAGCCACTAATCGCGATTATCAATTACCTGACCGGGATTGCCGATAGGCGTGCCTGGCTTACGGAATTCACCGAACAGATACTCTTCTGCAAATTCTGCACACTTGAATTCAAGCAACTGCATATCTTCGCGGACGTGGCGATACAGCGGGAAACTGATCACCCAGGGACGGGTATAGGTATTCGGATCAGTGATCGTGGCTGAATAATCGACATGGTTCGGACCACGAGGTGTCCAACGCTCTTCTACGACCATCTCCCAGCTATGGTGATTACCGGAGCGATCGAACCAGGTATCCGGCATCTGGCCAGTTACGCGCACTACCAGAGTATCGCCTTCCCAATGGGCATTGGAGTGGCCCATCCAGGCATCCACTTGCGACACGATTTCAGGTTGATCTACATAGAGAATGCGATTCGATTCAGCAAACTCGTATGCAATCAGAATCACTTCTTCAGATTGAACAATCTGGAACGGGAATGGCAGATAGTTCGCGCGAGGTACACCTGGCATATAGCATTTTGCCAGCGGATCGAGATCAATGGCATTGTCGCGATTGGCATCGCGTTGACGTAATGCCGCTTCAGTATAGGGAATTCGACCGCCTTCCACGATGCCCAGAGTCGCGGGGAACGCAGAGATGGCTCCCATTACTCTCGGGTTGGGCCCATAACGCGCAGCGCTGGGTTCGATGTTGTAGTGCGCATTGGTCATCGCCTGCCAAATGCCGCTGAAATCCGGCTTGCCATCCGGCGTGCGCGGAAACTCATCCAGTTGAGCAAGAGACGCACCACTAAACAGTGCCGCTGACAGAGCAAGAACCGCCATTAAAGCTTTTGTTGTAATCGAGTATTTCATACTAACCCTTATCCAGTTTTTAATCTGAGCAGTGTGATTACTGCCCGCTTTCATTCGCTTCGCGCTCTTCGACGCGAGCCCCCCTCAAGATATTCACCATACCGTAGTTGCCTTCGTGACAGGCATACTCATAGATCTGCCCCGCAACCTTGGTCATCGGCACGATAGCAGTTATTTTGTCGGTATAGGTCGATGGATCATCGATAGTGAATTCGTATTCGACTGTGTCGTAAGCAGTGCGTGTAAACTTCTCGGTCAGCACCATATCGAGATTTGAGCCTCTGCTCGCGAACGTCTGGCGATAGCCATTAAAATTTTTCGTTTCTACAACAAGCGTATCGCCGTCCCAATAGCCTCTTGAATCACCTGACCAGAGACGAATGTCGTCGTCCAATGGCGGCATCTCCACCAAGGGCACGATGCGAGCGTCATGAATCATCTCGGTCATGATCACTGCTGTATCTCTGCTCTGAAAGATTTGCAGGTTGTTGTTGTACAGACTGGGTGTGAATGGCGGGCCGGAGTTGAAACCGACAATACAACGCTCGGATAAGCCGCGGTCTTCCGGACCATCCTTTGAGATACCCCCAACCACATAGCGCACCGGGCGTTCACCGGGAATGTCTGGGCCAAGCCCACCGCGCTGTTCAGGGGCACCCTCAACAGCTGGAGGGATGCGACCATTCTCCGGATAGACGATATGGGAGGTGCGCACAACATCACCTATCCCGGCGCTCTCTACCCAGAAATCGTTGTAACCTCCGGGGTTGTTGGTCACCGGCGGCGCGTCAGGATCGACGACACGCTGGGCCGCCGCTGCGTCGGCTGCTGCAGCCGCTGCTTCCTGACGTGCTATTGCTTCGTCGATTTCTTCGCGGGTCAGAAATTCCTGGGTACCAAACCGTTCTGGCCGCTGCATCGGAATGTTGGAACTGAAATTCCAGACTCCTTGCAGGTCGGGTTGGCCCCATTGCGTGCGGGGTACTTCATAATCACCGCTCGCCTGCGCCAGCAAGGTTCCCGATGCGAGGCTAAGCAGCGAATATATAAGAGCTTTTTTGACCACCATAGCGCACCCCCAGCACTTTCATTGAAAAGAAGCGCTAAATTAGTAGGTTAGTCCCAGTTAATCAACAATAAAGAAGGCATCTGGAGAGCCTGAATCGGTAAATTACTGCCGCTACTGAACAATTATTGCCGCCTCGTATAGCGCGTGAGCAAGCTTGAGGTATCCCAACGTCCACCGCCCTGCTCCTGAATCTCTGCATAAAAACTGTCGACGAGTTCTGCAACGGGCAGCTGTGCTCCGTTGCGCTTGGCTTCAGCTAGCGCAATGCCGAGATCCTTGCGCATCCAGTCCACCGCAAAACCGAAATCATATTTGTCCTGGAGCATTGTTTTATAACGATTTTCCATCTGCCAGGATCCGGCGGCCCCTTTGGAAATCGTTTCGATCAGGGCCTCGCCATCCAAACCTGCCTTGAGAGCGAAATTGAGTCCCTCAGCGAGCCCCTGCACCACACCGGCGATGCATACCTGATTAACCATTTTGGCTAACTGTCCGTTTCCAGCAGGCCCCAGCAGCCGGTGAAAACGTGAGTAGCAGTCCAGCGTCGAAGCAGCGCGCTGATAGACCCCTTCATCACCACCGACCATCACCGTGAGTTGACCATTCTCCGCGCCGGCCTGGCCACCTGACACGGGTGCATCCAGAAAGCCGATACCCTGTTCGGCTGCCAATGCGGCGAGCTCACGGGCCAGTTCTGCTGAAGCAGTCGTGTGATCGATCAGTATGGCACCGGGCTTTAGGCTTGAGAGCACACCATCCGGTCCGCTCACTACCGACCTGACGTCGTCGTCGTTGCCGACACAGACCAGAACAACATCGCAATCCCTGGCAGCTTCCGCCGGGGTAGGTGCATTGCTGCCCTTGTAATCGCTGAGCCACTGATCTGCCTTGCTTGCTGTCCGGTTATAGACGCAGACATCAAGCCCTGCATTGCTGAGATGCCCGGCCATCGGGTAACCCATCACTCCCAGCCCAATAAATGCCACCTTGTTGGTTGTGTGTTCTGTCATTGGCGTGATCTCCCTGTCCTGACGAATCAAGTGCAGCATTCTACGGGATTTTGACAGCTGGCAGTGCGTCTAATTTTCCGGAACCAGAGCGGTGTTACGAAAAGCACGCTTCGCACCACAACAGTGCACTGAGGGTGTGCCAAGACCCTACGCGGGGCCATCCGGGAAGGCCGCGCCATACAATACCGGCCGAGCCCGCTTGAATTCAGCCAATAGTTCCTCGTGCAGCGCGACCGGCTGCTTTGGCACAGGACTTGCAAATTCTCCAATGCGAGCAGCCCACAATTCTGCTCCGGAAAACTCCGCACGCTTGACCCGGCAGTCAGTGTCACGACAGCCCTATCAGCAACACTGCCTGAAACACTGCGAGTCAAAGCTATAACAACAACCCAGCGAAGTGCACCGATTCACTGTTGTTTGACTGTTGTTTGATATAGCGAGGCATCGTCATGAAAAACTCAATTGTCCCCGGCACTTTTGCCCTCGGTCTGGTGGCATTGTTCCTCTCCGGATTTGCACACCCAGATACCACATACCGCGATTACGCCGCGGCCGAACAAGCACTGCAGTTGCAGCAAGAGCGGCTGTACGCGCTGGCCAATGAACATGGGCGTTATCATGAAACTCTTGTTGAACCGCTGCAGAGTCTGGCGCTAACCCAACTCGAAGTCAGTCGCTATGATTCGGCGGCCGCCACGGCTGATTATGCCATCCAGATTGTTCGTACCAGCTTCGGCCTACAAACCCCGCAACAATACGATCTCCAGCAAATGGCCGTCGAAATTGATTTGCTGAGACAGGATTGGGAAGCGATCAACGAGCGCCTTGACTACTACTCGACCCTGATTCTTTCCAAATACCACGGGAGTATTGCCGATCGTATTTCCCGCCTCCTCTGGTTGGCGGACATCCATATTCGTGGAGGAATAGAAGACCTGGAAGAGAAGCAGGCTGCCCATATGCGAGAAGCGACCTGGCTCAATGTGACTGCAGTCGGCTATGCCGAGAAACACGGCCTCAGCCATTCACGTTTGCAGGCCGAAATGCTTTTCGCACTCAGCCAGAAATACTATCTGGAAGCGCGCGCAATCTCCGAGGGCGGCCCTAACAGCTACCGGCTCCGCCA
>JASBUV010000176.1 GCA_030147705.1 Gammaproteobacteria bacterium
AGCCGTGGGTCAACACCTGTTTATAGGGTGCGGTGCCATGCATAGCGATTGCAGTCTTCAGAGAGGATTGAAACCAACCTCTGTGCTGGTCGGAACCTTCGAGGTACAGGTCTGCCGGGTACTGTAATTCCTCGCGCCGATCGACAACAGAGTAATGCGTCACACCCGAATCGAACCATACATCAAGCGTATCGTTGACCTTCTCATAGTCAGACGCTTCGTCCCCTAGCAGCTCGGTCGCATCCAGCTCAAACCACGCCTCAATGCCTCTCTCTTCAATCAACAAGGCCACGATCTCGAACAGCTCCGGCGTCCGGGGATGCAGCTCCTGGGTTTCGCGATGCACAAACAGGGTGATTGGCACTCCCCAGGTTCGCTGTCGTGAGACACACCAATCAGGGCTGCCCTTCAGCATCAATTCGATACGTGCCTGACCCCAATCTGGGATCCACTTTATATTCTTGACGGCTGCGAGTGCGTTTTCGAGCAAGCCATTCTCGGACATGCTGATGAACCATTGGGGAGTGGCGCGGTAAATCAGCGGTGTCTTGGTGCGCCAGCAGTGCGCGTAACTGTGGGTAATGGTTTCCTGCTTGACGAGTGCGTTATTCGCGATCAGTCTGGCGATTACTTTTTCGTCAACCTTGTAGACATGCTCGCCAGCGAACTCCCCAGCCGCGTCTATGAAAACTCCGTTTTCATCGACGAGATTGAGCGTTCCCAAGCCGTACTGGCGCCCCACATTAAAGTCATCAATGCCATGATCTGGCGCCGTATGCACCGCACCGGTACCGGCCTCTGTCGTGACATGCTCACCCATAATGAGTGGCACCTGACGCTCGACAAAAGGATGTTGCAATGTTTCATTCTCGAGCACCGAACCCTGAACAGTGCCCAGAATTGCGTAATCTGTGCAGCCGTAACGCTGCATGATTCCTTCCACCATTTCCTCGGCAAGAATCAGCAACTCACGACCTTGCCCGAGATCACATTCCACGATGGCATAGTCAAGCTCAGCATGCAGGGTGACGGCCTGATTGGAAGGCAGCGTCCAGGGTGTTGTCGTCCAGATGACAACTGACAACGGGTCTTCCGTGGCTTCTACTGAAAAAGCCGAAAACACCGCAGCGCGATTAACAACGGCGAAGCGTACATCAATCGCGAACGACTGCTTGTCCTGATATTCGACCTCCGCTTCAGCGAGTGCAGAAGCACCCACCACGCTCCAGTAAACCGGCTTGTAACCCTTGACCAGATGCCCATTCGCCGCAACCTTGCCGAGCGCGCGAACAATATCGGCCTCAGTCTGAAAGTTCATGGTGAGATAAGGATTTTCCCAGTCGCCAAATACACCCAGTCGGATAAAACCCTGCTTCTGGATTTCTACTTGCTTGGCAGCATACTCGCGACAGACTCTACGGAATTCGGCATGACTGATTTTCTGCCCGGCTTTGCCTTTCTTTTTCTCGATATTGTGTTCGATCGGAAGCCCATGACAATCCCAGCCAGGAATATAAGGCGCATCAAATCCGCTGAGCTGGCGACTCTTTACGACAATGTCTTTCAATGTCTTGTTGATTGCGTGACCAAGATGCAACTCCCCATTCGCATAGGGAGGGCCGTCATGAAGAATGAACTTCGGCTTGCCAGCATTCTTTTCACCAATGCGCGCGTAGAGATTCATCTCTGTCCAGCGCTTTAGCATGGTGGGTTCCCGGTCTGCCAGATTGGCTTTCATCGGAAACTCGGTGTGTGGCAGATTCAACGTGTCTTTGTAGTCACTCATGTGTTATTGCTCAGTTTTCAAGACGCCAATAATTCTCGTACCTGACGAACATCAGCACTGATTTGCTGCTTCAGGGCGTCCAGGCCATCAAATTTCACTTCATCACGCAGCTTCTTGCGGAATATTACTTCGATCGTTTTGCCATAGAGATTCTCGTCGAAATCGAGAATATGTGCCTCCAGAAGCGCCTCGCCGTCTTCTGATATGGTAGGGCGATAGCCAATGTTCACGGCGGCGGGCCGATAGCGATCCGCCAGCCGCACTTCGCAGGCGTACACTCCATGGATCGGAATTTCGAGCCGATGGGGATTGATGTTGCAGGTTGGAAAGCCCAGATCGGTACCAATCTGTTTCCCCCTGACCACTTCGCCTTTCATACTGAAAGGCCGGCCAAGAAGCTGCTCAACCAGTTCAAATTTCCCTTCTGCCAACTGTTCCCGGATGTAAGTACTGCTGATTCGTTGTCCGTTGTATTCATAGGCCATTGTTTCAATGACCTCAAAGCCGAAACTGTCTCCGTAGGATTTCAGCATCTCGAAGTCGCCCTTGCGCTGATGACCGAAACGGAAGTCATTGCCGACGATGAAGGCTCTGATGCCCAGGCCATTGACCAGAATATCTTCTATGTAGCGTTCCGCGCTGAGTTCGCTCATGCTGCGATCGAAATTCAGCTTGAAGACATACTCCACCCCAAAGCTATCGAGCAGTTCCAGCTTCTCCTTGAGGGTGCTGAGCCTGGCCGGACATTTACCACCCGGGCCAGCAAAAAACTCTTCAGGATGAGGCTCGATCAGGATCACCAGCGCGGGCTGTTCGAGTTCATCGGCCTTTTGCTTGAGTTGATCGAGAATCAACTGATGCCCCAGATGCACCCCATCAAATTTGCCGATGGTGGCAACGCAGTTCTGCTCGAACTGGGTAAATCGCTCCGGCTCTTCAAAAATAATCATGATTTTCGGGGTAGGCTACTGGTAAAAGCGCGTGATTATACGCTTTTTCGAGGTGCTGTGCAGTCAGCAAAGCCGGCCCTTTCGGCCCGATCAGGACTGTCTGGAGTCAGCGCTGTCGCCAGTGTTGGCGGCGTTATTCGCCCCACTGTTGCGCAGCTCACGCCAACTATTGCGAATCAGGACATGGGCCAGAGGCGCCAGAAAGAAAAACAGGACACCGAGGCCAACTACCGCATTGATCACCGAGATTGTTTCAACGCGGGGGACAATTAACAGCAGATTTATCAGTGAAGCAATCGCGCAGATCGCGAGAACGATACCGAGGAGCAATTTCAGGACAGGTTTGATTTTCAACATGGGCGAATTATAGGAGCCCTAGGCGGAGTCTTGCAATTGCCCTTGCCTTTCCTGATAGGCCAGAAAGCTCGCCAGCCCCTCACTTCCGAGGAAGCGACCCAGCGTCTTGTTATCCGTTTTACGTACGTCGACGACGATGAGTCCTTCCAGTGACTCATTGAAGCCGGAATGGATATTGAAGCAGATCAGACGTCCATTGAGGGAAAGATAGTGCCTCAACAACACCGGCACAGCTTTCCCGGGATCACAACGACCGACCAGCTTGCCCAACATCTTGACGTTGACCAGTTCGGCCAGCATTTTTTGCGACCAGACCCGATTGGCGACCTTGTGCGGGGTTAACGGCTGTACCAGTTCGGCAAACTCCTGGGCACGGAAGTTGGTCAGCATGGTATCGGCGATGAGAGACCGGGCAAGATCGCTGTATTCTCTGGAAATACTGACCGAACCATAGAGCGTGTGGTACTGCGGATGGGTGACCAGTATCTTGCCGATACCGCGCCAGAGCAGATTCAGTGAAACCGGTCGGCGCTGGTAGTCCGGATGAATAAAGGAACGCCCCATTTCGATGGCTGATCCCAGCTTGCGAATGAATGCGTCATCGTAGCGATAGAGAGAACGGGTATAGAGGCCCTTGACGCCGTGTTGCGCGACAATCTGGTCCACCAGCCCTACCCGATAGGCGCCCGCGATGCGTTTCTGTTGTTTGTCCCACAGGAACAGATGCAGATAATGTGGATCGAACTCGTCTGAGTCCCTCGACAAGCCCGTACCCTCGCCCACAGAACGGAATGTAATTTCCCGCGCAATGGCGATCTGTTCCATGATGGCGCCCAGAGCTTCGAAGGGAGCGCAGTACACATCAAACTCCTCATGCTCCAGCAAACGATGCTCTTCCAGGGCGCTAATCGCCCGGTCGACTTCACTCTGGCTGGCCTGGGAATTGAGTTCATCAATACCTGCCATAACCGGCACCTTGCGAGGCTGCTCATCAAGCGCCAGCGCATCGGTACTGACGCGCAAATAATCTGTTATTGCCTGAGGACTTTGCAGCAAGCGTAACTCTGCGGCAGGAATGGGCCTGCCCATTGTTAACGGCAGCCGATAGTTCTTTTTGTTGGCGAGCTGTCTGGGCAGCAACAGTGTGCGCAACCGAGGATGTATCAGGCCGGCCGCATAAAAATAGGTACTGTTTCTGCCAGCGACGTTCACCGGAACTGTTGTGCAGCCATAGCGCTTGACCAGCTGACCTGCGAGGCGGTTCCATTCCCGATCCTGAATACGCTTGTGGCTGACTTCGTAGGCAGACACCATGCCAGCAGGAAACAGGAGAATCGCGCCGTCGTTCTTGAGGTGGGAATGCACCTGTTTGATGCCACCCACATTGCCGGCCGCAGCCTCTTTCGAGAGCACGTTGACCCCGATGAATATTGGTGCAAGCTCTGGAATCAAGCGCAGCAGTTCGTTGGTCAGCACTTGCAGATCCGGTCGAACACGGGCAATCACGCGCGCGATGGCCATGCCCTCCAGCCCTCCGAGGGGATGATTTGCAACAATCAGCACCGGGCCGGTTTTGGGAATGTCTTCGAGAAAGGCTTCATTCGCTATATCAATAGAGACGCCCAGGGCATCGAGTGCGTAATCCAGGAACTGGACAGGATCGAGGCCGTGCGGTCGATCTTCATAAATTTTACCCAGAGGACGCAGACCAAGTGCGGATTCGAGTAGTGCCGCGAGGGGTCTTGGACGTATGGGCAATCTGCAGGGGTTAGTCATTTTGCGGATAGTGTTTTACTAATTGTTGTTCATACTGCCAGGCTCGCCACAGGGCTCTGACTCCTGGTGTTTTGTGTCCGCGGCTGCGATTTGCGTCGCCAAGTTTAAACAGCGTCCTGTATTGCTGCAACAGCGTTCTCAACGCAGCGCCCAAACTGGTGTTTCGATCCCAGATATTGATCGATTCTGAGCTGGCACCATTGATCTCAATGATTTTGAAATTCTCGCCTCGCATCAGGCTTTCGAGATCGCGGAATTTGATATCGAGACGCCCGTAATGAAAGCCGGGGATATCATCGAAGATTTTGTCCAGTGCCTGCTCCAACCTGACATCTATATATCGGGCTCCATCTCTGAACACGGCGCCACGGCAATGACTGGCTGAGAAAACCAGCCGATATGGCTCACCTTCCGGGATCACCGACTCCCAACGCTGTGCATGGCGCTCTCGATAGAGATGCTGTAGCGCTCCTGCACGCGCGTCCTCGCTGACCAGCTGCTGTAGTGTGCTTTTACCATCGCCGACTACGAACGGCATGTACTTCAGCGTCAGTGACGTGACTGTACCGCGCGACTGACCGGGATAGCGCACGTAGAAGACACCGGCCTCAGCTTCCCATTCTGCGAGCTGCTGAAACTGAATAGTGCCCCCGGTGGGAAAGGCCCGTAAATAGTCGCGCACTGCGTCTGAATCGCTGAGTAATTTGACTCCGGATCCCCGACAACCGACATCCGGTTTACCTACTACCGGATAAGTCAGTCCGGCGTCGCTTAACTGCGTCTGCGCACTGACGACTTGCTCTACTATGGCGCGCTCGTCCTTGGTATACAGGGTCCAGGGTAGAATCCATTGTCTCGCGTAGTCACCGGCTTGCCGAAACAGCGCGCTTTTTTGAGCGCCTACCATGCCAGATAACGCGAGTGCCGGATTCGCGATTAACGGCAAAGTGAGGGACCGGTAACGCACTGCCAGAAGCAACCACAAGATGACTACAGGAAAATACATCACCCACATTGGCCAAAACTCAAAATACGAAGTACTCCGCCCATCGTGGTTCAACTCGGGCATGCCCGGCGGAACATACCCTTGCGCCTGCTCATGATTTTCCTGCACTACACCACTGCCCTTGTCGCACGCGGGGTCGCGCGCTGTTCCCGTCACCGTTTGCATACTCCAGTCAGTCATCAGGCTCACACCAGACATAGCGTGTATTGCCGATAAGCATACTGGCCAACTGTTACAGTTCCATTAACTGGATACTTCTTGCAGGTTACCAGACCAGTCATTGAAAGAAATCATTCAAATGCGGCAGCGATTGCCCGCAATTGCCTTTCACAGTACGAGCTCTGCTAACATGCAATGCATATAGCGACATACGGATGGATTGATGCTCGGAAAATTGCTTCTCACAGCGATTGTTATCGCTCTGGCATTTACGTTGGCCCGGCAGAAAGGCCTGCGTAAAGGGCTTGAAGATGGCTTGCTATCTGGCGATGCAGCCGATATGGCCGGCAAACAACGCAATCGTGCGAACAAATCCTTGCAGGGAAACAACGACTCGCCCGATTCTCCGGCACAGGATTCGACTCTGCACAAAGATCTGCGCCTGGGTGCCTATCTGTTTCTGGTGCTCATGACAGGTCTCGGTGGAGCTCTGTACTACTATCAGTGGCAGGATGATCGGGAAATTATCACGGTCAATCTTTACCGCGCCGGGCTCGAGGCACCGGTCAGCTACGAAGTCTTCAAGTATCAGCTGGGAGAAAGATCTTTCGTCACTACTAACGGGATTAGCGTCACCGTCGCAGCCAGCGAGAGAATGGAAGTTATTGGGCTCGATAACTAGACCGCGGGAGGTGGGGTATAGGTTTCGCGCTTCCCGGACTGCAGCGCAGCTTCGAGCAAGTGCTCAAGCTCGCCTTCCATATTGATCAGGACAAGCTCGTTCTGATCAAGAACAAACACGCAGACCGCATCAAGCATTTGCGCATGCACATCGAGTCCGGCAAACACCCACACCTGTTCACCTTGCTCCCGAACACGAACGATACGCTCCCATTCCAGGCCTGTGCCCTGACTGCGAAGCGCAGCGCTGAACACCTCGTCAGGAAAATCCACGAAACCCTGCCGCGGGATGACCTTATAGACGGCGATGCGGAGCTTGTCCAACTCAGAGACATCAGCGACTCCAGCACTGGCAAGATCGATGATGTCAAAAAAGCCCGAACTGAGATCCATGGCCATCTCTCGTTCGAGCGAGATTTCCGGCATGCGAGAGCCCAGCGATCGTGCAACCGGATCGAAGTAATCGTCATTGAACGACATGCATGATGTGAAAAGAAGTATTGTCAATACGAGCGCTGCGGCCTTCGTAGTGCTCTGTATGCTCTTGTCGATCACTGCCATGTCGATTACTCCAGAATCCGGTTTCAGCAGGCTACAGGTACAAAAGAGACTCTCTGATCAGTCTGTCTGTACATCCAGATGTTCAAGCTGATCGATATCGAAGCGTCTACCGAGCGCCGCAAGATCATTACCACTGATATCACCCACGATATTGACCAACACGGTTTCAGTACGACCCGCCACCATCACGGCAAGCCCGTGAATGACTTCAGCATCGGGTGACATGCGTACATAAATATCAACATGATCTCCATCCTCGCGCACACGAACGACGCGCTCCCAACCCTGGCGATCGAGATCGTCGGAGATGGCTTCCATCGACTCGGCAATCGCTTCGACGCTGGACAGGTCGCTATCGAAGACATTGACGGTCACGCGCAGCAGACGGGAAATAAAATCCGCCGCCTCTTCATCCTCGGCACGAATCAGATTGGTCACCATGCTTAATAGCGGTGCTTTCAAACTGATTTCTACAGTTGGCTCACCATCGGTAAGCGCTGTGAGTGAGGAAAAATCCACGTACCCTGGATGATTCTCGATAGCACTCTCGGCAGCCAGGAGGCTGTCAGTCGTTACCATCGTTGCTACCAGCGCCAGAGCGCCTATCAACACATTTACAGCCTTCATATGTGTACCTCTCTTCTTTCCACAATACTTTTCACAATTCACAATACTTCCCATAACTTTCCATAATGCTTTCCACACTGGTTTCAAAACGCTTTCTATGGTTTTCGCCATTGTGTTACGCGAATACTGTTTCTGCGTTCACCCTGAAAGCGACCTGCTCTGTGATTTCTGTGTTCTTGCCCAGCGCTCACCGATATTCAGATTGGATCATCGGTAAGCGGGTCATTCTCTTCGTCCTGCAGGCGTTCAAACGATGCATTGAGGGAATCCTGTAAAGGCATCACCACGAATCGCCCCCCTATCATGCTCTCGGTACGCTGACTGACCTCATTCAGATAATCGATGGCGGTATTGAGATCGGCGAGCGCGGCGACAACATCTGCCTGCGAATATTCCTGTTCGACGACCGTTGCCTGATCAGCGAGCATCTCCGTCGGACCTTGACTGTTCTGACCGGAAACAAGCACCAGCGTCACCGCGACTGCCAGCACGGCGGGGAAGGCATAACGGACCGTCATCGGTAGCTGTTCGAAGAACGTGCGCACTCCCAACCACCAATCCGTAGGCGCAATCTTCTCATTGCGGCCAAGTCTGTCGATGGGCTCCAGAGCACTTTCTGGACAGTCGAGAAGAGGCAGGTCGAGCACACTGTCATGCACCACCCGTGCAAACTGCAATTCGCTGCTACAGGCCTGACAACTCGACATGTGCTCCATAAAAGAATCTTGCTGGGCGCTGCTCAGGTCTCCGTCCAGAAAACTGTCGATCTGGAGTTGCACGAAATAGCATTGCGAATCCTGTCCGCCTCCGTTACCGGAGTGCCCAACTGCTTTGAGAGTGCTCTTGTGCTTACTCATAGTGATACCTGTTCTATTCCGTTTTGCTCGCCGCATTGCCTGTCATCTCGGTACTGTCTGACACCCTGCTTTGTGCGGCCGCAAACAGAGTGCGTAGTTGCGTGTTTTCCCTGAGCTTGCGCCGGCCTCGGTGCAAATACACTTTCACCTGGCTCTCACTCATCTGCAGACACGCTTCGATGTCTGCATAACTCGATCCTTGTATATCTCGCAGAATGACGATGCTGCGAAACGGTTCATCCAACTCCTGAATCGCATTCTGGAGCGCCTCGTTGAACGCTTCCTTGTCGAGCTCGACTCCCGGATCCTCGAACTGGCCTTGCTCGTCGACCTCTGCATAGGCGTCGGTCTGGGCATCACCATTTCTCGCTTTCCGCACCTTGTCGATCACGGCATTGTGTGCGACCCGCATGAGCCAGCCACCGATCTTCTCGCGATCGATCTTGCGCCAGTGCTGCCACAACTTGATGAATACCTCCTGGGTAACATCTTCGGCATCTTCCCGCGCTCGCAGACTATAGTGGGCAAAGGAGTAAATCCGATGCCGGTGCTGCGCGACCACTTGTTGATATTCATTAAGCATTTGAGAGAAAAGACGTAAGGTGAGTAATTAAGTTACAAGCCTGGCTAAAAATAGCAGTGGACTGAATAAGGCATGGTAACTACCCGTGAAATCAGGTTTTTTGTCTCAAGCCCGTGCGTCTGGCTTGCAGCGATTGCTATACTTCGCCATTAGAACACTGAAACTTTCTTGAAACATCTGTTAATGCGATCTTTAACCGCTAAATCACTGATTTCCTTGCTGTTGTCGGCATTCCTCATGGCTCCCTTACAAGCCGGTGAGGACAGTATCGTCATGTCCGGCGGGCAAGCAATCAATGTGTTGTTCTTCAAACCCATGGAGGTCGTCTCCCCACCGCTGGCTGTAATGGTGTCTGGCGGCAACTCCAATGAGTTCATGGCCAGGGCACAGTACTGGTTAGGCAAGGAGCTTGTGGATCGTGGCTGGGCGGTCGCCGTACCGATTTCGCCAGAGGGAAGGCACTTCTTTATAGAACACGCGGAGGAGTTTCCGCAGATTATTAAAGATCTGCAGCGTATTCATGGCCTGATGGAGAGCAAGCCATTATTGGTTGGTGTTTCCAGTGGGGGCAGCGCTGCTTTGGAAATCGCATCCGCAGCGCCTGATCAATACATGGGAGTTGTTGCCACTCCGGGACGAATGAGCAAGGATCTGGCGCAGACTTATCTCGATGGTCTGCCAGTCTATATTCGTATCGGTGAGAAAGACGACCTGCGCTGGAATCGGCAACTCCACAAGACAGTCGCACGCTTGCAATCAGCTGGCGCCGTCGTCAATGCCGAACTGGTCGCAGGAGCGCGCCACATCTTCCCAGTCAACTGGGTCGATCTGGAAGCGTGGCTGGCAACCACGCTCCAGGGGCATTAAGCAGTCCATCCGGTAAGCCAGCCGGTTTACCATCAAGCGAGATCGATTTTCGCGCCCGCATCATGCACGCGAAGCAGCGTCGACGATCTAGTACCGTTCCTGCTCAACCCAGTAGTTGCTCACCACGCCATCGATGAACTCGATAGACAGTGTATCGATGCGCTCTTCTTCAACATCCACTGAAAAGATCAGAAACACACCCACTTCCGTGTCTTTCTCGGATCGATTGCGGTATTTCCAGATCTCTGACCCATCTGCGTAGGAGAGCTTGGTCATTGGCTCACCGAAAGAATTGCGAATCCAGTTTTGATCGGTATTACCCAATCGTATACGAGACACTTCGCCTTCGTCCCATACTCTGTGCACAGATCGAGAATCACTATCGACTGTCACCAGACATCCTGTGAGCGCGAATGCCATTGCCAGAATCATTGCCTTTTTAATCATTGTTCGTCCCCAAGAGAGAAAATTAGTCTTTCCGACTACTGCTCATATGACGCACTGTCTCCAAAAAGGTTACATCAGTGCCAGCGTCATGTTAGCGTTCGCGCCTGAATCAAACCTGAATACTCTCAGTACTCTCAATACTCTCCACAAGCCCAACAAGTCCAAAACCGACAATACTGACAGAGGTCTGCATGCTCGCTCGTTTCAACGCTCTCTTTCCCCTGTGGGCAATTCTCATCGCTGTAGTGGCATTTCTGCAGCAAGAAACTTTCGCGGCGCTGTCGACGCTCATCGTTCCTTTACTGGCCACAGTGATGTTCATCATGGGGCTTACCCTGAAGCGCTCGGACTTCACTACGCTGTGGAGCGACCCCAAACCGGTACTGGTTGGTGTTTGCTGCCAATTTCTGGTCATGCCTCTTATTGCACTGACTCTGGCCAATCTGCTGCAGCTCTCTGCTCAGCTGACCGCCGGAATGGTTTTGGTTGGCAGTTGTGCTGGAGGCACCGCCTCGAACGTGATCACCTATTTGGCTAAAGGCGATGTCGCGCTCTCTATCAGCATGACTATTGCATCAACCCTGGTTGGCGTTCTTGCTACCCCCTTGTTATGCAGTTTCTATCTCGCACAAACAATCGAAGTCGACACGCTCGGCCTGCTCTTCAGCATCGTTCAAGTGGTCTTGTTGCCAGTCACCGCTGGATTTCTTGTCAATCACTATCTGGGCAGTCAGGTCGACCGCATGGCAGAACTGCTGCCCAGTATCGCAATCAGCGGTATTCTGTTCATTATTGGCATCGTCGTCGCACTCAATGCCGACACTCTGCTCGCTGTTGGGCTACTCACCCTGATTGCGGTCATACTTCATAATGGCTGTGGCCTGATGGCCGGCTTCTATATCAGTCGCCTGTTCGGCTATGACCTCAAACGCAGCCACACCATTGCGATTGAAGTGGGCATGCAGAACTCGGGACTGGGCGTTACTCTCGCTCTGGAGTTTTTCTCAGCAACTGCCGCATTACCTGGCGCTATCTTCAGCGTCTGGCATAACATTAGTGGTTCCTTATTGGCGTCACATTGGGGGCGCAAAAGAGACTCACTCGATTACTTGCTGCGCGACAACGAGCACTCACTCGCTGACGCGGATAAAAAATGAGAATTCTGCGGCCGCATTCTGACCAGAAGGTATAAAAGTGCGTCAGATCACACCGAATCTGATTTTTAACTTGACTTGAAATCTGATGAGCATACAATTCCCCGCATTCAGCAAATAGCTCACATGAGCAACGCCAAATTTTCAATCGAATTTCGAGCTACAAAGCCAAGATACAGAATTAGCAAAATTAAAAGATCAGTCCAATGAACACTTATCCGATTTCCACAACCACGCTAGCGATTATGACCTCTCAGGGTCATCAGTTCTGCGTGCGTGTGGAAAAGAACTGGGAGACCCGCTTGGAGTGACTTTCTGACAATTAGCCAATTAATTGATCAAACAGAGAAAAGACCTCTAAGCCAAAAAGCCTAGAGGTCTTTTTTTTTAACGCGACAAAATGTTGATGCTCACCATGGGGAGTGGGCAGAGGGGGCTTCGTGCCTGAAAAAATACAAAGAAACATAACAGCAATCTATGCACTGGCGTTTTTTCAGAGTTTTATGCTCATCGTGCCAGTCATCGTGCCCTTCTTCGTAGACAAGGGTTTGAGTCTTGCAGAAATTTTTTATCTGCAAGCAGTCTTCGCGACCACTATTGTGTTACTCGAGGCACCTTCGGGATATTTCGCTGACCTGTTCGGCCGCAAGCTGGCACTGGTGGTTGGTGCATTGCTGCACGCATTCGGCTACATGCTGCTGAATTTCGCGGACGACCTCGCCAGCCTTATGGTCTTTGAGATTACACTTGGTATTGCGATGAGTCTGCTCTCTGGTGCGGATCTGGCGATCTTGTACGACACGCAGAAATCGCTCGAGGAAAACGAAAGTGCAGAGCACAGTCAGGTCATCGCCAATCTGGGTTTCTTCAAGAGTGGTGCCGAAGCCCTGGGCGCCTTGCTCGGCGGAGCGCTGGCGCTTATCTCCTTCGATTTAATGGTGCTGGTTCAGTCCAGCACAGCCTGGATCGTACCGGTACTGGCGCTGCTGATCGTTGAGCCGCCTTACAGAAATCAGGCGAACCCAGGAGCCAGGGTAAAACTCCTGGACATACTGCGACACCTCCTGATGCGAGATCCCATACTCCGTCAGATAGTGATTGCGATCCCGCTCTACAGCCTCGCGACCTTTCTGGTTGCCTGGCTGGTTCAACCCTACTGGGAAGAACAGGGTCTCTCGCTCGCCATATTTGGTTTGTTGTGGTTTACCCAAAGCATGGCGGTCGCTGTGGCCAATCGCTACGGGTTTTCCATTGAGAGACGCTTCGGCGCTCCGATTGCTCTCATTGTCATTGGTTTGCTACCAATCGTCGGGCATCTCGGTATGGCCTGGTTACCTGGCTGGCTCGGCATTGGCATGGGCATGCTGATTTTCGTCGGCCGAGGATTGACTCAGGTAATTCTCGTCAATGCATTGAATCGCAGAGTTCCGAGTGAGTTTCGTGCGACAGCGAATTCATTCACCAGCTTTCTGTTCAGGCTAACTTTCATCGTCAGTGGACCCGTTGTTGGTTATCTGGCGGAAACACAAGGTCTCGCTGCCACACTCAATGTACTGGCAGCAGCCTTCGCGGTGGTTTTTGTCACCGTCATGCTGCCTCTGGTCAACCAGGTTCGCAGCATCCAGCAGCGCGCCGCTGCTTAACAGTCCCTCCCCGCTCGGGGGTAGTCACTCTTCCCTCTCCCTCCTGGGAGTGGCTACCCCCGCTTTTTAATGCCCCACAAGCAGTCTCCACACAAAGCCAGAATCCCGCCTGAAGCCCCCAGTTTCCTTGCGCCCCATATTGGTGCTGATTTGTGCTCCGTGTTACAGTTCCGGGGTCTTCATCAGGGTCACAGCAGCCACACTTGAGGCACTGCTGCCATGACTACTTGGGAGAGTGAAGGCGACTAATCCATTCGCAGGAGAACAGGAATGAAACTGATAACAGCGATTATCAAACCCTTTAAAGCAGATGATGTGCGTGAGGCGCTGTCGGAGATCGGAGTCAACGGGATGACATTGACCGAAGTCAAGGGATTCGGCAGACAGAAAGGCCACACCGAGTTGTATCGGGGCGCGGAATACGTCATCGATTTTCTTCCCAAAGCCAAGCTGGAGATCGCGATCGCTGATGAGCTCGTTGAGAAAGCCATTGAAGCGATCTGCAAGGCCGCGGGTACCGGGCAAATCGGCGATGGCAAGATATTTGTAACCAACCTGGAGCAGTCTATCCGCATCCGCACCGGCGAATCTGGCAACGATGCGCTTTGATGAGGTGAAGTAAGGCAGCACACCAATCACATTGACGAAGCAACTCACTGTCCCTCCCGGGATACACATCAAAAAAGAAAATAAGAAGAGAATAAAAAGTGACTAAATTAATCAGATATTCGTGCTTGATGCTGGCACTGCTCCCATCCTTCGCCCTTGCCCAGGAAGATGGTCTCAGCAGTGGCAATACAGCCTGGATCCTTACCTCCACCGCGCTCGTACTGTTTATGACCCTGCCCGGCTTATCCCTGTTCTATGCCGGCCTTGTGCGAAGCAAGAATGTACTCTCGGTGCTGATGCAGTGCTTCTCTATAGCAGTGGTTGTTTCCCTGCTCTGGCTGCTCGTCGGCTATAGCATTGCATTCGGGCCATCGGAATCCGCATGGTGGGGAGGCTTGAGCAAGGCAATGTTCAATGGGGTCGTTGTTGACTCCATGTCCGGCGATATCCCGGAAACCGTATTCGCCTCGTTCCAGATGACTTTTGCAATCATCACCCCCGCGCTAATCGTTGGCGCTTTTGTAGAACGCATCAAATTCTCCGCCATGCTGTTGTTCAGTGTGATCTGGACTTTGCTGGTGTACTTTCCGGTCGCGAATTGGGTCTGGGGTGGCGGCTGGCTGGGCCAGCGTGGCCTGATCGATTTTGCCGGTGGTACGGTCGTGCACGTCACAGCGGGTATCGCCGCTCTCGTGACCGCTCTGGTTCTTGGCCAGCGCAAAGACTTTCTGAGCGCTTCCACCAAGCCGCACAATCTGACGATGAGCTTCACCGGTGCCGGCATGCTCTGGGTTGGCTGGTTCGGATTTAACGCGGGCAGCGCACTGGCCGCCGATGGCGCAGCAGGTATGGCAATGTTTGTTACGCACATCTCTGCGGCAACCGGCGCACTGACCTGGATGCTCATCGAATGGTTAAAGTTCGGCAAGCCCAGTGGCCTCGGCGCAATCACCGGTATGGTCGCCGGACTGGCTACCATCACACCGGCAGCCGGATCAGTCGGCCCTGCTGGCGCACTGCTGGTCGGCCTGAGCGGTGGGGTGGTCTGTTACTTCGCAACGACTTACCTGAAGCAGACACTGCGCATCGATGATTCACTCGATGTATTCCCTGTGCACGGTGTAGGCGGCATGGTAGGAACCATTCTCGCTGGCATCCTGATTTCCACCAATCTGGGATTGTTCAGCGGCAATGGCTACGCCGAGGGAATGAACATGGGCTCCCAAGTAACCGTCCAGCTGCTGGGGATACTCGCAACCGCGTTGTACACCGCGGTGCTCACATTCGGCATCTTGAAAGCCGTTGCGGCAATCACCTCCGGCTTGCGCGTCGATGACGAACAGGAACAGATGGGATTGGATATCTCTGATCATGACGAGAAGGGCTATTCGCTGTAGATTGCAGCCCTGACCAGCCACAAAAAATGCCGCCCTGTGCACACAGGGCGGCATTTTTATTGGCAGTTCATTCTTGTGGTCGCGAGTATCAGTTTTCCAGGAGTTCGTAGATTCGACGTATCGCTCTGGGGTCCACACCGGGACCGCGGATCTGCGCATAGTTACCAGCGTGATTAGTCATATCCAGATCCTGGGCTGCCTGCTCCCAACTCACTCCCTGGCGATGCATGGCAGAGGTCTTCCCCCACAGATCGCGTAAATACACCTGAAAGTTCTCAATCGGTTGCTTGTCTCGCATGACCGGACCATGTCCGGGCAGCCAGATATCAAAATCCAGCGCCTTGAGGCCTTCCAGACTCTCCGGCCACTCATCCACATGCCCATCACCCATATAGGCGAGGCCGGGTAGCATCATGTCTCCGGTGAAAACGACTTTTTCTTCTGGCAGGTAGATCATGACGTCGCCACCAGTATGGGCGCGACCGAAATGCAGAAGCTGAATCTCACGGCTGCCTCCCGGAATATCCTGATACAGAGTGAGCTTGTCGGCGAGAGTAATATTCGGGGGCGTAGGGCGAACTTCAGGGATAGCGTTCATGTAGTCAACCTGCACCCTGTGCCTCTCCTCGAGCTGCGCCTTGCGCGCCGGATCGGCTTCCGCAGCGATCTGGCTTTCCAGGCTCGCCACAGCCTGCGGCACCGGGTCGGAAAAACTGCGAAAAGTATTCTCTTCCAATACATTGCCAATATCGCCATTGAGTTTGGCTCGCGTAAATTCGTGGCCGATGATCTCAACCCCGTCCGGAAACGCCTGATTGCCGTGCGCATGATCAAAATGATAGTGACTGTTGACGAGATAGCGAACTGGCTTGTCAGTAATCACGCTGAGCGATTCGATCAAGGCACGCGCGGCCGCTGGCGTGACATGGGAATCCACTACCAGCGTATCGTTCTCACCAACCAATACCATCACGTTGCTCATGGTGTAGACCGAGCCGGAACCCGAACCATGCCAAACCCCGTCAGCCACTTCTTCAAAGCGATGCGACCCTGATTCCACTACCCTGCCCTGAGCCAGCGCAGTGCCGGACAGCATGAGACCGAGCAGGCAGATGAGAGCGTTATTCAGAAAGAGTCTGGTGAGAGGGGTACGCGTTTGGGTGGCTCTAGCTCTATCTGCAGAGCGCCGAATACAACGTCGAGAGTCAGTCATGGGAGTAAGTCCTGTACCTGGATGATTGTGTTTATTGTTCACTTACCTGCGTTGCGCGCTCTGACAGTAGCCCATCGTGTTGGTGCTGTAAACATACTACCGAGCCCCTGAGCCCATTAGTGAATCTCGCCAGATTGAGTAGTCAATTACACCACAGCACTTTGTCCGAAATTACCAGAAATATCATATCCCATTGAAATTTATAGAGTTTTAAAGTTGGCAAAGTAATTGCTCTATCTCAATTAAGTGTCAGTTCAGATAAACCGCGTTACATAAACAGACACAGCCTGTGCGGCACAATACAGAAGGAACAGGCACAGGGGATGTTGGGAACACAGGGCCTCCAGGCGAGGCAGGAGAGATAGGCTCCATGAGTTTAGAAAAGAACAGTTTAGGATTCAGCGCAGCATTGCTACTGGCCATGATTCTGGGAAGCTATGTCTTCGCCAGTTCAGCGGAGGCATCAGGCTCGAGAAACGTCACCCGAATTAACAGCTCGGTTGAAGTTGAGGCATCCGAGCGAGTAGGTGATGTGTCATCTATTAATGGCAATGTGATCGTCGAGCGCAATGCCAGGGCGAAGGAAGTAAGCACGATTAACGGGAGCGTTGAAATCGCATCCGGCGCGCATGTAGAGAGTGCGGAGAGCATCAACGGTTCCGTCCGGCTTGACGGTGACGTTGTTGTCGATCGATCAGTGCACACAGTAAACGGCGGTATCCGTACTCGAGCTGGCACCGATATCGGCGGAGAAGTGAAGACAGTCAACGGCGAAATCGAATTGCGC
>JASBUV010000180.1 GCA_030147705.1 Gammaproteobacteria bacterium
GCAAGCAGAACGGGGTAAGTGGGCCAGCTGTAATGTTCTCGAGCTGCTTGAAGCCCGTCGCTTAAAAATATTTCTGCAGTCCGAAAATAAACATAGGCGTCGTCGTTGGGAAGATCAGGAAAGACAAAAGACAATGCGGAAAAGAGGAGACTGCCGGCAACGACATACCAGCGAACATCCCTCGATTGCCAGTCTATGCTGTTCATTTTTGGTAAGGCTTGCGGTCCTGTCCGGGGGGCGAAGTCTTGAATCGCTTGTGCAGCCACAAATACTGCTCAGGTTGTTTGCGAATCGCCTTTTCCATCAGCCGGTTTATGATTTCGCCATCTCGCTCATCGTCGCCACTCGGGTACTGTTCGTCAAGTTTGCTGAAATACAGATCATAACCACTGTTGTCGGGCCGTCGATAATGGGTGAAGAACAGCACAGGGGAGTCGTTGAAGGCGGCGAAGCGGCTGCCGGCCGTAATGGTTGCGGCGGGAATACCGAAGAATGGTGCGAATACCGAATGCTGCGCGCCATAATCCTGATCGGGCGCGTACCAGAGCATGCGATTCTGTTTCAGGCAGCGCATCGCACCGCGAATATCCTTGCGCTCAAAAACGCCGCTATAGAGTCGCGCGCGGCCATTGAACATGAAAGCATCGAACAGTGGGTTCTTGTCGTTTGCCCGATAGGTCACATTGAGCTCACCTACCTGACTGAACAGGAATCCGGCGATCTCGAAGCAGCTCAGGTGACATCCCAATAAGAGAATGCCTTTGCCTTCTTTTAATGCCTCTTCGATATTCTCCAGGCCGTGAATCGCGACTCGAGACTGATAGCGGCCTGGTTTTGCACACCAGGCTATCGCAATTTCGATAAAGCCTATGCCGTTGGCAGCAAAGGTCCGCTTCACCAGGTTCCTGTGCTCAGATTCTGACAGCTCCGGAAAGCACAGGCGCAGATTGACTTCGCACACGTGACGGCGGCCGCGAGCCAGATGATAGGAAAGCCAACCGAGGAATTTGCCTGTCCCCAGCTGAACAGAGAAGGGCAGTTGTGCCACCAGCCACATGGCCGAGATCCCGAGCCAGGTTAGCCAGTAGCGCGGCCCCCAGAACTGGCGAAGGGGAATTCTGTCTGGATGTTTAGCGGACATACGACTGAACTGAGCCCTGATACGCCGTGAATAGATTTTATGGTCGCGCATTGTAGCAGAAGTCAGGTGAATCGACCGCGTTGCCTGCAGCGCTTCTTGATGTGTGTTCGGCGGCAGGCAGAGGTACAGGGAGGCAGAGGTACCGGGGGGCTGCCTATGGTATGATCTTGCGCCGTAATGGGCTCTGGATGCAATTTCACGGGAGAAGGCCATGAAAATGGAGATGCCTCCATTTCAGGATGCAAATGTACTCGTCATTGGTGATGTCATGCTCGACAGGTATTGGCATGGGGCGGCTAATCGGATTTCTCCCGAGGCGCCAGTGCCGGTCGTCAAAGTCGGCAATCGCGAAGACCGTCCGGGGGGTGCAGGCAACGTCGCGCTGAATATTGCAGCACTGGGCAGCGCCGCCTCTCTTATCGGCGTAGTAGGCGATGACGATACTGGAAAAGACTTGCACTCAAGGCTCACCGCAGCGGGTGTGTATTGTGATTTCCTGACTTCAGCAGACAAGCCCACCATCACCAAGCTGCGTGTCATCAGTCAGCATCAGCAACTTATCCGCGTGGATTTCGAAGAGCTGTTCGATCAGAACGATATTGCGGGATTGCGTGAGCGTGCTGATGGCTTGCTGGACAATGTACAGGCACTGGTTCTGTCCGATTATGCGAAAGGGGCACTGCAGGATGTACAAACTCTCATTGCCGCGGGCCGCGAACGAGGCATTCCGATTATTGTTGATCCCAAGGGAACCGACTTCGAGCGCTATCGTGGCGCAACGCTGATTACGCCAAACCTGTCGGAACTGGAAGCGGTGGTAGGTGCCTGCACTCATGAAGATGACTTGGTGCAAAAAGGCTCGAAACTGGTTAACGATCTGGACCTCGAAGCCTTGTTGGTCACACGCGGCGAGCATGGTATGACGCTGATCCGGCCTGATTCCCCTGAATTACATCTACCCGCCAGAGCACAGGAAGTGTATGACGTGACTGGTGCGGGCGATACTGTTGTCTCTGTGCTCGCCGCATCATTGGCTGCAGGTTACGGTCTGGCAGAAGCAACCGCGTTGGCAAATCTCGCTGCAGGACTTGTTGTCGGCAAGCTGGGTACCGCGGCGATAAGCGGGCCGGAACTGCGTCGCGCGATTCTCGCGGAGCAGGGTTCGGAGCGCGGCATCATGACCGCGGAACAACTCGCTGTTGCGGTTCAGGATGCGCGTGAACATGGTGAGAAAATCGTATTCACCAACGGCTGCTTCGATATCATCCATGCGGGTCACGTTGGTTATCTGTCGGAGGCACGCAAACAGGGCGACCGATTAATCGTCGCAATCAACGATGACGATTCGGTGCGCCGATTGAAGGGGGCGGGTCGCCCAATTAATCCGGTAGAACGGAGAATGGCGGTGCTCGCCGGGCTGGAAGCTGTTGATTGGGTGGTCAGTTTTGCAGAAGACACGCCTGAAACGCTGTTACACTTGTTAAAGCCTGACGTCCTCGTGAAAGGCGGAGACTACACGCTCGATCAGGTTGTCGGTGGCAAGTTTGTGCTGTCTTATGGTGGCGAAGTCAAAGCACTCGACTTTCTGGACAACTGTTCTACTTCCGCCATCGTCGAAAAAGTCCGCGAAATAGGCGAGTAGCGGCGCAGTTTATGCGCCACTCGCTGCAATGGCTGCAGAAACATTGCTGGCCAGATGTTGCGGATTGATCGTGCCGACGATCACGCTGCTTACTCCGGTTTTGTTCAGCGCAAAAGCCAGATCACTCGCTGCACTTTTTTCTCCGTTGCTACCAGCTGACAAATGGCCACTGTTCAGCGCTTTCTTGATTAAAACTCCCTTGTCTTGCTCAGCTGCTGCGTCGATGACTTCAATTTCACCTGTTTGTGCGCTGTTGTAAGTCACCATCACGGCATCACAGAGTTTGACAGCGCGTAACCCCCCCGCAACGGTTTTGGTGGACATTCCCACTGCGCGAATCATGCCTTTGCTTTTCAGATCCAGCAGCGTCTCCAGACAATCCGTATTGTCCAGTATTTCCAGATCATTGCCGTCCGAGTGAATCAGAACGATGTCCAGATAATCGGTTGCGAGGTGACGAAGGCTGCGTTCGATACTGTTGCGCACATGCTCGCCGGAGAAGTTGTAGAACGATTTCCCGCCAACAAATTCCTCGCCGACTTTGGTCATTAGCACCCAATCCTTGCGGTTGCTCAGCAAGCGCCCCAAGCGCTGCTCACTGCTACCGTAAGCTGGTGCTGTATCCAGCAAGTTGATGCCAAGGTCGCTGGCTTGTTGCAGGAGCTGTTCGATCTGTTTGTCTTCTGGCAATGAAAATCCCTGGGGGTATTTGACTTCCTGATTGCGACCAAACTTCACTGTGCCGAGACCGAGACAGGAGACTGAGATATCGCTGTTGCCCAGCTGGCGTTTACTTAAGGTTGGCACTTCATTAACTCCATCGTGCAGGTGCTGGTTCAGCCAGAGGTAACGGCAGGGCTTCCTCTGCAGATTGTCGGGGCTCCACTTGCGACTCTTGCAACAATGCTATCGCTCTGTCGGCAAGCGCGGGTGTCAGGGTCAGTTTGGTAGGCCATACCACATGCGTGTTTGCAACGTTGCCAAGAAACGCGTCATCCGGTCGGGCATTACTACTGTGCGCTGGCTCCGCTCGATTGATTCGGAAACTCTGCCACTCAGCTCCCTGAACATCGAGCCATGGAAACAGTCGGCCCAGCTGATCCTGTGCCGCTGCGATTTGCTCAGCGGCGTCGCGATTGACTCCGGCCTCTGCCAGCTCGCCGCCAAGATACCAGACTGGCGTGCCATCCAGACGCGTGTGCGAAGTGATGGTTAGCTGTGGGGTCAGGCTGAAGTCGCTGCCAATACAGTGCAGGTAAACAGCGGGCAGATCCGCTTTGCTGAGATACACCATATGCAGTGGACGCACTTGAGATCGAATAGTATCGATGCCTGCCAAATCCAGAAGCTGCTGATTGCCTTCTCCCGCGGCAAAGATGAAGCGCTGTGCGCTGATCGCCAGTGAGTGCTCATCATTCTGTAAGTGGCAGCAAGCGACTGTCCCATCGGCAGCGCGGGTGAAATCCACCTCGTAGTCTCCGGTGCGGTAGATCGCTTCACGGTGTGCATTGCTTAATGCGGCGAGCAGACTCGGCGTATCGACTACGAAATCCGGTAAGCGGTAAAGACTGCCACGATCGCCGGGCGCGTTTGTGAAAAACTCCGGATAGTCGTCAAGGGCAACCGGGGTGACACGCCCGCGCAGGCTCTTGCTGCCGAGAAAGTTTTTCAGCCTGGATCGAAAACTGCCGTCGGACCACATGTAGTAGTGGTCACTGAGCACTTGCACAGCCGATAAATCAAGATCACCTGGCTCGCGCGTTTCACTGGCTGAAAATTGCAGCATGGATCGCCAACGTGCAGGCATAGTGGCAATAGCCTGAGACGCACCACTCAAAGCACCGCCCAGCGCATACTTCAAACCGCCGTGGATAATGCCCTGCGAAGCCAGAGTCTGGCCTGTACCGGTCGCTGTCTTCTCAAACAGGACAGCGTGATAGCCGCGCTCTCGCAAAGTGGCCAGCAACCAGAGCCCAGCGATGCCACCGCCAAAGATAACGATGTCAGTTGAATAGCGAAGGGTCATTGGTTACCTTTACCGGCTTAAGCGTGGCGGAACGAGCATCAGCTGCTGTTTATCATCTAGATAGAGTATATCGACATCGAGCCTGATTTCTCAAAACGCAGCACGCGGATAATGGTCTGTTAATCTTCCCATGCTGCGCATTCTCTATTCATTGATCACTGTGATCGCCATCCCGATCTGGGTTGCGCGACTGCTGATTTTGTCGCTGCGTTACCCGGAGCGCAGATATCGCTTGCGGGAGCGATTTGCATTTGGACTTCCGAGAGCTAATGCACAGCAAGGACCGATCTGGGTCCACGCCGTCTCGGTCGGCGAGGTCGCGGCGGCGGAGCCCTTGATCAAAGCGCTTCTCGATGCAGAAGCCGACACGCAGGTACTACTCACCACCATGACGCCAACGGGATCCGCGCGAGCGCAATTGATCGCTTCAGATCGGCTGTTGCATTGTTATCTGCCTTACGATCTCCCCGTATTCATCCGCCGCTTTATTCGCACACTGAGGCCCAGACTGCTGGTGGTGATGGAGACGGAGCTATGGCCGAATCTATTGGCGGTATGCGCTCAGGAGTCAGTGCCGACACTGCTGGCGAACGGCAGGCTTTCGGCACGATCGGCAAAGCGCTACGCAATCGCTGCACGCTTCACACAACAAATGCTAGGCTCGCTCAGCCAACTGTGTGCGCAATCGGTTCAGGACGCGGAACGCTTTATTGCACTCGGCGCTCCACTGGACAAAGTCACGGTGACCGGCAGTCTCAAGTTCCACATTGGCGCTCCTGCAAGCCAGGAAGAGTTCGAAACCGGAATCTTTGCAGCGCTACGAGAATCGGAGCGTCCCATTCTGATTGCTGCAAGCACGCGCGCACAGGAAGAAGACAAGGTACTGAACGCGTTCAAGCGCATGCTTGAACAGAAGGCGGACTTGTTACTGTTGCTGGTGCCTCGCCATGCGGAGCGTTTCGATGAAGTGGCTCAGCTGTGCGAGAAGCGTGGATTCACCTGGCAGCGCCGCAGCCGCGATGAGGCAGCGCATCATTCGACCCAGATTGTGCTGGGTGACAGCATGTATGAGTTGGCACGCTACTACGCCTGCGCAGATGTCGCCTTCGTAGGCGGGAGTCTGGTGGATACGGGTTGCCAGAATGTGCTTGAACCAGCGGCGCTGGGCAAACCCATCGTAACCGGGCCCTCACAATTCAACTTCAAGGCGATTTGCGAATTGCTTGAGTCCGAAGGTGCGCTCCTTACCGTACCGGACGAAGAGGCGTTGGCAGAGGCGGTGCTTGAATTACTCAATTCCGACGCACGTCGGCAAGCTATGGGCGAAGCCGCCAGAGCCCTCATCGCCAACAATCAACAGGCTTTGCCTGAGCACTTGCGATTGATTCGTAGTTTGCTCGCTTAATGAGGTCAATCTGGACGGCTCAGGTTCCTGCAGCCGCTTGCGGTAACGAGCACATTGTCCTCAATGCGAATACCCCCGAAAGGATACAGATCCTCGATCAATGACCAGTTCAGCGACTTGCCTTTGGCGCTATCTCGTTCGGCCTCTAACAATAGGGGAATAAAATACAGACCAGGCTCGATAGTGAAGACCATGTCTTCGCTCAGGGTGCGCGTATTGCGCAGTGCCGGTGAATGGGATGGTGGAGGCAGTGTATCGCCACCGATGCTGGCTTGATGGCCACCCACATCATGCACCTGAACGCCGAGTAAATGGCCTACTCCATGGGGCATAAACAGCTGGGCGATTTCCCGTTCAACAAGTTCGTCAGCAGACGCCGTGCTAATGCCAGTCGCATTAAGCAATTCAGCTACGCCGAGCAATGCCTGCTCGTGCAGTTGCACATACGGTATGCCCGGACGGACAGCGTCAACAATGGCAAGCTCCAGTCGCTCCATGCCGGCTAGCAGCTCGTGAAAAACAGGATGGGCTTTGTCAGTTGCCGTGGTGCGCGTGATATCCGAGCCATAGTTATTCACCCTGCAGCCGGCGTCGATAAGAAGCACTGCATTATTCGCTAATGCTGCAGTTCGCTTATGCTGGTAGTGGAGTATGGCTGACTTCTCATTGATTGCCACAATATTGGTATAGGGCGTTTCGTGTTCCTGTAGTCGACAGGCGCCCAGATACGCCATATGGACGTCGTATTCGCTACCGCCGTCAAGAAAGGTATCACGTGCCACACGATGGGCATGAAGCGCGTTGTCGACGGCGGCCTGCAATTGGCCTACTTCGTAAGGGCTTTTACAGGCTCGCTGAAAATCAAGAAACAGACGCAGGTGGCGTGCCGGGCTGCTTGCATCCGGA
Organism: Gammaproteobacteria bacterium; assembly: GCA_030147705.1. Taxonomy (GTDB): domain Bacteria; phylum Pseudomonadota; class Gammaproteobacteria; order Pseudomonadales; family Pseudohongiellaceae; genus UBA9145. Next base: position 7,121 of record JASBUV010000180.1, read on the forward strand.
CCATGTTCGCTCTGGAGGTCGAACTCACTGGCGAGTGAGGCTGACTCACCCAGATAGGCGATCTGTGCTTTGGGAAGATACTCAGCCAGCTCATTGACGCTGGCGAGCTGTATGACTTCAAATTGCTCGGCCCACCAGGATTCATTGCTGATCTGTTGGTCGTACCAGTAATCGCTGGGGATGATCTGAAAATAGACTGGCCGTTGCGCTGGTCTTATCAGCAGAAACTGGTCCGGGCGATTTATCGGTAGCCAGTGGCAGAAATGCCCATAGGGCTGAAACGGAACTCCCCGGTCGTCGCCATAGTAGTGCTGCTCACTGCCACTATGAATAAGAACACCGGCAAGCGATTGGCATTCAGGTAGCTGGAATGCCTCTGCATAGTGGGAAGCAAGTCGTTCAATATGGTTGGCGTAGAGCTGGCCTAATGTCAGCTCATGTTGCGAAGTTACTGAAGTCACGGGGCAGTGTCACTTTTTAGGAGTTCGATCGTTACTATGTTAGGCCTGCTACGTATGGGAGTTCTTTTGGCACTCTTAGTTAAGCAATAAAGCAACTAAGCTATTAAGCGCCTTATGAAGTCGTTCCCTCGAGGCGGTTTTTACGCTGTCGTTACGCGGGCAGGCAAACTATACTGCCATGCCATGCACCGCATATAAACAGAAAAATACAGTCCAGAAGGGGGAGCAGTATGGTCTATCCAATGTTCATGATGGTGGTACTGACTTTTGTTGTCTTTCTGATCGCGTTTCGTGTCAGGACAGGGTCGGTACAGCGGGGCGAGGTTTCGATCAAGTACTATAGCGTCTTTCAGGGCGAGAATATTCCGGAGCTGGTCCATAAGACCACCCGCCACTTCGCCAACCTGTTCGAGGTACCCGTTCTGTTCTATGTGGCGGGACTGCTCTATCTGGTTCTCGAGCAATCCGGCAGCTTCGCTATTTACTGCGCCTGGGCATTTGTCGCGACACGGGTGGTGCACAGCTTTATTCATCTGGGCTACAACAATGTCCTCCACCGGCTTGTCGCATTCGCAGCGGGCAATGCCTGCGTGCTCGCAATGTGGATCAGCATTGTGCTCAACTATGAGCCGGGCCTGTGATGTCAGCCCTGCACTGTAATTCGCGCGATGATGTGCGAACGTTACTCGAACAAAGCTTCGGGGAAGAAGGGCTATTGCTGGAAGCGGACATGCTCGGCGAAAACTTCTTCGATCTGAGTACTGGTGTGGCCGGGGAATTGTTCCAGACATTCACAAACTATGGCAAACGGCTTGCGATCGTCTTGCCAGAAACGCACTCATACAGTGAGAGTTTTCGACTTCTGATTGAAGAGCATCGTCGGCACAGTGCTATCCGATTCTTTAATTCAAGCAGTCTCGCCAGGCAGTGGTTGGGTGACCAGGCGTAGCCACTATTTCAATAATTAATTCAGAGGGAAGTAGCATGATTCGTTCAACAACACCGACACTGCAGGGTAGGGAAATAACCGAGTACAAGGGCGTAGTTGTCGGCGAGGCCATTCTCGGTGCCAATATCTTCAAGGACATCTTCGGCGCGGTCAGAGACATTGTCGGTGGCCGTGCTGGTGCTTATGAAGAAGAGCTGGGCAGGGCCCGCGATATTGCGTTTCAGGAACTGGAACAGGAAGCCAGGCTCATGGGCGCCAACGCGATAGTCGGTATCGATATCGACTATGAAGTGATCGGTATGAAAGGCGGGATGATGATGGTGAGTGTTAGTGGTACGGCAGTGACTATCAAGTAAACCGCACACAAGTAAACCGCTTACCAGTAAACCGCTTGCATGATCCGCATTGGTACATTTCTCAGCAGGATCTGAAATCTGGCCTACACTGCATGGGTAGAACACAGGAAGTGTTCCAGGGGGTCGCTGCCCCTATGCAATGCTGGATGTAAATTCCCTCCGCAAGTGAGCAGCGGCAAAAACCACCATTCTGATATCAGGGAAGATCATCAGGAATGTTGAGACGATCTCTTGCCGCGAGCGCCGCTATCGGCTACTGGCTGCGCCTGCCCTTGAAAGACAGCAAGCGCTGCCTGATGGCCAATCGGCGCTTTCTGACCGACGTCGAATCCCGGCGTATCAAACTGCAGCCCGTCCGCCGCTTGCAGCAACACAACCAACGTTGGTGCGACGAAGACCTCTTACCCTACAAAACTCTCCTGCAACAGGATACGCGGTCACGCATCATCGCGACGTTTCACTTTGGCGATTTCGTCTTCGGGCTGAATCGCTTGTTGAGAGTTGATCCTCCGGACCGGGAGCGCATTGAGTTCACTCAGCGAGTTAGTGAGGACGCCTACTTCAGCAATATGCAGCGCGCGTTCAATGATCAGGTCACGACGGCGAGTCAGCAATGGCCGGTAGCGAATCCTGCCGCATCAGGTCTGGGTAAGAAACTGCAAGGGGATGCGCTGACCGTGGTGATGTTTTGCGATCTTCCCCCGGCGTTTGGCGCGACTGCACGCGTGGATTTTCTCGATCGCGCAGCGAATTTTCCGCGTGGAGCAGCAACTCTGGCGCTGCGCTATCAGCTCCCGCTCCTGCCCGTCATCTCATACTTCGATAAGGGCAGACACCACATCGCCATCGCTCCCCAGATCGAAACTACAACACGCAGGCCGCTCGACCGGAAAGGCCGTGTCGCGCAACTCACGCAGCAGCTCTGCAATTTCCTCGAAGGCTTTGTGCGCCGCTATCCAGAGCAGTGGCGGTTCCTGAGCGCGTTACCTTCCTATTACACCGCTCCTGCCAAGCGGCAAGGTTACTCAACCGGGAGGTCGGATTGTGAGTGATTCGAAGCTGTTCAGACACCAGGTGCGACCTCTGGTCACCGAATCGAGCACGGTACTATATCGTTCGACTCCTGTGTTCGCCGCCAGCGCAATCGGTGCGCTGCTTTTCATCGTGCTGGCCTATTTGCTACTCACGACTCGCTATAAGGAAACAGAACAGGCAAGAGGCATTCTGCAGTCGCTGGGCCCTACGCAGCAAGTCACCGCACCGATTAGCGGCCGCGTCACTGCGTGGCACGTGGATGAAGGGGAGAGCGTGCAGCCGGGTCAAACACTGGCAACGATCTCCCGTAGTCTGCATACAGGTAGCGGCGTGGCGATGTCGCATTTGCAGGTGGAGGAACTGCAGGCGCAGAGCGCGTTGGTTTCCGCTGAGATCGAACTAACCAGGAGTCGACTGGAAGAGGAAAAACGCCATCTGTCCTCGGTTCTTGAAGACAAGAAAAATGCCCTGCGATTGCTTCAGCTGGAATCGGAAACCAGCGCGCAGCAACTCGAGATTGGAGAGCGACAGCTCAGCGCTCTACGCGTACTGATGCAACGATCGGAGGCGACTTCGCGAGCTGAGATCGACCGCCAACAACTCGCGATACTGGAACTGCAACGACAGAATCAGATCGCTGCCAGACGTGTGCAAGAGCAAGAGACAGACGTTAACGCTATACAGCGTGAGCTCAATGCATTGGAATTAAAGGGAGAGCTGGCGCTTCTTCCTCTGCACAAGCAGTTACTTGGTATTGAACAGGAAGCGCGTCAGGTTTCTCGCGAGGAGAGATTTACCGTGATTGCTGAGCAAGGCGGCAAGCTCACGGCGATGGCAGTCCCGGAGGGCCAGTCGGTCGCGGCTGGGCAGGTGCTGGCCAGCATAGGCTATATCGGCGGGGATGTGGAGGCTGTCGTGTATGTCCCTTCTCGCGTAGCCGGAAAACTCTACGAGGATCAGGAAATCCTGCTCAGCTTTGATGCCTTCGATTTTCACCAGTATGGTCGCTATCCAGCCCGTATCAAACAGATCAGCGCTGCGAGCCTCGATCCACGCGAACAACTGTTACCGGTACCGGATGTTCGCGAGCCGGTGTTTCGACTCACGGCCGAAGTTGAACAGCGCTATGTACAAGGCCCTCAGCTCTATCCTCTGCAGGCAGGTCTCCTGTTCACTGCAGACTTCGTTATCGAAGAACTGCCACTTCTTCATTTCGTGCTCAAGCCGGTTCTGGCGATGCGAGGTCTGGTGGAATGATTAGCGGAGCGATGTTCGGCCAGCGTTTGCCGATGATTCTACAGAGGGAGGCGAGTGAATGCGGGCTTGTTTGTCTGGCCATGTTACTCAATTTTCATGGCAAGCTTTTTGGCCTGGAGACCCTGCGGCAATTGAGCGGCTTGTCGTCGCGCGGTGCATCAGTGAAAGAGCTTCTGTCCGCCGGCGAGCGACTGCAGCTGCGCGGCAGGGCGCTCAGATGCGAATTGGAAGACATCAGGCACCTGTCTCTTCCAGCAGTGCTACATTGGGACATGGATCATTTTGTTGTTCTGAAGAAAGTCAGTACACGCAGTGTCACCATTCATGACCCTGCCGTGGGTGTTAAGCACTATGCGCGAACCGAATTGGACAGGCATTTCACCGGTGTTGCGGTGGAATTCCGGCCAACCGAACAGTTCGTACGCGAAGAGGAGGCTGAGCGTCCGCAGCTCAGGTTCTCGCAATTATTGAAGAGCATGCCCGGAATTGCGCGACACGTGCTGCCAATGTTGCTTCTGTCGGTACTGATACAGTCACTGGCTTTGTTGGCTCCGTTGTATCTGCAACTGGTCATAGATCAGGGCATTATCAAGGGCGATGTCTCTCTCATTGCCATGCTGGCATTGATCTTTGCTGTGTTGATGCTCACCCGAGTGTTGCTCAGTCACATGCGCGGGCTGTTGCTGTTGGGAACCAGCAACCAATTGGGTTTCAGTTTGGTGAGTGACACATTTCACCATTTGTTGCGGCTCCCACTTTCGTTCTTTGAGCGGCGGGAGCTGGGAGATGTCGTCTCGCGCTTCTCTGCGCTGGACAAGATCAAACAGCTGGTTACCGGTGACATGATAACGGTGATGGTGGATGGGGTGTTCTCTCTGCTCACGGTGGTGCTGCTGTTTCTCTACCAGCCGGTACTGGCGAGCATTTCACTCTGTGCTGTCCTGCTACATTCTGCGATTCGACTTGTCACGCTGGCCCCGGAACAAAAGCAGAGACAGGAAGTCATCGAGTTGGAAGCGCGTCAGCAAACCCGCTTTATGGAAGATATTCGGAGCATCACCACGGTGAAGCTCAATGGCATGGAAATCCAGCGCGAGTCTGACTGGTTGCAACGCTATAGCCAGTTCATGAATAGCGGATTTCGGCTCGGGCAATTGCAGTTGGGAATTCTTTCCGGGGAGACCCTTATTCTGGGTGCCGAAAATCTGCTTATCATCTTCCTCGCCAGCAACATGGTAAGCACAGGCGAGCTGACTCTGGGTCAGATGATGAGTTTCATTTTCCTCAAACAGCATTTCCTGGGTTCGGTATTGGCGATGATTCCGAAGCTCGGGGAACTGCGTTTAATGCGCCTGGAGCTTGACCGTATTGCAGACATTCGGCTTGCAGAGCTTGAGCAGGGCCTGGGAGAAGTAAAACTGTTCAATCCGCCAGTGTCGGGGCATGTCCAACTGCATAAGGTCACATTCAAATATCCCGGCGCTCAGACACCGGTTCTCAATCAGTTCACTGCAGAATTTCCGGCTGAGAAGATCACTGCGCTCTCCGGTCCATCTGGGTGCGG
>JASBUV010000181.1 GCA_030147705.1 Gammaproteobacteria bacterium
GGCTTCATCGTCTACTACCAGAATTGTTGATTCAGTCATCGTTGCTTGTCTGATCCGATTTAAGTGGTTTTTGACTGCCACTATTTAACCAGCAGTATATTACATATTTATGACAACCGGTAAGCAAAAGACGTTGCCAGCTCACATTTCTACGAGCGTAACACACTGTTTTAATTGTTTATTTTTTGCATATGTGCAGGAGCTGGAATCGTTACCAGCCCCTACAGCTTCGTGCGGATAGAGCGTAAGTTAGAAGGTGTAATCGAGCTTGAAACTGAGTTCGCGGCCTCGGTAGTAACCCGTGACAACGCTGTCGTTCTGCATGATCTCGCTGCGCTCATCCAGAATATTTTTTGCTTTCAGTGTGGCCGACCAGTGATCGCCAAGCTCTTTGATAAAGATGAAATTCAGCTCGCCAAAGGGCTGCTCAACCAGGTCCGGAGCGCCTTCGATACCCACCTCGACAATACGCTCGCCGAAGTAGTGATAGAGCAATGTCGCCGTGGTTCCGGATATTGGCTCGTAACCAATCTGCGCATTGAACAACCAGTCAGACTGACCCTGTAGTGGACGAGTGGTGTTGGTAAGCACGCCTTGATCCTTCTCGTGAATCTGTACTTCCGAATCGATAAACGCAACATTGGTTTGTACGTAAAAATCTTCTCCGATGCCATTCAAGAATGAGCGCGGAAGAAAATCGAGACGCTTGTAGATCTCGTATTCGATACCCATATTCTCGGCACTGGCCGCATTGATATAGGTCGACTTGAACGAAATCGGATCGATAATTGCGGCTTCAATCGGGTTGACGAACTCCTTGTAGAACACGCCCAGTGACATGTAGTCACTGAACCCGAAATACCATTCCCAGCGCGCGTCGTAGTTGGTGATCTCGGTGATTTCGAGATCGGTATTGCCCACTACCTCTTTACCCGTCACAGGGTTGGTAAATGCTGCTGGCGATAGTTCACGAAAATCTGGTCGCGACACTGTCTCGCTGTAGCCCAGACGGAACTGATGATCATGGTGAATATAGGTCGCATTGAATGCAGGTAGTAATTCGCTGCTATCCTGACGCGCCGCAGATGCTACCGCCGGATTAAACAAATCGAAGGTATTTACCTGTTGTTTGAAATCTTCCTGACGTGCGCCTGCCGTGAAACGAAAGCGGTCATCGAAATTGAACTCAACCTGACCATAGTATGCTTCGAGTTCGTTGCTGGCTTCGTAGTTATCAGTCGGTCTGGTGATCTCGCGAATCTGGAATGCAGTCGGCCGGATGTTCTCGGGAGCGAAGATCGATTCCAGTGGGCTCATCAACAATTCAGTGTCATTCGCATCGGCACCAACGAAGGCAAAGCCAAAGCGGCGAATTTCGGATTGACGCTCTTTCTCTGACTGCACGTAACCGACTTGAGGAGTCACGATCAGACCATTCGGTCCGTAAAACTCCATGGACACATCAAGTCCGAATTCTTCAGCCGTATCATCCAGCACAGAAAACGTTCGCAAATTGCCATCAACACGCGAAGACAACTCGCCAGCATCGCGGCGATAGACACGCTGATCAGGAGAATCCCGCTCTGCCTTGATGCGACTGGCGCGCCAATTGACAGTCATGTTGTTGAATTCAGGAACATAGTGATCACCCTGCACCTGATTCGAAAACAACTCACGTTCGATCCATTCAATCTCGGTCAAACTGAGATCGTTGGCCTCGTTGTTATAACCCTGGCTCTGCGCAGCAATATTGTCTGTTTTGCGCAGCAACACAGAGGTCAGGCGCACATTGTGATTGGGGTTGATGTCGAGACCGGTCGAGAGAATGCCACTGACATCAATGCTGTTCTCAGTGCCGGTATAAACCATCGCCTGATTCTGCACGAGACCGGAGATGCCCGGTACGAAATTGTTTCGCTCGATGACGTTGGTATCCCAGGAGTTGGAATAGTCGACCGCAGCAAGGTAATTGACTTGCATGCCGCTATCGCCGAGCTCGTGAAAATTACCCAGTGACGTAGACACATTCATATTGGCAGGCAGTGATTCAGTATCCGGCGTGTACTGATTATTGAAACTGCGGCCCACTTCCTGCAGCTGCTCCAGAGGCACTCCTGTACCAGAGAAGCGACTGTAGGGCTGCAACTTTTGATTGTTATCAGTTGCTTGCAGCAACGCCAGTGGTGCTTGCCGCCAACCATCATCAACTCCGAGCCAATCCGTATCGCCACCCGGCATGGTGATACCGTTATTGAAACTGACATCCTGCACTACGCCAACGCTGGAAGAAATATTCCAGAAAAACTCATCGGTCGACTTCTTGGTACGCATCTGCAGCACACCGCCACCGAATTCACTCGGATAGGCTGCGGAGTAGGTTTTTTGCACCAGCACACTCTCGAGTACTGCTGTCGGAAAGAGATCCATTGGCACGACGCGATTGATCGGCTCCGGACTGGGTAGCAACGCCCCATTGAGCAGCGTGGTCGAGTAGCGTTCACCGAGCCCGCGGACGTAAACAAATTTGCCATCGACTGTACTCAATCCCGCTATACGCTTCAGACTTTCCGCGATATTGCTGTCTCCAGTGCGCTGAAACTCTTCTGAGTTGACCACGTTCGATACCTGGTCAGTTCCGCGTTTTTCATCTGGAACAAATTGTCCAATTACCGAGATCTCTTCAATCTCTGGAGGTTGAGCGAATGCGAGAGGGCTTGCCAGCGCGAGTGAGACTGCAATGGCGAGGTTGTTACGTTTCATGGGCAGAGCTTCCAGCTTGTACGAGAGTGACTTGTTCGGTTAGGAAGCCGTAGTTTATTGCCATTCTGTGACAGTATTATTACAACTCTGGCACGGTCTAAAACGCATCATAAAATCGGTAAAAAAAAGGGCGCCCGAAAGCGCCCTCTAAATGCAAACACTACAAATTACTGCTTGTAAGCAGTGAAGGTCCAGCCTTCAGTCCAGTCAGAAGATTCATCTTTAACAGCGCCGATGTAGTCGACTTGATCAAAGAAAGAATCGCTTGGGATCGAGTGAGCAGCAGCGTTAATGGTAGAGCCATTCGCCCAACTGTAAGGTCCACCCAGATCCACGTTGCCACCTGCTGTGCTGGTCTGCGCAGCAAACCATTGTGCTGCAGTCCATGCTGGACCGTCTCCGTTTACTGCTGCCGCGCAGGCAGAAGTTACCAACGTGTTTTCCAGTGTCAGTGTGCCATTGAGGCTGGCGATTGAAGCGCCTGATTGCGTGAAGGTGTCTTCGTTGGCAATGATGATGCAGCCTTCTGAAGAATCCAGCGTACCGCCGATCACGATGTTGGAAAGATTGCCACCGGTACCGGCTTTAAGCTCGAACGCGTGACCATTGGACTTCATACCGTCGCTGAGGATACAAGTCAGATTCGACACTGTCGGAATCGAACGTGGAGTCGCAGTCGGATTGGAAGACAGGTTGTCCGCTTCGATACAGTTATCGCCAGACGTTGTCTGGTCAACAATCACGTGCTGCAGCTTGCCACTCCAACCGAGAGTCCAGTCCACCGCATCATCATCGTTACCGCTCAACACGAGATGCTTGGCGTTTACTGCACCACCGTAGAACTCGATACCATCATCAGCACCGTTGTGCGCCTGAACGTAATCGATGATTGTGCCGGAACCTACACCCTGCAAAGCAAGCGTGTTCAGCTCGTCGTCCTGGGTGATCGGGAAGCCCGCGTACTTGATCTGTACATAGGTCAATGCACCGCTGCTGTCTGCGTTGTTGGGATTGCTACCACCACCATATTCACCAGTAGAACCTTCGCCGTCAGCGAAACCACTTTGCGAGTTCAGTTGTGCAGAGCCAGAGATTGTCAGGCCGCCCCACAGTCCGCGTGCGTTGGCCGCATCCAAGGAACCATCATCCTGTGCAGAAGTCATGATGATTGGCTTGGCAGCTGTACCGTTTGCATAGATCTTGCCAGCACGGCTGATCACCAGCGCGCTCTGGCTGCCTTCAGAAAGAATCTTGGTGCCAGCATCGATAGTGAGCTTGACCTTGTTGGCATCTGCAGTGTGAACAGTGTTGTCGCCGATGAACACAGTGCCGTTGAAGAAATAAATATTGTTTGCAGTCAGGTGCAGGTCCGTAGTGATCGGGCTACCGGATGGGATATCACAAACCTGTTTGCCTTCAAAAGTTCCAACTGCAGTATTCGCTGTGGTGCCAGCAGGACAGCCTGCAGCAGGCGCTTCGGAGATGGTGACTTTCGCACCGCCAGAAGTGTAAGTCAGCGTGCTCAGATCACCACCTGTGTAGTAACCCACGTACGCTGTCAGCGTCAGCCCGGTGAGGTTGGTGTCAGAACCAACCAGATCGTCCAGAATGGTGACAGACTCTGTAGCACCCAACGTTTTGGTAGCGAACGGCATAACGTTGGCTGGGTCGAAAGGCACCCAGATGCCACCAGAGAGCAGGTTGTATTGACCCAGACCCGGAATATCGAGAACTGCAACCAGTGAACCAGTCTGGCCCACGTCTGATGAAGCAGGCTTGATGCTGGCTACCAGATCGACTGCATCTGCAGCCGGCACTGTTGCCAGATAGCTTGCGCCACCATTGATAGTTGCACCTCCAGTAAAGACAGCACCCGACTTGGGCCCGGTGGAGGCAAGTGCGGGTTGATCAGCGGCTTGTGCGGCTGACGTTGCAGCCATGGTTGCGACACCTAATGCCACGCCACGGGCAATCGCACTCATTGTAGTTCTCATCGATTTCATGTCGACTCCTTGGAATAGTTCGAGCTTGTGTATCTGAAAATGGTTGCGACATGATAGAAACGACATATTTCAGTTCTGCGACTTTTTGATTGCACTTTTATGACAATTGCTTTTCGTGTCGCCGCGTCCACTACACTTTTCCGTATCCACAGTAGTCACTAAGCGGAACGCCATGCAGAGATCGTCGTCATCGAATTGTCACGGACGTGTCATATTCAGCGGTCACAATGCACGACATGACAAAATTGCAAAATTACGCGGTGCGCATGCAGGCGCAACCAATGGGTTTGTTCGAAACACCAGTCGTGTACAGTGAATTGCAAGGAGCGGAGAATTTGCTCGCCGATCTTGAATCTGTAATTCGCACTCAGCGAGCGAATTCGCCAGGTGTTCAGCGCTCGAATATTGGCAGCTGGCATTCGGATACTGACATGCTGCAATGGGGCGGGCCCGCCGCACAGCAGCTCGCCCATCATGCGATTGCGCTCGCCAAGCGCATGAGTCACTTTCTCGGTGGAACTGCTGACGATCTGGACTGGACAGTCAGCATGTGGGCCAATGTCACTCCCCAGGGAGGCCTCAATCAGACCCATGTACACCCCGGCAATCTCTGGGCAGCCGTACTGTATCTGGATATGGGGAAATCAGAGGGAGGTGGTGACGCCGGTGGTAATTTTTATCTCGAAGACCCGCGATTCCCGCTCTGCGCGATGCGCGAGAACGCGTTGCGGATGCTGGGCATCGATGGCAAGCCTCAGCAAGTGGAAGTTGATTTCAATTTGAGTCGCGGCAATCTGATCGTGTTTCCCGCCTGGCTACGACACGGAGTACGTCCCTATACCGGTAGCAGAGAGAGGATATCGATCGCGATGAATATAGATGCCAGACGCCAATGAGGGCTCAGCACAGCTGAGCCCTCAACGGACATGCACTAACGTACGCGTGAAAGTACTTGCTTGAAGCGGTAACCCAGAATCGGGTTGAGTAGTCGCGCCAGTCCGCGCGTAAACTTGAGCGGCCCATCCTGTACGGCGAAACACAAACAGCCTTCGTCGCTGCGCGGTTGATGATGGTGAGACGGATCTCTGCTCAGGAAGTCGGCTGGTTTGTAATTGCCCAACTCATCGCTGAAGCTGCCATCCAGCACGAGGGTGAATTCATTGCCTCGATGAGTATGGATTGGCGCCTGACTACCGGGTTTCATGTAAAGAAACTCGCATGTGGTTTCATCATCCAATTTGATGCTGGCCTGATTGATCCCTCCGGATAATTTTTTCCAGACCAGACCTTCGCCCGCCAGCTTCGCCAATACTTTGGGCAATCTCACACTACCCTCGAGCATATGCATCTCGCTAAGTACCGCCGGCTGCGTGTGAACACTGGTCTCCTGGGAAACGCCGTCCAGCTTGCTGTGAATCTCGGCCAGCATCGGGCCAAAGTCACCGGTGACCCCCTGATAGTCCATGCTGGCCTCCTGCTCCCAGAGAGCCGCTGACTGATTCTCCAGATCTGTACGTCGAAGTCGGCACTGTTCACAGAGCTCAATATGCGCGGAAATGACGACACTGAGGCCAGTGCCGAGATTACCAGCGGTAAAATCAGTGAGCATCTCGTCAGTTGGATGATGGTGGACTTTGCTAATCATCTTGATGGATTCCAATCTTGTCTCGTAATTTCCCCATGGCAAGTCGCAGTCTCGACTTGAGTGTGCCAAGGGGTATATCTAAAACCTCTGCCGCTTCTTCATGGGTTCGATCATGAATGTAGATCTGCTCTACTACGGCGCGCTGAGCATCAGGTAGTTCGTCATACAGGCTCTCAATGCGTGAAACCTCGACTTCCTGCATTCCCTGATCTTCGTTGACCAGTGCCTGCTCCAGCTCCCCATCAATAGGCCAGATGTCGTCGGCATTGATGGTACTTGGCTGGCGCTTCTGTTTACGCAGCATATCGAAACACCGATTTCTCGCCAGCGTAAAAATCCAGCCCTGGGCATTTCCGCGATCAAGATCATACAGCGGTGCTTTACGCCACACAGTCAGGAACGCTTCCTGAACCAGATCGTTGGCCAGCTGCTCGTTTCTGGTGAGCTTCATGCCCAGAGCGAAAAGCCGCTTGGCAAATCGATGGAACAGTTCGTTGAATGCTTCGGAGCTTTGCCGATTCCCAACGGCGATCAGCAATGCTTCATCACTCAGATCAGCACTGGTACCCGCCTTCGCGGTATTTGCCGGTATTGGGTCCGGATTGGATCGACCGCGATGGGTATTCATCTCTTCACCCATGCGAATGACCTTTGCAGCTGCATTCACGTTGCTCATGCAGAGTCTCTACGCCACGCCTGCGCATCCGGATCACTTCCGGTGTGCTGTGTTGTCCATTGCCAAAACCTTGCATGAGAGCGGCGGCAACGCCTTGGCTGGTTTCTGTGTTGGTCATTGAGTGATCCAGAGCCGTCCCGGCCTGCGTATCGGGATTACATTTAGCTACCTTGCAGGATCGATAGTATGCCAAGCGCTCCCATACTGACAAACGCCGCCGCTCTGACCAGCGCCGAGTATCTGTCGGATAGCATCAAGAACGCATTCGGATCGATCAAAAGTGGCCGATTTGTGGACCTGGCAGAGCTGGAGCACCTCTATTCGGTAGACGTCTGTTTTGAGGACCCTGCCCATGCCATTCAGGGCCGCATTGCCCTGATGAACTATTACCGCAAACTCTTGCAAGGTCTGGACAGCTGCCAATTCCGGTTCCACCGCTCGGTAGTCAATGGCACCGACTTGTTTTTGTCCTGGACAGTGACATTCACGCATCCCAGATTGAATGGCGGCCAACTTGTTCGAGTTGAGGGAGCCAGCTACCTGCGCACTCGTCATGGACGGATCTACTATCACCGGGATTATTTCGATCTGGGCGCATTGCTCTACGAAAATCTTCCGCTACTCGGCCGCCTGATCTTGCGGATCAAGTCAGGTTTGGGTGCCTAGCCGGGACTGCGTTAGTCAACTGGTGTAACAGAGCCGGAGAATGAGCGTCCCGAACAATACGACTATGAGACCAGACAAATGAACGGGCAAAATATCGCAATCGTGGGCACGGGTATCTCCGGACTCACTACGGCCTATCTGCTGCACAAGCAGCATCGAGTCACGCTGTTCGAGGCGAACGACTATATCGGTGGCCATACTCACACCATTGACGTGTCGACGCGCGACGGCGAGTTGGCTGTCGATACCGGATTTATCGTCTGCAATGACCGCAACTATCCAAATTTTCTCCAGTTCATGAGCAAACTCGGAGTTCAGTTGCGCGCGACGGAAATGAGCTTCAGCGTCAAAAACCCGGCAATCGGACTTGAATACAATGGCCACAATCTCAACACCCTGTTCAGTCAGCGCCGCAATCTGTTCAACCCCCGCTTCTTAGGCTTTGTTAAATCGATTCTGAATTTCAACAAGGCCGCCCGGGAAGTGTCTGAAGCAGAGAGCGGCGGCATCACGCTAAACCAGTATCTGGAAGCGCAAGGTTTCAGCGACTATTTCAGGAACAATTACCTGCTCCCCATGGTGGCGGCGATCTGGTCCTGCTCTCTGCAACAAGCCGGCGAGTTTCCACTTCAGTTCTTCCTGCAGTTCTTTCGCAACCACGGCCTACTGGATATCCGCAACAGACCTCAGTGGTATGTCCTCGAAGGCGGCTCACGCAGCTACATCGAGCCAATGACTTCGGGTTTCCGCGACGCGATTCATTTGTCCGACCCGGTCAAGCGCATCGAGCGAACTCAACATGGAGTCAGAGTCCGCTCAAGCCAAGGTCAGGGAGATTTCGATCAGGTCATTCTCGCCTGTCACTCAGATCAAGCCCTGCGGATGTTGGCCAATCCGACACCCGAAGAACACGCCATCCTCTCTGCGCTGGAGTATCAGAACAATGACGTGGTGCTGCATCAGGACGATCGCATTATGCCCGCCAGCAAACTCGCCTGGGCGAGTTGGAACTTTCTGGCTGGCAATGAGCAGTCCGACACGCCGCCCGTAGTGACGTACTGCATGAACATCCTGCAAGGACTGCCCACCGAGGCCCCCTATCTGGTAACTCTCAATGCCAGTGAATTAATCGCCGAAGACAAGATTCTCGGCCGATATCAGTATGCACATCCGGTTTATTCCCAGGCCTCGAAAAACGCTCAGCAAAGACGCAAGGAGATCTGCGGTACTGACCGCATCCATTATTGCGGTGCCTATTGGTATAACGGATTTCATGAAGACGGCGTCCGATCAGCGCTGGACGTGGGCTTGCGATTCGGGGCAAGCCTGTGAGCAACGA
>JASBUV010000182.1 GCA_030147705.1 Gammaproteobacteria bacterium
CAGGCGTTGTAGTCACTCTGTGCCTCTGCCTGGGCTCGCAGTTTGGTGAGCAAGGACTTGGGGGTTTCCCGACCTTCATCGTAGGCAGCGTGAACCGCGCTGATACTCAGGTTGTAAATGTCAGTCATCGTGTGCCTCGTCGCTCTGTGCGATGTGTGCGATATGTGCGATGTGGATGTGTGCAATATGTCAGTTGAGCCAGGCCAGACATTGACCCGCTTGTACCTCTTGCCCGGTAGAGACAAACAATTTGCTCACCTTGCCCGCCTGTTCTGCCTGCACCGAGATCTCCATCTTCATGGATTCGAGGATCAACAGAGTCTGACCCTCACTGACTGTTTCGCCCTCCTCGACTTCGATCTTCCAGACATTGCCTGAGATTGAACTGTCGATCGGCATCGCACCCTGAGGCATCTCGTTCGCATCCAGTTCTTTCGCGTTGGCTTCGGGCGCCTTGAAAGTAAACTGGCCGTTATCACGCCAGCGCTGCAGCTCTTCCGCGAAGGCCTGCTCCCTTGAAGAGACGAAGCCGTTGATGCTGTCCTCGTGATCGGCAAGCCACTGCTCGTACTCGGTCAGTGAGAATTCGGTCTCTTCGATCTGCAGGCCAACCTGTCCTACCGGGAAATCCCTGCGGATTGTTTCCAGTTCTTCTGCACTCACTTCATAAAAGCGAATCTGATCGAAGAATCGCAGCAGCCAGGGATTGGAGAATTCAGGGGTGGATTTGTAGCGGTTCCACATTTGCGCCGTTCTGCCCACGAACTGATAGCCGCCGGGGCCCTCCATACCATAGACACAGAGATAGGCGCCGCCGATACCGACCGAGTTTTCTGCCGTCCAGGTTCGCGCAGGATTGTACTTGGTGGTAACGAGTCGATGTCTCGGGTCGATTGGTGTGGCAACAGGTGCACCGAGATAGACATCACCCAGCCCCATAACCAGATACGAGGCATCGAAGACAATCTGCTTCACCTCTGCTATCGACTCAAGACCATTCATGCGGCGAATGAACTCAATATTGCTAGGGCACCATGGCGCATCGGGCCGAACTGACTGCATGTATTTCTGGATTGCCAGCTTACACGCATCATCATCCCAACTGAGCGGCAGGCGCACGATCCGACTTGGTACTGTCAGCTCACCGGTTGCAAGAGATTCCATCGTAACCTGTAAAATCTCTAACAAAGTATCGAGATGAATCGTCTGACTGTCATAGTGAATTTGCAGTGAGCGAATGCCGGGGGTGAGCTCTCTGATGCCGTCGATGTTCTTCTCCTGCAACGCGAGCATCATGGCGTGTACGCGGAAACGTCGTGCAATGTCCAGCTCAAGCGGCCCGAGTTCAAGCAGCAGAAAATGATCGCCCGCTACACGGCAGACTAGCTCTTCACCTTCCCACTGCGTGCGCCAGACAATCGGCGAACCCATCTCCTCATCAATAGCCAATCCCATCTCTTCAACATTTTGCAGATGCGCGATGGCACTGGCTTGTTCTGCCTCGGCAGCGACAGCCGCTTCGTAACTGACCGAAACAAACCTGAGCTCTTGCCCGGGTGCGAGCTGGCCAAGCTTCCATAGATCGGCAGTAATAACCGTCGCCGGACAGACGAAGCCACCCAGAGAAGGTCCGTCCGGGCCAAGAATGACCGGCATATCACCGGTGAAGTCCACTGTGCCGAACGCGTAGGCATTGTCGTGAATATTCGACGGATGCATACCAGCCTCGCCGCCAGACGCTCTGGCCCACTCCGGCTTCGGGCCGATCAACCGGACACCGGTGCGAGAGGAGTTGTAGTGAACTTGCCAAGTGCTTGAGAAAAACTCTTCGATATCTTGCTCGGTGAAAAAGTCAGGTGCGCCATGGGGACCATAGATAACCCGCAACTCCATGACATCTGAAAATTCGGGAACACGCATGGACAACGTTTCAATCTCAGCTCGTGCCACATCAGAGAGATGCAACACATCCCCAGTGCGTAGCGCGCGGCCGGCGTGACCGCCAAACTGTCCGAGCGTGAAAGTAGCTCTCGAGCCAAGATAATCCGGGCACTGAATACCACCGGCAATGGCAAGATAGGCACGTGCTCCTCTGCCAGCAACCTTGCCGAACGACAACACTTGCCCCGCCGCGACGGCCACCGGCTGATAACGAGGCACTTGAACTCCATCGAGTTCGGCCTGCATGTCGGCACCCGTCAACGCGAAACGGGTATTGGAGTGAAACATCAGACTCGGACCACTCATGGTCATTTCCAGTGCCGCAGCCTCAGGCGCGTTGCTAACGAGCTTGTTGGCGAGGCGGAACGCGACAGAGTCCATCGGTCCGGAAGGTGGAACGCCCACGTGCCAGTAACCCTGACGGCCGGGAAAATCCTGAACGGTGGTCTGGGTACCGGGCTTCAGAACTCGCACTGCTGGAGATTGGAAATCAAAGCTTGCCAGCGTCTTGGTGAGAAGCTCTCCTTGTTTCGCCAGATCCGTTGCCAACACCGCGGCGACATAAGCCAGGTTGGTCTCGATGCCGTAGATTTGTGACTCATTGAGCACGCTTGCCAATCTCGACAGGGCTTCGTCGCGAGAACTGCCATTAACAATAATTTTTGCGAGCATGGGATCGAATAGTGAGGGCACTTCAATACCAGACTCTATCCAGGTCTCGACACGCAGGTAATCGGCTTCAGGAAAGGCAACGCTGGAAAGTAAACCTGCACTGGGTTGAAAATCCTGCTGCGTGTCCTCCGCATAAACCCGCACCTGAATCGAATGGCCTGACGCAGAAAGTTTCGCGCGCAGGGATTCAAGTTCTGGCAACTCACCTGCCGCCTGTAGCAGCATCCACTCGACCAGATCAACATCGAACACCTCTTCCGTGACACCGTGTTCAACTTGCAGGCGCGTGTTGACTTCAAGAAAGTAGAAAGACTGTTCGTCAACGTCGAAGATGTATTCGACCGTCCCTGCGTTCTGATAGTTAACCGATACCATCAAGGATTCAGCAGTGCGGTGCATGCTTTCTCTAAGCGCCTGGTCGAGATTTGGCGCCGGGCATTCCTCGATTACTTTCTGATTTCTTCGCTGGGCAGAGCAGTCTCTTTCGCCAAGTGCGATCGCGCCACCTTTACCATCGCCGAAAACCTGAACTTCGATGTGTCGCGCATTGTCGATAAATTTTTCGATGAATACCGTGTCATCGGAGAAGTAGTTGGCGCCGAGCCGCTTTACGCCATCCCAGGCGGTCTTGAGCGAGTCTTCATCGCGGCACACCTGCATGCCAATACCGCCCCCACCCGCGCTGCTCTTGAGCATCACCGGATAACCGACTTTTTCTGCCCATACACAAGCACTATCAAGACTCTCCAGAACCGGCGAGCCAGGAAGCAACGGCACGTTGGCTTTTTCCGCCGCCTCTCTTGCCAGATGTTTGAGCCCAAAGACGTTCATCTGCTGCTGCGTAGGGCCAATGAAGACCAGCCCATTGCTTGCACACTTTTCTACGAACTTGGGATTTTCGCTAAGAAAGCCATAGCCCGGGTGTATCGCATCAACATTCAGCTCCATCGCAATCTGAATCAGTTTTTCCTGATTGAGATAAGTATCAGCAACGCTGCCGTCACCAAGACTGATTGCAATATCAGCCTGCTGCACATGCAAGCTGTTATGATCTTTTTCGTGATAGACAGCAACGGACTCAACGCCAAGATTGCGCAAGGTTCTGATGACACGTGTAGCGATAGCTCCGCGGTTGGCAATTAATACGCGTTTAAACATGCTTGTTCTCGTACTTGAGCTACTTTCAGTACTTTCTAATCTCAGTACTTTCTAATCTCAGTACTTCCAGTACCCTCAATATTCTCAGCTTTCCGGGTCGTCCCGGAATGAAATGAAAACCGACAGGTCGTCCTGCGGCCGGGTTGGCTGATTTGCTGCTTAGTTAGCCGCTGCCCACACCGCGACTTCGATTGGCGTTGGGTTGTAGGCATTACAGGGATTGTTCAGTTGCGGGCAGTTCGATATGAGGACGATTGTGTCCATCAACGCAGTCAGCTCCACATACTTGCCAGGGGCGGACACACCATCGGCGAACTGCAGGCCGCCCTCGGGCGTCACCGGCACATTCATGAAGAAATTGATATTGTGCCCAATGTCTTCCTTCGCGAGTCCCAGTTCTTCGTGCTCTGCAATCGCAAGCATCCAACTGTCCCGACAGGCGTGCATATGACGCTTCTCGAGGTCATAACGCACGGTATTGGATTCGGTAGAACAGGCGCCGCCGATAGTATCGTGACGACCGCAGGTGTCGGCGACAATTTCCAGCAAGTCCCGATTCAGGTTCGTTTTCAGTATCGATCCAGTCGTGAGATAGAGTGCTGACTGTTCGCGAACGGTGTTGCTCGCGCAGTATCGCTCAGCAGGATCTTCCGCGCTGTAAAACAGGGTGTCTGCGGCCTGATTGCCTTCCAGATCGACAATGCGGACAGTCTCCCCTTTGGCGATGTTTTGTAAAAAATAGTCACCCGCATCGACCGTTGTGCGCGATTTTGCGTCGGCCATTTTCAGCGTGCTTTCCCTGATCATAACTACACTCTCGTCTCCGTTCCCATCTCCGTTCTCATCTCCATTTCCATCTCCGTTCCCATCTCCACTTTCGTATTGCAACTCTCACATTCCCAGATGATATAAAGCGTTGTTTTTAAAGCCGCGCCTGTTCTCATCGCAAAGGTTGAGACACTCGTCGTCGGCTTGCAGAGGAGCGGCTTTCTGTAACTCAATCAGCACAGGACTGCGCGGATATTCGGCGGCTTTGCTCAACGGATGTGGACAGTTGTGCAGGATCACCAGCGTGTCCATTTCGAAACGCAGAGTGATGCGGTCACCGGCCACGCTTTGACGCGACAAACTGAGTTTGCCTTCGGCGTCGCTGCTAACTTCCGAGAACAGATTCAGATTGGAGGCGAGGTCCTGCTTTTTGAGGCGATACTTGGTGAGCTCCACCAGGAACGCATCGAAACCGTTTTGTAACCACTCATTGGACTGCGTCTGGTAACTTCGCTTGCCCCATTGTGTGTCCACATGACTGTGGTGAGAGTTGCCGCAGACGGTGTCGTGCCAGCCAAACGTGTCTTCGGTAATCGATGCGAAGATGCGGCCCATGTCCGAGTACAAACAGTGCCCCCGGGTCAGCTTGAAGGTGTGCTGGCACTTGAGAGTATCGGGCGCATTGTATTTCTCACTCAACAGAGTCGGGTTGTAGAACAACATGCCGACATTCGCTCCACCCTGCTGGTCGGTAAGACGCATCTGCATTCCTCGTCGCACTAGCAACGACCAGTGGCTGCCTGGCGCGAGTTGTGTGGAGTATTGTTCGAGAAACAGTTCTTGAGCATTCATCGGAGACTTGATCCTGTCTTCAGTGATTTCCTAACTGGCGATAGCCGTAGGCAAGTAGTCGCCGGAAATATCCAGCGCCTCTGCCGCGAAGGGGAGGTTTTTCTGATCGAGATGTAAATCGTAGGTAATCGTAGCCCCGAACCGTTCGGGCGCATGGGGGTCGTGGCGCATCTTGTCGAACACCCACAGGCGGGTTCCAAGTTGGAATCCTTCTTTCAGGTCATGGGTAACCATGAATACAGTCAACCCATAGTCGCGCCAGAGCCCCAGCACGAGTTCGTGCATGTCTTTGCGAATCCCCGGATCCAGCGCACCGAAAGGCTCATCGAGCAACAGCACTCTCGGCTTCTTGATCAAGGCCTGCGCGAGTGCCAGTCGTTGTTGCATGCCACCGGACAACTCATTCGGATACTTGTTCAGGGCATGCTCAAGACCGACTGCAGTGAGCAACTCGTCCGCCTGCTTGAAGGCGCGCTTGCGAGCTTCGCCAAACAGCCTTCCCCACCATTTCCCCTCTTCAAACTCAGTGCCGATGGCGACGTTTTCGCGCACGCTCAGGTGCGGGAAGACCGAGTACTTTTGAAAAACGATGCCGCGCTCCTTACTTGGTTCCTGCACAATCGGTTTGCCGGCCATCAGCAATTCGCCGGAGTTTGCACCTTCAGTACCGAGCAACAATTTCAAAAAGGTGCTCTTGCCGCATCCTGATGCTCCGACGAGTGTGACAAATTCCCCTTCCGCCACGTTGCAGCTCAAGTTCTCCAGCACCACGTTATCGCCGTAGTGCTTGGTCACTTTGTTCAGTTCGATAAATGAATTCATGGTTCGCGTTACTTCTCTGCGTGATACCAGGGAAACAGCCAGCGACTGAGCTTCAGCAAGCACCAGTCGATGGCGAAAGCCAAACAGGTAATCCAGACGACATAGGGGAGAATCACGTCCATCGACATGTAGCGCCGGACAAGAAAGATGCGATAGCCAAGGCCATCGGTAGCGGCGATTGCCTCCGCAGCAATCAGAAACAACCACGCGGCGCCGAGGCTGAGGCGCACGGCATCGAACAGTCTGGGCAGTATCTGCGGAAAAACGACGCGCACAATAATCTGCCAGCTATTGCCGCCGAGAGTTTGTGCCTTGATCAGTTGTTCGCGGGGTAACTCCTGGGTGCGCTGCAAGATGTCGCGAATCAGAAACGGGCTGACTCCGATGACAATGAGCATTACCTTGGAGAGCTCGCCCAGACCAAACACGATAAAAAGTATGGGGAGTATCGCCATTGGCGGCACCAGCGAAATCGCAGTGATCAGTGGATTCAGCGGCGCGGCGATTATCGGAATAGCACCCGCAGCGAGGCCGACGAGTAGTCCAATGCAAGCCGCAATGCTGATACCGATAGCCAGTCTCGTCAGGCTACTCTTGGTGTCTTCCCAGAACAGGTATTCACCAGTTCGCTGACTCGGCTCGAACGCCATGCGATTCACACCGTCTGCAATTTCCTCGAAGCTGGGCAGTAGCCGATCCTGTTCGTTCTCGGCTTTGCGAATATCAGAGCCGACCTGATAGGCAATCAGGATTAGTACGAACGGAATTATCCCCAGCGCCGCTTTAAGGCGACGACTCGGCTGCAGATTGATTAGTCTCGGCATGGGAAGTCGAATTCTTTCGTGGGTTCGCGTTAACTCAAGACCTAAAGACTGCCTTCGGCCGCCATCGCCATATACGAAGGATCAAAGCGCAGCTGTATATTCGCCGTGTTGCCATAAACTCCCGCGGGCGTTTCTATGCCGATGAATTCTGCATCGGGCGCGCCTTCACCCAACAAGCCATGCTGGAACGAGAAATTGGCAACGTATTCCATGGTGGTCTTCAGGTTAGGACTGTTAACGAATTCGACTGCGTCTTTCGCTTCGTAGAACATTTGAGTTGTCGCTAACTGCGACTCGTAGCCTGCAAGATCAGTACCCGAGGCGTCGCCCATATGCGCGCGTACCTCTTCGCTGTCGCGCATCGCTGCCATGATTTCGTACCAGGCTCCAGTTACCGCCTTACCGAATTCCGGGAAGGCTTCGAGCACTTCCGTTTTCACCATCAGGGTATCGATGATCTCACCGGGAATCATGGAACTGTCGAACACACTGGTGGCATTCTGCATGCTGAGAATTTCGTTAACGATGGGGTTCCAGGTCGTGACCGCTGTAACACCACTGGTGGTGTACGCCGCGACCATGTCGGCATCCGAGGTGTTTACCACTGTGATATCGCGCTCACTCAAGCCGACTGATTGCAGACCACGGGCCAACAGATAGTGCGAGACACTGAGTTCGACGAGATTGACTTGTTGTCCCGCGATGTCCGCAAGCGTGCTGCCCTGCTTGAGAATGACTGCGTCGTTGCCATTGGAGAAGTCACCGACAATGACTGCTGTTGAATCGACGCCACTCGCTGCCGGTATGGTTAGCGCGTCCATGTTGGTCATGGAGCAGGCATCAAAGTCTCCTGCTGTATATTGATTGATGGATTCGATGTAATCGTTGATCTGGACGACGTCAATCTCAATGCCATATTTCGCAGCCCACTTGTCGATGATGCCGCTGGCATCACCGTATTCCCACGGCATCCAGCCAACGTAAATCGACCAACAGAGGCTGAATTTTTGCTGCGCAAAACTGACTGGTGAATTGATAGTTGCCGCCATCGCGAGCAGAAGAGTGATGAGGCATTTTAAGAGAGTGGATCTCATGTTCAGTCTCCAGATATTGAAGTCACGCAGAGAATTCCCGGCAATATCGAGCCAGTGTTTCCTCCCGGGCTTTTGTCCCGCCGTGTAACCTCGCAATCGTGGCAATCAAGGTAGATGCCAGAGACTGATGAACACGCTCACGCGATGTTCACTAAAAGGTCGAATGCTCTCGGACCAGTCGCATCCTTATCGATGCCGGAACCCTAGCATTCCATTTCCCGAATTGTTGCAGCAAACGTCATTGCCTGGTTTCTATGTACCCAATGCGAATGCCGGAATTGCTCTGCACTGTGTTTACTCAAGGTTTATAAATGCAGGTGTCGTGCCAATTCAGCGAAGCCGCGTTATGCCGTGTATTGGGGCGAGCGCAGACAGAATACGCGCAGTTTTTGCACTTGTTGTGCGCCGGGATAGTGCGTGCATGCCGAGCCTGAGCCAAAAGAGTGCCAACAATTAATCGGTTGAATTTGCTATCAATGCGTTGCTCCCTCTGGTCGTGGAGCTCACAAGGGCCATGACTAAAGGCACTTGGCTAATGAGTGAGACATGGCTCATTTCTGAGCATGGTATTTGCATACAGCTACACCTTTGCGATGTCCAGACTCGTGAACGGCATGCTCGCAATGCCGAAGTTCACGATGAGCAACGCAAACCAGTGCATTAAAACGTGTCTATAAATCAGGAATGAAAGAATGAGTGAAGCAATACGCGCAGCAGATACACCTTTTCCCGTCGAAGTCGAAGCAGGTAAGTCCTATTATTGGTGCGCTTGTGGTAGAAGCAAGAACCAGCCATTCTGCGATGGCTCACACAAGGATACGGGCTTCACTCCCGTGAAATACACAGCTGAAGTATCAAAGAAAGTCTTTTTCTGTGGCTGCAAGAGCACGGCCAATCAGCCACTCTGCGATGGCAGCCATAACAAAACCAAATGAGCCACTGATGTTAGCGGGAGTCCAGTGAGATGGACTCCCGACTGGCGCCAAGAGAAACTGAAGAGCGTAAGCAACAAGCCTCAATGCGACGGGCTCATTGAATTCGAAATTACGCACACACTAGTCCCCATACAAACTATCAATAATCGGGCAGTCTGGAACTTTCCCTCTACTACACTGCTCGACCATCCCGTCCAGTACAGACTCCATCTTTGTAAGACTTTTGATTTTCTGTTTAACCTCTTTGGCATGCGCTGCGGTGATTTCGTGAACTTGCTCGCACGTGTAATCACCACTATCCACCAGGTTGATCAGGCTTTCGACTTCCTTCAGGGAAAACCCCAGTTTTCTACATTGATGTATGAAGCTGAGGCGCTTGAGGTCTTCGCCTCCGTAGAGTCGCCTTCCCGATGAGCTGCGCGACGGAACAGGCAATATGCCTTGCTTCTCGTAAAACCGGATCGTCTCTATATTTACGCCAGTGTGCTTTGCCAGCACTCCGATCGATAAGGTCTTGCTCACGGATTCCACCTCCTCGGGGGTTGCATCTGTAGTTACTACAGCATTCATACTCCAGATCACCAAGATTTGCACCCGCTTGTTAGTCTCAATCAGGAATGCGCAATGAAATTGCACTACATAGACAGGATCGGTGCCGCTGGCACTTTTATAACGGCACTGGCGTGCCCGGCATGCTGGCCATTGTTTGCGACACTAGGCAGCGCTCTCGGTCTGGGAATCCTGTTACCGTGGGAGGGAATCTTGATGACCTATGTCTTTCCTGCGTTCGTTGTAGTTTCGATCATCGGGTCCACGCTTTCCTACCGACAGCATAAGGAGGTGATTCCTACTCTTATAGGCATTGTTTCCGCTGCCTTGATTCTTATCGGATTCTACTTTGGCTGGATATTGACCCTTATGTACATCGGGATATTTGGGTTGCTGGCTTCGGCATTATTAAGTCACCGAGCACATCGCGAGCACAGCAAACTATGCCAGTAGTGAATTTACACACGACACTCACTTGCCCGGCTTGCAGTACCGAGCATGTCGAAACCATGCCTACGGATGCATGCATCTATTTTTACACTTGCAATCAATGCAGCACTTTGCTGCGACCCAAAGCTGGAGACTGCTGTGTCTTTTGCTCGTATGGAACAACACCGTGCCCGCCTGTGCAAACGGGTGATTGCTGTAACTAGCGTCTCCGTGCTCGGACAGCTGTTTGTGATGGAGCTGATGGAACACAAGATGAAAGGAGGCTGTTATCAAGACGTTCGATCAGACCGGATTCGCCAGCATACTGTGATCCTCTAAACAGCGGGACTGGCATCCCGTCACACTTATGGTATTCTGCTCCCGGATCAATCCCGGGAATCAACACAGCATGCCAACCAGCCGACCACTTCTCTTCGCACTACTATTAACCTGCCTACCGCACATTGCTGGCGCTCAGGGCCTGGTCACCGCTAGCTATGAAAACCCGGCCAATTTTATTGCTCCGGGCGAATCGCTCGATGTGTT
>JASBUV010000045.1 GCA_030147705.1 Gammaproteobacteria bacterium
GGCGCGTCACTTTCATGCACCCGGGCGAGTGGTGGAACGAGTACGGTGCCAGCACCGTATATATCGATCGCTACAGCGGAGCTGTGTTGGATATCTGGGATGCGAGAGAATTGCCTGCCGGAAGTAAATTGCTGACCTGGATGTTTCCGCTCCATAACGGCGACGCACTGGGCATGCCCGGTCGTGTCGTCGTCTTCCTAAGCGGCCTGTTGATGGCCGGCTTGTTCGGCACGGGAGTTTTTATGTGGCTAAAGAAACGCCGCCCGGTCACTCAGAAGAAGAAACGAGCCACCGAAGCCGCCGATCTGCAGATGGTTTCCGAATAAAGCACTGCTTCGCCAGTGCAACTGGCCAGTTCGCTACCAGCTCAATAAATTCAAAGTGTATAGGCAAGATGTTTGTTGGCAATCTCGAATACTGACGCAAACCATGCAGGCTCATCATTGAGATTTGGCACGAGTACGAAGCTCTCTCCCCCGGCCTCTTCAAACGCATGACGATATTCGATGCCGATTTCAAACAAGGTTTCGAGACAGTCTGAAATAAACGATGGCGTCACCACCGCTACTCTCTTGTGCCCTTGCTCGACCAATGCATTCAAATGCTCATCGAGATAGGGTTGTAACCACGGCAGAGGACCGAAGCGCGACTGGAATGCATAAGAATACTTGCTTTCATCCCAACCCAGCGCCTTGACGATGGCTTCAGTTGTTTGCACGCACTGCATACGGTAGCAATAGCGGTTTTGTTCGGTAATCGATTTGCAACACTCGCCGAAATTACACACACCTTCAGCATCTGCACTACGAATCGTTTTTTCCGGCACGCCGTGGTAGCTGAACACGACATGATCAATGGCTTCGCTTTCCAACTTGGACGAGATCAGGATTGACCAGGCTCTGATGAATGCTGGTTCACTAAACAAGTCCTTCACGAAATTGAGACGTGGTGCTTCTTTCCACTTGGATGCTGCCTTGTTCACTTCCGCAAAAACCGAGGCGGTAGTCGCGGAAGAATACTGCGGGAACATGGGCAGTAGCGTGATTTCTTTCACTCCGGCTTGTTCGAGCTCTGCCATCGTTTCAGAAATAAAAGGCGAGCTGTAGCCCATCGCATTGCGCACCAACACCTTGCTGCCCTGTTTGTCGAACTCCGCCTGCACACTTGCTTGCATGCGATCCGCATAGACCTTGAGCGGGGAACCTTCCTCTGTCCAGATCTTGGCGTAATCCTTGGCAATACGAGGTGCGCGAAATGGCAGGATGATGAAATTTCTGAGCGCCCAGCGTGCAAGCGGATTCATATCGAACACATATGGGTCAGAGAAAAAATATTTGTAATAGTCTCTGAGACCTTTCGGGGTTGGCTCGGCGGGAGTGCCAAGATTCAATAGAACTACTGCTTTAGTCATTCAACACGCTACCATCAATCATCAATCGTTTGCTTTGTACAGGATGCGCTCACTGCTGTGCGGCACCTATCCAATCCCGTTCCGCGTCGTCCACTTGCTTGACGAAGAACGCCATGAATCTTGCCATACGCTCCATTCCCGGCACTGAGATCACTTCGGTGACTTCGCCACTCGTATGATAGAGAGGTGGCGCTTGCATGGTCGTCACGATCGGCACCCCAGCAGAGCGATAACCGCCACCTTCACCGCTGGCCATGGTGGATTCACTGGACATGAAATTGGTGCCGTAGCGATTCACGCCTTCGGTGAATAAACTCTGCAAATAGGGCGAGCTATTGGATATTCCTACGACTATCGGCGCCTCACCAACGTCCGCAGTGAACTGACGATAGCCGTCTTCGAAATTGAAACGCGCAGGAGCAATATTGCGCTGCGCCACGTGCTCCAAATTAAAAATCAACAAGGCATTTTCGAACAGATCCGGATTCATCGAGACCGCCGCCCGCGGGCCATTCAGACCGGACGTGTGATGGCCAGCACTCACAACCAGAACCAGAGTACGATCAAGGGCGTTCTCAGGTTTGGCAAAATGGCGACCGAGACCGAGCAGCACAGCGAGACCGTCGCCATTGTCACCCGCTCCATCAAACCACGCATCCGCGTGCGCGTTCAGAACAATCGTCTCATCGCTGCTACCTGGAATCACCGCAACTGCATTGATTGCATCGAGGCCACTGTGGCTGTGCGCTCGCAAACTGAGCGTCATCTCCAATTCATCGAAGTTACCTGCTACTGCAGCGGCATCCATCACTTGCGAGAGAAACCAGCTGTCCTGACCGCCGAGATTGAAACAAGGCCCGCCGCAGTTACTGAAATCCCGAACGCGCTCGTTACCGGGCTGATCCACGAGCGTAATGACCGCCACCGCTCCGCGATTGAACAGCTCTCGCGCTCTGGGCACTGAAGGCGTCCGCTCAAAAACCAGATGCGCCTGAGGCGTAACATGCTGAATCGCGATCTTGCCTGTCACGTCGATATGCATTAATTCCGCCGCTGTGCCTTTGCCTACGTAGACGATTGGGGCTGTAAGTTCTCCCCCGGGCAATTCGGACGGTGCCAGTGCCATGGAAGTTTCCAGTACCACATCCTGGCTCCCCGCTCCGAAGACCGACTTGCCGAGCAAGCGGATTTCCCACTGTTCGGGAATCCACAGGCTGGCATCCGACTCCTGCTCGAAGCGTTGAATACGGACTTCTTCGATTCCTGCTGCGCTGAGCTGTTCTGCGGCCCAATTGACTACCGCGTCACCACTCTGAAACCCGGAAACTCTACCCCAAAACTGATCGCCACCGAGTTCTTGTCGGCGCCGACTTTCATGGGAAAATTCGACAATCCTCACCAGATCCTCAGCCAGGCGTGCACCACTGAGCTCTGGAGCGGCTGCTTCATCGGCAGGCAAGGTCACCGGGACCGGGCCACGAATACCTATTGCGACAGGACTGCCGTGCGGGTCTACCGAGGGCGGCAATTGAATGCCGTACCAGGGGCCATCCTGTGCTCCCGCGAGGCCGGTCAGTGAATAGAAAAGTACGGCAATCAGGCTTTTGCGAAGGTGATTCATAGCGGCTATTCCATTAGTTGTGATTATTCTTGGTCTTGGTTCACGATCTTGAGCTGACTTATGCTGACTTGCGCAGACATGAGCCGGTCTTTGCCAGCTTGTGCTTGAGCAGGAATCGAAATTCGTAAGTGAAAGATAGCATGATTTGCCACGCGACAAGTCGAACTGAGCGCGTCAGGCAGACACCGGGTCGTTCTTGTCTTTTTCGAACAATTGTTCGAGTTCCTTCCTCCCTTCCTTCGCCAAAATCAGAAGCTCATCCATGTCATCACGGTGCTCAACCGATTTCTGCAGCAGTGCCTCATCGTACTGACGGAAACGATCTCCCATCTCCAAAGCCTGCCCTTCTGTGTAGCCCAGACTTCGCAATGTGCTCGTCGCTGCTTCAAGACTGCTCGGAAACATTTCCCGAATCACACTACCGACTTTGCGCGCATGTAACTCGTAGGCGTGAAATCTATCGATCGCGCGCGCAACAATATTGATCTCCGGATTCAGCTCGCGCGCCTGATCAATGATCTTGAGCGACTCTTCAATACTATCAACAGCGACCACCAAAGTACGGGCATGCTGTATTCCTGCCGACACCAGCATGTCCAATCGCGTGAGATCACCGAAGAACAGTTTGTTACCGAACTTGCGCACGAATTCTACATGCTCTGGATTCTTGTCCATCGCGGTAAACGGAATGTGTTGTGAAGTCAGCATCCGGCCAACCACCTGACCGAAACGGCCGAATCCGGCAATAATGACCTCAGGTTCATTGTCATCCCAATGCGCATCCTGATCCGGCTGATGATCGCTGCGACAGCGAAAGAGCCGTCGATGCAACACGACGACGGGAGAGGTAAGCGCCATGGAGAGCCCGACCACCAGAATGATCTGGTCAGATAGTTCGGCAGGCAGAAAACTGAGCTGCGCAGCTTGCCCCAAAATCACAAAGGCAAACTCACCGCCCTGCGAGAGCATCAGGGCAAGCTGGAACGATTCTTTGTAAGAGACCTGCCCCCACTTCAATATCCCGACGATGACAAGCGTCTTGATCGCCATCAGACCAATAGCAGCTAGCAACAGCGGGATTGGGTTCGCAAACAGCAGATCCAGATTGAGGGTCATGCCGACCGCTATGAAAAACAGGCCCAGCAAGATTCCCTTGAAAGGCTCGATATCAGATTCCAACTGATGACGAAAATCCGAATTGGCCAGCAT
The DNA here is from genome assembly GCA_030147705.1 of Gammaproteobacteria bacterium. Lineage (GTDB taxonomy): Bacteria > Pseudomonadota > Gammaproteobacteria > Pseudomonadales > Pseudohongiellaceae > UBA9145. The sequence continues at coordinate 4,242 of JASBUV010000045.1, forward strand.
GATGCCAGCCAGAAAAGCACCGAGCCCCATCGAGAGGCCCACTTCGTCCATCAACACTGCTACACCGATAACAATCAGCAGGCTCGCGGCCGTCATCACTTCCCTGTTGCGTGTGCCAGCGACAATAGTGAGGAATTGGTTAAGCCCGTAGCGTGACAACGCCAGCATGGCAAGCACTGCCAACACACCCCAATACCATGCCAGCTGTTCGCCATCGTTGCTTGCCTGTGCCACCAGCCCCAGCAGCAACAAGATAGGAATCACTGCCAGATCCTGGAGCAACAGGATAGAAAAACCTTTGCGACCGAGTGGCGAAGCCAGAATGTGCTCTTCGTTCATCAACTGGATTGCAAATGCGGTCGACGAGAGACCGAGGGTCAAGCCCAACACTACGGATTGTGACACTCCTGTCCCAATCAAGACGAAGAACCCGAAGAGCAAGGCTGCGCTGAGAACGAGCTGGCTGCCGCCCACGAATGCGATCTCCCCGCGCATGTTCCACAGCTTATCCGGCGCCAGTTCCAAGCCAATGATAAACAGCAGGAGGATGACGCCATATTCTGCGAAGTGCAGGACTTCATCCGGATCATGCACAAGACCCAGTGCGTGCGGCCCCAGAATTACTCCCGCAAACAGATAGCCCAGAATGGAACCCAGGCCCAGTTTCTTGAACAAGGGCACGGCTATCACTGCCGCGACGAGGTAATAGAGTGCGTTAATCAACAAGGATTCGCTGTGCATGATCAGATTCCTGCGCTGAGCATTGATCGAATGAGGCGCCATTATCCTCTGCCCGCCCGCGAGAAGGAATTGCAGGGACATGGAAACAACAGTGCTCCCAACTATTTGCCTGCGCAACACTTGGCGGAGGACTGATATCCGCTTCCGTTTGTCTCACGTGAGCGGGGCTTGGTCGGCGGCATGGGGGTTCAGGACTCGAATTATCACTAATCAAAAACTCGGACGCCACGTCTGACGCGCCCTGTAGAGCATCTGAGTATAATCGTAACAAATTGTTGCATTATGACGTCTAATCCCCTACAAAGAGCATCAACGCTAAAAAACCGATGCTTTAGAAAAGCCCGAAACACGATTCACTTATCTCACCCATCTCACAACAGATTCAAAAAGAGGGAACACGCGTGAAAAATTCTCTGCGACTGGCTCTGTCCACTCTCGTTTCAATCGCTGCGACAGGTGCTGTCGCTGGTGAACGAGTGGGCGATTTCGCCCTGATCGACCACCAAGGCACCCAACATCACATGGCCTGGTACGACGACCATCAGGCGGTTGTCATCCTGCCCCAAGGCGTGGGCAGCACTGATGCAGACGCTCTCGCTGCACTGCAAGAGTTACAAGCTGCCTACTCAGGACAAGCGGTCAAATTTTTCCTGCTGAATCCTGGCCTGCAAACCGATCGCGCAGCGGTAGCTGCTGATCTGAATGCTGAATTCCAGGTTCTCATGGATGATGCTCAGGTGGTTTCCGAAGCACTGGGTTTAAGCAAGATGGACGAAGCGGTGGTCTATAATCCCCGCAATTTTGAGATCGTGTATCGCGGTCCTGTCCAAGGTGAATTAACGCATGCTGTTGAGCAATTGCTGGCTGGCAATAATCCTGACCTCGTCGCCTTGTCTGGTGACGGCGCGAGCATCGCGCATCAGGGCGTTGACGGAGCTGGCCTCGATTATGCCAACGACATCGCACCCATCATTGCTGAGAACTGCGCAGAATGTCACCGCGAAGGGGGTATTGCGCCTTTCGCGATGGATAACAAACTTGCCGTTCAAGGCTGGTCACCCATGATTCGCGAAGTGGTCATGACCAAGCGTATGCCGCCCGGTCAGATCGATAACAAGGTTGGTCACAAGATGGCCAATGAGATGAATCTGCAGGATGACGAGATTCAGAAACTGGTACGCTGGGTGAACGCTGGCTCTCCCGCTCAGGGCGATGCCGACCCGCTCACCGCGCTGACCTGGCCGGATACCAAGTGGCAACTCGCTG
>JASBUV010000193.1 GCA_030147705.1 Gammaproteobacteria bacterium
TTGGTCTTGCCGACACCGCCTTTGCCGCCCGAAACTGCTATGGTTCGTACTGAATCAGTCATCATGAAACTTCCACGTAGATGCATGGCTTAATTAGCCAACGCGGCTCCTTGCCCGTTAACGGCTTCCCTGTGTTCGATAGCGATACGCTGCTGACGCTGCTTGCGTAATGCGTTGTAATTCTCAATCAATTTATTCCAGAAGAATTTCGCTTCGGCGCCAATGAGATCTTCCGGTATGCCCTGTCCCGTTCCCAGGAACGCAACGGGCAGTCGGGAACGGATCACACCGGAGATTGCCGCACCGATGGACACGTTTTCGTCGGTCTTGGTAATGATTGCTCCTGCCAACTCAATGCCCTTGTAAGCGCGAATCGTTTCATTGATCACCGCTTCCTGCGCGGTGGCAGCGAGTACGAGATAAGGAACAACATCTGTGTTGTTACCAATGACCTGTTGATACTCTCTGGCGAGCGACCCGGTGCGTGGATTCACTCCCGCTGTGTCGATGATCACCAGTTTGCGGCCGGAAAAACTTTCCAACGTCTGTTTCAGTTCTCTGGCATCTGAGGCGACTTGCACCGGAATGCCCAAAGATCCTCCAAGGGAGATCAGTTGGTCTTTGCCACCCACGCGCACGTTGTCCGTAGTAATGAGTGCGACCTGATTCCGGCCATGTCGAGCGGCAAACTGAGCGGCAATTTTTGCCGCGGTTGTCGTTTTGCCGACCCCTGTTGGCCCGACCAGCGCGATAATGCCGCCGTCATTCAATGGATCGTGTGTTGCTGACTTGATCACTTTGGTCAGCAGACGAAGTGCGCGTCTCCAACCGAGTTCTATATCTGCACAGGGCAAGACTTTTTCGACCAGCTTGATCGCAAGATCCCTGGTAATTCCGAGTTCCTCAAGGCGGCTCAACAAGGCGATTCGATTGGGCTGACGAGTACGCGCATCGCGCCAGGCCAGCTGAGCAAGTTCACCTTCAAACAGTTCACGCAGTCGGCCCAATTCTTCCTGCATACTTTGCAGCGTTGGTGCCTGTGCTTCCTGCGTCTGTTTGTCGCTCAGAATCTCAAACAAGAACTCGTTCTTGCTCTTGGTTTCTGGCTTGGCAGTAGCAACCTTTTTCATCTCCGCCTCCAATTTCTGCGGGTTGTAGTCACTGGCTGCCATGACTTCGATTTGGCCATTAACACTGCGGCTGGAGATCAGGACTGCATCATTACCCAGCTCGGTGCGAACCCTGGCCATGGCTTTCTGCATATTGTCTTCCTGGAATCGTTCTACTCTCACGGTCTGCTCCACAATCATTCGTTAAATGCGTTGAACGTTTAACTTAAAACCCTTTCACTTCGCAGGTTCCCCTTGCAACTGGACACCTGCCGACATTCATTTCTTACCTAGGCTGCGTGTGATTCCAATTGACCTACGGTCGAAATCACTTTCAGCTGCTTGTGATTGGCGACTTCGTTATAGGCCAGTACTTTCAGCCTGGGGTTCGCCGCTTTCACAAAGCGAGACATCCAACTTCTTACCTGATCAGACACCAGTAGTACGGGTATCTGTCCTGAGGCTTCGAGCTCGGCGGAGCGCATGTGAATCTCCTTGAGGAAAGTCTCTGCCAGACCCGGTTCAAGACCGGTCAGACCGCCTTCTCGATTGCCTGCTACTGAATCAAGCAATATCCGTTCCATCCCTCCACCCAGCGTAATTACGCTGATTTCCTGCTCCATACCGACGATTCCTTGACAGATAGTACGTCCTAAACTGACACGTACAGCCGCAGTCAATTCATCAGTATTGAGGCCACGCCCTGCATGTTCCGCGATGGATTCAACAATGCTGCGCAGGTCTCGGACAGGCACACCCTCCGCGAGAAGGTTCTGCATGACTTTGAGAACCGTGCCAAGTGACACAACATCCGGCACGAGGTTTTCAACAAGTTTGGGCGCGCTCTTGGCCAGATTATCGAGAAGTTTCTGTACTTCATCGTGACCGAGCAGTTCATGGGAATGAGATTTCAGGGTGTGGCTAAGGTGAGTTGCGATAACTGTGCTCGCGTCAACAACGGTATAGCCTTTCGATTGCGCTTCTTCTTTCTGGCTTGATTCGATCCAGATCGTATCCAGATTGAAGGCAGGGTCTTTACCGGCGATTCCTTCCAGATCACCAAAAACCTGGCCAGGATTGATCGCCATCTCCATACCAGGATGTATCTGCCCTTCGCTGACTGGCACATCCATCAAGGTAATGCGATAGGAATTGGGCTGCAGGCTGAGGTTGTCCCGAATGTGTACGGAATGCACCAGAAATCCCAGATCCTGCGAAATTTTCTTGCGTACCGCCTTGATTCGATCTAGCAGTTCACCACCCTGCTCCTTGTCGACCAACGAGATCAATCGGTAACCGACTTCAAGCCCGATGATATCGACACCGAGAATATCGTCCCAGCCAAGGTCTTTCTGCGCTTGCGGTGCATCGGATTCTTCCTCGTCCTCTTCCTCTTCCACTTCAGGAGCCAGAGCCTTGCGCGACAGCACATACCCGATTCCGAACAGAGAGCTGGCGATAAACAGGAAAATCAGATTCGGCATTCCAGGAACAAGGCCAAGAATTCCAATCACAGCGCCCGTAATAACAAATACTTTCGGGCTTTCGAATACCTGATCAATAACCTGACGACCCATGTCGCTAACAGCACCAACACGGGTAACGATCAATGCGGCTGCGATGGATATCAAGAGCGAGGGAATCTGTGCAACCAGACCATCACCAATCGTCAACAGCACGTAATTGGTTGCTGCCTGACCGGCGCTAAGATCGTGTTGCAATACACCTATTGCGAAGCCACCGATGATATTAATGAACAGGATCAGTATGCCCGCGATGGCATCGCCGCGCACAAACTTGCTGGCACCATCCATCGCTCCATAGAAACTGGACTCCCGTGCAACTTCTTCACGACGCTGTCTGGCGGTATCCTGATCGATAAGCCCGGAGTTCAGATCGGCGTCGATTGCCATCTGTTTACCTGGCATTGCATCCAGAGTGAAACGCGCAGTCACTTCAGAGATACGCCCTGCACCTTTGGTCACAACAACAAAGTTGATAATCACGAGAATCGCAAAAACGACCAGACCAACTGCGTAGTTACCGCCGACAACGAAATCACCGAACGCTTCAATCACCCGACCTGCAGCGCCGGTGCCATTATGACCTTCGATAAGCACGACACGAGTTGAAGCGATATTCAGCGCCAGACGCATGAGGGTAACGACGAGCAGCACACTGGGGAACACGCCAAAATCCAGCGGCCGACTGATATACACGGCAACCAGCAAAATAATCAGCGACAAGGCAATATTAAAGGTAAACAGGAAGTCCAGCATGAACGGAGGCAGCGGAAGAATCATCATGGCTAACAGCATGACAATCAATAACGGCGCTCCCAGGCCGATCATGCGAAGATCAACTCCGCCGACAGAAAGTGTTGGTGCGTTGCTTGCGGCACTGCTCATCAGACAATACCCTCCTGCTGTTCACGTCTCGCGTACTCTGCTGGTACTTTGATGTTGCGGGGTGGAACTGGCATCTTTGCCTTGCCACGCCGCGCCTGTTTTAACTGAAAGATATAGGCCAATACCTGAGCAACAGCGAGAAACAGATTGCCCGGAATTTCCTGATTCAAATCGGTGGAGGCGTACAGTGCGCGCGCCAGAGGCGGTGCACGGAAAATCGCGATTTCGTTTTCTTCAGCGATCTCTCTGATTTTGGCTGCGATAATATCCTTGCCTTTGGCGACAACTCTTGGAGCGCCATTGCTTTCCTGGTCATAGCGCAGCGCGACAGCATAGTGAGTCGGGTTGGTAATCACGACATCTGCCGTTGGCACTTCCTGCATCATGCGACGGTTCGCCATCTCGTGCTGGCGATCACGAATTGCGGCTTTGACTTCAGGCCGGCCATCCGTGTCCTTCATCTCTTCTTTGACTTCCTGCTTGGTCATGCGAATCTGCTTCTTGAATTCAAAGAGCTGGAACGGGATGTCGATACCAGCGATCAGAATTAACGTAGAGCTGAAGCCAAGCAGGCACCAGATAAAAAGCGACCCTGTTGCACGGAAAGCTTCTGTTATCGGTTGCAAAGGCAGGATCAGAATGTCATCGAGCACCATGTACAGCACGAAGCAGGCGACACCACCAACCAGAAAGAACTTGGCAATGGCTTTGACCAATTCCATCAAAGACTTCGGAGAAAACATTCGGCCGAAGCCCTTGATGACACTAATGCGTTCCATCTTGGGCCTGATCTGATCGGCGCTCATCACCCAGCCGCCCAGCGACATCGGGCTGGCTACCGTGCATACCGTTAACAAGGCCAATAATGGTGCCAGCATCCAGACGCTCGCCATGATGGCATCCATGAATGCCACTGACATCATCGTCGAATTGAAGGCTTCTTCGCGCCCGAAACTGAGTCCATCACGCAGCAACTGATTGATGTCCTGGATTATCTGTTTGCCGAATACCATCATGCCGAACCCCGATGCCAATAATGACACCAGTACATTCAATTCCTTGGAGCGGGCGACCTGACCTTTCTTGCGGGTGTCTTCCCGCCGTTTGGGGGTCGCCTCTTCGGTTCTTTCCTGACTACTGTTCTCAGCCATTGACCAGTGTCCTCATAAAGGAAAATCCTGTGTCGAACAGGTTCTGTAACAAAGGCACCAGGATCGGAATGCTGAAGAACATCAACACAAATCCTGCGAGCATCGTAGTGGGAAAGCCGACTGCAAAAATATTGAGCTGCGGTGCGGCGCGTGTGATCACACCGAATGCCAGATTGACCAACAGCACACCAACCATCACCGGCAACGAGAGCAACACGGCAGCAAGAAACAACTCAGTGGTAAACAGCGCGATATCGCCAAATATCTGGCCGCCATTGAGCGGGGAACCCACGGGCAAATAGGTAAAACTGTTAGCCATGACTTCCAGTAATAAAAGATGACCATCCATGGCCAGGAAATAGAGAGTGCCTAGCATCAGGTACAATTGACCGAGCATGGTTACCTGCACTCCATTTTGGGGGTCGACGGAAGACGCAAAACCCAGACCCATGGTCGTCGCCATGGTCTGGCCAGCCATAATCAAGGCTCCAAAAATAATCTGCAGAATCAGCCCCATGACGATACCAATGGCCAATTGCTGAATGATGAGCAAAATGCCCTGCGCGCTGAATGGCTCGATGCTTTCATAGAAAGGCAAATTCGGAATCAGTATCACAGTGATGAACACTGCCAGCATGATGCGGATTCGAACCGGAACTGTTCGGGAACCAAACACCGGTGCGATAACGAACAAGGCACTGATGCGCAGAAACGGCCAGAAGAAGTCGCCGACCCATGCAGTGATATTGTCCAGTTGAATTTCCATTGTGGTCTCGGGCTGACGGATCAGCCTATTAACTCCGGAATGCGATAAAAAAGTTCCTGGGTATAGACAACCCAGGAAGTCAGTAGCCATGGGCCCATCAGTACGAGGGCAATAACCAGTGCGAGAAGCTTGGGGATAAAACTCAGCGTCTGTTCCTGAATCTGCGTAGCGGCCTGCAGCACACCGACAATCAAACCAACGGCTAGCGCAGCAAGCAGCAGCGGTCCGGCAAGCGCGACAATAAGAAACAGCGCTTCGCGACCTACTTGCAATACCACATCTTCATTCATGATTGTTCCCCTGCTACTCCGTTCTCTCTAACTCACCGCGAAACTCGAGGCCAGCGTTCCTACCACCAGTGTCCAGCCATCAACCATCACGAAGAGCATGATTTTGAAAGGCAGGGATATCAGCATGGGCGACAGCATCATCATGCCCATCGACATCAGAATGCTCGCGACCACCAGATCGATAACGAGGAAAGGAATGAATATCAGAAAGCCTATCTGAAAGGCTGTTTTCAACTCACTGGTCAGATAAGCAGGCACCAGAACTCTGAAAGGAACCTCTTCCAGAGAATCAAAACCGTCGTAGCCGGCCATTTCGCTGAACAGCACCAGATCCGACTCGCGCGTCTGGTCTGCCATGAACTTATGAAAAGGGCTGCCGGTTTCGGTCAGTGCTGCATCGAAACCCAGACTTTCGTTCATATAGGGTTCGATGCCGTTTTCATAAGCAGTTTCAAAAACTGGCGCCATCACAAACACAGTCATGAATAGCGCCAGACCGAGGATAATCTGGTTGGATGGTGTCTGCATCAGGCCCAATGCCTGACGGAGAATCGCCAACACAACAATAATCCGGGTAAACGATGTCATGGCCATCAATGCTGCAGGCAGCATCGTCAGCACAGTCATAAGGAGCAGTATCTGGATGCTGATACTGTAATCGGTACCACCGACTCCGTTCGCCTGTGACGTAACGAGAGTCAGATCGTTCGCCGCCGCAGAAGCAACTTCTGGCAGCAGGAGAATAAGAATGAGAGACAGCAGTCGCGCAATCATGAGCGACCTCTCTGAGTAAGGCTCTGCAACAAATTCGAGAAATTCTGTGCGCTGGCAGGTTTTTCATCACCTTCGCGGCTTAGCGCAATCGGTGACTGCATCTCATGAATCTTCTGAACCCTGCCAGGGCTTGTGCTGATCAGCAGCTGTTCATCGCCAACCTGAACCAGCAACAGTCGGTCTTTATTACTAAGGGCCAGGCCACCCACAATACGGATATGGCCAGAACCCGAACCATTGAACATATTGAATTTTCTGACTGCTACCGACAAACCAATGATCAGTACAACGACCACCCCCAGCGCCAGCAACATCTGCAGCAGACTGCTGGTATCCAGGATGGCACTCTGTCCGGTCAAGGTACTTTCCGCTGCGAATACCGGGCTCAACGGTAACGCGAGAAAAGCAATCACACTTGTCAGGTAGCGAGATGTCATAGCTGTTCGAGATCCAGTGCAGGTGGGATTTCAATTTCGCCCATACGGATGCCATACCACTGCTGCAGGCCAATCGCCTCGGCCATCGCGATGACTTGTCCGCTGACTCGCACATCGATGGTATCCACAGAAACATTGCGCAACTCGATAAACGAGCCTTTGCAAAGCTCCATGAGCTGACGAATGGTGATGGTTGTTCGTCCTACCTCGAACGTGAGAGTCAATGGCACATCGCCCATTGATTCCAGCGTCCATGGTTCGTAGTGCATGGTGGCAGGGAGGTTCTTGTTCTTTGCTGGCACATTCAGCTGATTGTGAGTCAGCGGCTGATGCTCGTGCAGGGTCGCGTGGGGAGGTGCGTAACTCGTGTCCACAGCGCTTTCGTTGCCTGTCATTTCGTTCATGCTCCGCCCCTAGACTCTATTGAGAATTTCCAGTCCCACTTTGCCGTTCAATTCGCCCATGCGCGCCTTGAACTTGGGAACTCCGTTAACCTTGACGTCGACCTGCTCTGGCGAGTCGACACCGATAATGTCTCCGCGCGACATTTTGAATACTTCGCCGATGGTGAGATGTGCACCACTCAATTCACCGGTAACATCCATGGTGAAATCCCGGGCCATCGCACGCAGCACGTCTCGGGAGGTCACACCAGCTTCCGCCAATTTGGATTTCTTGTTGCGGAACAGTGAATCGATTATGTTGCCTGGCATCAGCAACTGAATCTCTCCGCCACCGCCAGAGAACTCGACGCGGAAAGGACGAATCATCAGCACGTCGGAGTCGTTGTACGCCGACAAGTGAGCAGGATTCATTTCGGATTCGGTAATCGTGAATTCGTGATCCGAGATTTCTTTCCAGCTGTCCTTGATCGCATCGATAATGGTCTTCAGGATCAGCTTGATCACACGCTGTTCTGTATGGGTAAACTCGCGACCGGTAACCTGGGTCGGGCGAGTGCCGCCGCCAAAGAAAGTATTTACCAGTGCGAACACCAGCTTGGCGTCCATCACGATGCTGGAAAAACCAACCATTCCGGAGAGAAGAAAAGTCGTAATACTGGTAGGAACATAGAGCGATTTGACGTACTTGCCGTATTTTTCAATGCGGATGTCCTGACGCTTCACCTCAACCGACTTGTGCAATAAACCCAGCAACTTGATGCTGAGACTGGCCTGCATGCGTTCGTCCGCCGCCTGAATTTCCTGCGACCAACCTGACACACGATTCATACCGCTGGTCAGGTCGTAGAGAACATAGTCCTCTGCGTCTGCCTTTTTCCGCGTCTCCGGGGCACCGTCGCCTACTCCGTGGAGTAAGGCGTCGATTTCATTTTGCGATAACAAGTCACTCATAATTCGCGTCTCTTAAATAGAGCTTCTCAATTCAGCTCCGCTATTAGCCGATCATTGCGGCTTCATCTTCCTTCAGATCAATCTCACCGCTATCAGACAGTTTCTTCGCAACGGCCAGAATTTCTTTCTGTGCGTTCTCCACATCCGTAACACGTACTGGACCCAGCTCTTCCATATCTTCCTTGAAGATTTCCGCAGCACGGGAAGACATGTTGCGCAAAACCTTGTCGATAATGGATTGATCTGCACCCTTGAGCGCCAATGCCAGCCGGTCGGTGGCCACTTCGCGCAGAACTTTCTGGAAGTCGCGGTCCGGGATTTCCTTGAGATCGTTGAAAACAAACATCTGATCGAGAATCTTCTGAGCCAGGTCTTCGCTGACGTCATGGATTTTCGCCATGAGATTGTCTTCCTGGGATTTCTCGAGAGAGTTGAGAATATTGGCGACGTTCTTGACGCCGCCCATGGCAGAGCTTTGCTTGCTGACCACGCCCTCTACCTGCTTCTCGAGTGAGTGGTTCAGCTCTTGCAAGGCTTTCGGATCGACAGAGTCCATCTCTGCCATGCGAACGATCAGCTCTACAACTGCAGACTCGGGCATGTGGCTAAGCACTTCGCCTGACAGCTCCGCACCGAGGTAGGAAATTACAATCGCCTGAATCTGGGGGTGCTCGTTCTGGATAATACCGGCGACGAGTGCTGGCTCCATCCACTTCAAAGAATCCAGACCCTTGGTGTTTCCGCCCATGAGAATCTTTTCGAGAATCTCGTGAGCTGCATCTTCACCAAGAGCCTGGGTAAGCACCGCGCGTGTATATTCATCTGCAACGACGTTGATATAGCCATCGGACTCGCAGTCTTTGAGGAAACTCGTCAGAATGTCGTTGACCTCATCGGTGGTCATCTCATTCATGCGCGACATTTCCACACCGATCTTCTGAACCTCGTCACTGGACAAGTGACGGAGGACGCCGGCGGCCCCCTCCTCACCCATCACCATGAGGAATTGCGCGGCTCGAGCCGGTCCTGTGTTACGAGCGAGTTGTCTGCGATCTATGGTGTTCATAATGCTGTTTGAGTCCCCAAGTTGCCTGTTTTCAGCCTAGTCAATGGATTGACAACGTCGGTTTTCCATTCGTTAATTTTTTTGACACCCGGCCTGTCAAATTTTGCTGCAGCCCTTTGTTTACGGGCCTTTCAGCGGTTTTAGCCAGAGCGTCCAAAGCGCCTTTTTTCATCTGTACAGGGTAAGGAGCAAGTTCTGTGCCAGCGAATTGGAAAAAAACACTAAAGCTTTAAAGTCATTGGGTCGTAGGGCCAGAAACGGGTTTCTTACGCGGCATCTCTGGTGGTCGCGCAAAAGCCTCTATATCGCTGAAAGAGGTATTCAGGCTTGCAATTAAACAGACTGGATTTACGGCAATTACCGGGGCACGAACGCAACCTGACCTGGAAGACCGGGCAGGAACTGGTCGCCCAGGTGGTCGGCAAGCCGAAAACCGGCGAGGGTTCGCTGCTACGCATCAACGGCCATGTCTATCAGGC
>JASBUV010000195.1 GCA_030147705.1 Gammaproteobacteria bacterium
TCGGGCTCCTTTTTTGGCAGTATGGATACCATTATTTGAGCAGCAGGGTTCACACCAGATTTCTACGAGGTAATGACGTGAGTGACATCCGTTTCATCCGATCCATAACGTTGTTGCTGGTCGTTCTGCAACTGCAATTCACTGGCACTGCAGTCGCGCAATCCACCCAGGCGATTATTCGCTACGACACCATTCATCATCCCGTTGCAGCGCGTGGCGGCATGGTGGTCTCACAGAATGCGGTGGCCAGCGAAGTCGGGCGACGGATTCTGGCTGCTGGTGGGAATGCAGTTGATGCCTCGGTCGCGGTGGGGTTTGCTCTGGCGGTGACCTTGCCTCGTGCTGGGAACATCGGGGGCAGTGGATTCATGCTGATCCATCCTGCTGGCGGCGACAGCGCCGCGACTATCGCGCTCGATTTTCGATCTGCGGCGCCTGCGACGGCAAGAGAAGAAGATTTTCAGGATGCCGATGGCGACATGATCTGGGCAGATCTGACGTTCGGGCCGCGGGCTGCAGCAGTACCCGGTACTGTCGCCGGACTGGAGATGGCCTGGCGTGAGCACGGCTCATTGCCCTGGTCGGAGTTACTCGCGCCTGCCATCGAGCTGGCAACACAAGGGATACGCGTGACCGATGATCTCGCCTTCGCGCTCAGCGAGGCGCTGAAGAATATGCGTGACTATCCGAGTAGTCTGCAAGTGTTTGCAAAGGCAGATGGCTCGGCTTATCAACCAGGCGAGCTATTCCGTCAACCTGATCTGGCCTGGTCCTTACAGCAAATCAGTGATCATGGCGCCAGCGCCTTCTACGAGGGAGAAATCGCCGACCGCATCGCGAGTTATATGGCTTCTGTCGACGGATTGATCAGTAAGGAAGACCTAGCAAATTACACGGTCAGTCAACGCGAGCCCATCGCGGTCAGTTATCGTGATTACACTGTACTCAGTATGCCGCCCAGCAGTGTTGGTGGCCTGGCACTTCTGCAGATGCTGAATGTGCTTGATGAGACAGAACTGGCGAGTTACCCGCAAGGTTCAGCCGATAGTCTGCACTTGCTCGCTGAGACCATGAAACGGGGCAATGCCAATCGCAGGCAGGGAAGCATTGGTGACACTGATTTCGTCGACGTACCCATCGACTGGTATTTGAGTGACGAGTTGGCCAGAGAAATCGCGGCTGAAATCGATATGGCTACCGCGCGTCCGGTGAGCGACATCGAACCGCTTGCGGAAAATCCCTATCCCAGCAGGGAAACGACACACTACTCAATTATTGATAGGGAGGGTAATGCTGTCTCCACGACTTACACGCTGGGCTATTCCTTTGGCTCTGCGCTGGTGGTGCCAGGTACTGGCATCCTGCTCGACAATCAGATGCGCAATTTCTCTTTTCGCCAACCCGGCCATGCCAACTCCATGGAGCCTGGCAAGAAAGTCGTCTCCACGATGACGCCAACGCTCGTGTTCGATCCGGATGGCGAGCTGTTTCTGGTCACCGGCACGCCTGGTGGGAGCCTGATCCACAACATCATTCTTCAGCTTGTAGTAAACACGGTCGACTACGGCATGAACATTGCCGAAGCCACCAATGCGCCGAGAATCTATCAGGCGTGGAGGCAGCCTGAGCTGGGCGTGGAGAGAGGTCTGAATCCGGATACGCTCAATCTGCTCCGTGCCCGTGGACACGACATCGAAGTTCAACAGACCATGGGCAGCACCCAATCGATTATGTTGCGCAATGGCGTACTCTATGGTGCTGCCGACCCAAGAAGACCCGGCGCGCTGGTGCTGGGCGTGGACTAGCTGTACGAAAATTCATCAGTTTCTGGGTCGGTCAGTCCGAATTCCAGCGATTCTCTAGCCGCAAGCTTGCCTTCCAGGCCTCTCCAGCGGAATTTTTTTCACTGATTCGCGGGCAGTGACACCTGCCCCCTGCAGGTCTCTTGTAGGAAAAATTCTTTACAATTGTAAGGGATTTTGGACGGACGATCAGATACTATTCAGCTTACGGGTTTCCTGTTCAAGGGGCAGAAATCCGCACATCCCACAGTCATTAGAACATCTTTCTATCGCTATATTTATTTTCGGGGGGAGCTATGCTCAATCACTTGGTTAGAAAATCCCTGGCCATCGCTATTGCCGCACAGGTAAGTTCCGGTATTGCGCAAGAGTCAGTTATCGAAGAAGTTGTCGTGGTCGGTTCCCAGATCAGGGGCGCCAACATCACTGATGCATTGCCGGTTTCAGTGATCGACGAAGTCGATATTGAAGCACTGGGCGTCAATTCCGGCGATGAATTGCTGGAGTACATGGCCGAGCAGGGCCAGAACTTTTTCAGTGAATCAGAAAATATCTCGGGCGGTGTTAACTCGGCGCGCGGCGATATTGGTGCGTTCAATCTGCGTAATCTGGGT
>JASBUV010000202.1 GCA_030147705.1 Gammaproteobacteria bacterium
CGCATCAGCGGGCAGTGGTACGAGAACGACGACGGATACGAAGTGGAATTGCAGATCCCGATGGATATGCTCGGTGGTCGGCTCGGCTTCGCCATCTTCGATGTGGATGATCCCCGCACCCGATTTGTTAACAGCGTCGTAGCCACATCTCAGGTTGCCGACGCGGAACGCCTTGGGTCGCTGCGTCTGCCGACTCCCGAAATCGATCGCATCGTCGCTGGCATGGGTCACAATAACTCGCGTATTCAGGTCGTGGATCGCAGTGGCCGCGTACTGCTGACTGTCGGGGATATTCAGACGGCAACAGGTTTGCAGATCGCCAGTAATATCAGCGACAGGAAAACCAACAAATACTGGTTCTTTATTCAGGACAGAATTCTCAATCCGCTCTATTACCGGATTCTGAGCAAGCCCAGCAACGATTTTATTGATGAGCTGTATTCTGAGGTCACACGCGAGGGAGCGCATATCGATTCAGCGCTGCGCGGCATCCCGCTCACGCAGTTTCGGACACTGGATGATACCCAGACCCGTCTGCTGGAAGCTGCCCACCCGATTCTCGCTGATGGTGAAGTCATCGGTGCGGTGGTTGTCGATCAGAACATGAACGGCTTGCGCACCTTCCGAAACCAGGCGATGGAATCCCTGTTCAATACCATATTGGCTGTGATGCTGCTCGTTACTCTCGGGTTGTTCTTTTTCGCATCCAGAATCTCCAGCCGCATTCGTCTGCTTCGCAATCAGGCTGAGGGCATCATCGATGATTCGGGCAGGGTGAAGAACACGATCGTCGCCACCCGCAACTCCGATGAGATCGGCGACCTGTCGCGCAGCTTTTCCAATATCGTAGAGCGGCTCACGCAATACACCAACTATCTGGAAAACATGTCTTCTCGTTTGTCGCACGAGTTGCGCACCCCGGTTACTGTCGTGCGTTCGTCACTGGAAAACCTGAGCATGACCGAAGACAACAAGGACTCGCAGGTCTATCTCGAAAGAGCGGAAGACGGTATCCGGCGATTGAATCTGATTCTGACCAATATGAGCGAAGCGACTCGACTGGAGCAGATGCTACAAACCTCCGAAAAGGAGAAGATCGATCTGAGTGAGGTACTGTATGGCTGTGTTGAAGGCTACAAATTGGCCTACCCGGAGTCAGCGTTTGAGACCGACATTCCCCAGCAGGCGATCTTCGTGAATGGCGTGCCGGAATACATTGCCCAACTATTGGATAAACTGATCGCCAATGCCGTTGAGTTTTCCTATCCCGATCAGCCGGTCGTAGTGTATTGTCGCCCGCTGCGTGATCACGCCGTGATCAAGGTTTCCAACGCTGGCCCTTATCTGCCTGAAGAAATGAAGGATCGCCTATTCGACTCCATGATTTCAGTGCGACCACAAGAGAAGCAGAAACAACCCCATCTCGGCATGGGCCTGCGTATCGCACGCCTCATCACAGACTTCCACGGCGGACACATCCGTGCCGAAAATCGCACTGACCTCGAGGGGGTAGTGGTGACGGTGGTGATTCCGCTTTTCTACAAATAAATTGCTGCAGCTACCCAGAAGGGCGACAGCAGAACCTCAAGTCGAACAGAAATCGCGCAAGATTTACGTCAGGTTCCCGGAAACAACACTAACGCTTTGCAATGCGAGCAATATTGGCGAGGCCTTAATCGCCCGTATAGAACTTGGGTGCATTTTCCTTCACCACCACCGAATCACTTGCCCAGGCGTGGCAGGTGTCCAGCACGCCCGGTTTTTTCTCAGACTCGGGAATATCAGAATCGGCCTGATTACTTCGATGGCGCAGCAGGGGCCAGATGGTTTGCATGGCCACCGTTGCCATCGGGAAGAGCAGTTCAGTGAGATGTGTGCAGCCTGCGGTGCCGCCTACTTTCTGGCGGATTTCTCTGCGCCAGCCTGGACCCATTCTGATCCCGATTAATGCCTTGTAATTTGGCGTGATGTTGGGACACATGGCGAAAGGGCTGTTGTCTGTCACTGCGATAACGTCCCTGATTTCAAATCGCTCATCTATCGTCACTCGCAATAGCATTTCGTGCAACGCTTCGCCTGCCGGCACTTCGCCTCGCCATTTATTTTTGAATGCGTAGGTCTTGACGTCGGTCATGTGTGCTTCGATATCGAACATGCCGTCTTCACGTTCATAACCGCGATAGTCAATTGCGCGCGTGTGAATATGTTTGCGAGGTGCAGCGTCAGGTAATGGCATAGTGGTACCTGGAAAGTCGATTGTGTGAATTAGCGAGTTATAACATTTGTACAATTTCTACAAACAGAGCGGGATTGCCCCGCACGCAAGTCGAGACACATTCCGGTAGTGCGTACACTACTGCTGAACCGGTTGAGATTCGGGAATGGAACTACGACATTGCTGTGCACTGTTACAGCGTCCATTCTGTGACAGGCAAGAGCGCCAGTATAACGCAAAGCTATTAGCTGTGTCTCTGAGCTGGCGATTCGGGCATAATGGCAGGATTGCCAAATTTTAGGGAGTGATTCACATGAGTGTAGCGACTGCACGTCATATTCTGGTTGATACAGAAGAAGAGTGTTTGAAACTTAAAGAAAGAATCGAGGGTGGTGAGGATTTCGGTGAGGTCGCCAAAGAGCATTCCAATTGCCCGTCCAAAGCACAAGGCGGAGATCTGGGTCAGTTTGGACCAGGCATGATGGTGAAGGAATTCGATGAAGTGGTCTTCAGTGCCGAGGTGAATTCATTGCAGGGTCCGGTCAAAACCCAATTTGGCTACCATCTCCTGGAAGTGACCAGCCGCAGCTAGCACGGCATCTAACAAGGCATTAAGAGAGATCAAGCAAGAGCGTGCATGAGTCGACGTTTTAGATATGAATGTACTGTTTCTTTGTACCGGTAACTCATGCCGATCCCAGATGGCGGAAGGCTGGGCCAGACATTTTGCCGCCAAGCTGATTTCACCACTGCAGCTGGATGTGCGTTCCGCAGGGATCGAGGCCCATGGCCTGAATCCTCGCGCTGTAGCAGCAATGCAGAAACAGGGTGTGGACATCAGTGCGCACAGCTCTGATGTGCTCAGCAACGACATGATCGATTGGGCCGATCTGATTGTGACGGTTTGCGGTGATGCGCAGGACAATTGTCCCCTGCTGCCCGCTCGGCTCAAGAAACGCCATCTGGGTTTCCCTGACCCGGCCAAAGCGACCGGTAGTGACGCAGAAATCGAGAAACAGTTTGATGATGTCTGCCGCCAAATCCGCGATACCGTGCTCAAACTGCTCACAGAATTGACCAACGACCTCGTCTAGATGAGTACCCATTCACCAGAGTTCAGCAATGCTGACGTGAAAGTGCTGGAGCGCAAGGAGTGCCATCGCCGCTTTTTGCGCATCGATTTGCTCACGCTACAGCACCGGCGCTTCGAAGGAGGCTGGGTTGGGCCTGTGGTGCGAGAGCTGATGATCCGCCGGCCCGCCGTAGGAGTATTACTCTATGACCCGACCCGGGACGAGATCGTGCTGGTCAAACAGTTTCGGGTGGGTGTGCTCAATGAAAAAGACTCGCCCTGGCTCCTCGAACTGGTAGCCGGGATGATTGAAGAGGGGGAGTCAGAGGAGTCGGTAGCCCGGCGCGAGAGCGAGGAAGAAGCGAATCTCCGGCCAACCGAGCTCGAGCGGATCTGCGAATACTATTGCAGTCCGGGCACCACCAACGAAAAGATTACTTTGTACTGTGGCAAGGTGGATGCCAGCACCGCTGGCGGCATCTATGGCCTGGACAACGAGCATGAAGACATCGAAGTCGTGACCATGTCCTATGCTGAGGCTGTGGCAGGGCTGGATAACGGTTTGATTGACAATGCCATTACAATCGTCGCCCTGCAGTGGCTCATGCTGAACAAAGACCGCTTGCTCGAAAGCTGGCGCTGACACCGCACCACTAAACAGGTGGTAATTTGAGGCGAGTACTGCTCGCAATAAGCGGCTAAATGGTTACAATTGTTTATAAACCTGAGCGCAGAGCCGACTATTGGACTATGGCTATTGGGCTATATGTGGACTATAGGGATAGCTTGATTTAGCGGCGTGGCGAGATAGCTCAGCGCAGGTCGCACCTGATGCGCCAATAGCGGCCTGAGCGGACCTGAGAGGGATGTGCTGCGGCCAGTCCCACCCAAATGGCAAGGAACCGAGACAAAAACTGATTTAACGAAGCGTAAGTAGTCGAAAATCCGAGACTTTATTGAAAAACACTCAAAAGCATCGCTCTACGCCCGTAATACACCATTAAGCAAGAATGCAGAGACCCGTTGGTAAACCTCCAGGCAAGAGCGATCGATGGCAAGAAGCGGTTACAGCATAGATTTGATCAAGCAGATGGCAGAATGTGATGCCAATTACATTCGCCTGCTGAAACTGGTGCCACAGCTGCGCGCCTATCGCGATGGCTCATTCGATGAGTTGGTCGACATCGACATCAGCTCCGACGCTGAGCCTGAGAAACATCTGGAAGGAATCACTGCTCAATACTGTCTCGCCGATCTTCAGGATGAAGGCAAGGTGACTGTCGAAATAAAGATCGTAGAGGCGTTTAAATATACCTGCACACTGGAGATCGTTCAGTTGCCGGAATTTAAACAGTGGATGACTAATCCCTCAATGCTGGTTCGCGTCTATCATGACGCCAATACCGCCGAGGTTGTCTCCTATCAAGGGCACAGGCATCTACAGCCACGCTATACACAACCTAATCCGAAGATGTATCACCCTGATGAAAAAATGCAGGTGAATCGTTTTCTGGGTGAGTGGCTGACCCATTGTCTGAATGTTGGCCGTAGTGCCAAAGTGCCAGATCTAATATTTAGCCACTGAAATGCCAGTCAGCCTAGATGAGTTCGCACACAGTACAAGACCCCGTCCATCTGGTTCAGATTACTGATACCCATCTTTATGGCAAGCCAACCGGCACGCTATTGAAGATGAATACTCACGACAGTCTGACTCAGGTTATGCGTCTTCTCAAAAAGAACGAAACTCGCATCGATTATATTCTCGCCACAGGCGATGTTGCGCAGGACGCATCACCAGAAGCCTATCGGCATTTCATAGACAGGATGGCCGAGCTTGATGCGCCCTTTAGCTGGATTCCCGGAAACCACGACAAAGCCAGCGTGATGCGCGAGGTAGGTGCTGATGCAGGCTGCAATGAAAAGCTGGTCGACATCAATGGTTGGCGCCTGATTTTCCTGAACAGCAGTGTTGAGGGCCAGGTTCATGGCAAACTCAGCGCCAGCGAATATGCCTTTTTGAAGACCAGCCTGACTGAAGTCGAACAGGATGATTCGGTAGCCCATTGCCTGGTATGCATGCACCACAACCCAACCAAGGGCAATTCTGGCTGGATGAAGGATATTGGTCTACAAAATGGAGAGGCGTTTTTCGATCTGCTGTCTTCAGCCTCGAAGCTTCGCACTGTTGTGTACGGCCATGTGCATCAGGAACTGGACTATGAACACCGCGGCATTCGCTGTTTGTGCACGCCTTCGACATGCATTCAGTTCAAACCGTTCGTCACCAACTTCGCCCTCGATAAACTCAGTCCGGGGTATCGATCTCTCTTGTTGCACGCCAACGGCGAGATCGAAACGCAAGTGCATCGCGTCGAGGGATTCGCATTCAATGCCGACTTCGGGAGCGATGGTTATTAGCAGGCATTCAGCAATCATCTGGGGGTCTGCTGTTGTCTGAATTCACCTTGCTCTATCTGCACGGCTTCCTGAGTTCACCGCAATCATCCAAGGCGCAGCAAACACTTGCCTATGCGACCAAACTGGGTATTGCGGACAATCTGCTGATTCCCTTTCTTGAGCACGGCCCGGCCGCGACAATCGATGCTCTTGAGGAGATGCTCAGTGGCAGGGATACGCAAAAGCTGGGCATCATAGGCAGCTCTCTCGGTGGTTTCTACGCGTCCGTTCTGGCCGAGAGATATCAGGCACCGGCCGTGCTTATCAATCCTGCGATAGACCCCTGGCAGTACTGGTCTGACTACATTGGTGAGCACCGGAATTTCCATACCGGGCAGTCCCATGTCGTCAGCCAGGAGCATGTCAGCGAGCTGCGCGCCCTGCACTCTGGCGAGATCGCCAAAGCGGAAAATTATCTGCTCTTTCTGCAACGTCATGATGAGGTGCTGGATACCTCGGTCGCACTCTCTCGCTTCGGTGATCAACGCTGTATCGTGCGCGAAGATGGCGATCATGCGTATGCAGATTTCGAGCGGGAATTGCCTGCAGCTTTTGAGTTTTTACTATCAAGAATTGGCGCCAAAGTGCGATAGAATACTATTCACCCGCGGACTATCCGAACCCACTTTCACGAATTTTTTGATCGCCAAATACCTTAATGTCCAATACCTATAACGCCGACGCTATTGAAGTCCTGACGGGTCTTGATCCAGTCAGGAAGCGCCCCGGCATGTACACCGACACCACGCGCCCCAATCATCTGGTACAGGAAGTTATCGACAACAGTGTCGATGAAGCGCTTGCCGGCCACGCCACAACCCTGACCCTCACGCTCAACAAGGATGGGTCTGTAGAAGTCAGCGACGACGGGCGAGGCATGCCTGTTGACAAGCACAAGGGTGAAAAGGTCAGCGGGGTCGAGCTGATCCTCACTCGCCTGCATGCCGGTGGCAAGTTTTCCAACAAGAACTATCAATACTCAGGTGGTCTGCACGGAGTCGGTGTCTCGGTAGTCAACGCGTTGTCCAAGACACTCGAAGTCACGGTCAAGCGTGATGGCAAGGTCTATCAGATGAAGTTCAAGGGCGGCAACAAAGCCTCTGAATTGAAAGTCATCGATACCGTTGGCAAACGCAATACCGGAACAACAGTCACCTTTCTGCCTGATGAGAAATATTTCGACTCGGTAAAGATCTCTATCCCGCGCCTCAAGCATGTGTTGCGCGCCAAAGCCGTGCTCTGCTCGGGGCTGCGCGTTATCTTCATCGACAACACCGTAAGCAAGGAAAAAGCCGAGAGCGAGGAATGGTACTTCGAAGATGGCCTGACCGATTACCTGACCCAGGCAACCAGCGGCTGGGAGACACTCCCGGCTGAACCCTTTACCGGTTCGGTGCAGGGTAATGACGAGGCCGTGGACTGGGCAGTGCAGTGGCTGCCAGAGGGCGGTGAGGTGACGGGTGAGAGCTACGTCAACCTGATTCCTACCACGCAGGGCGGCACGCATGTGAATGGCCTGCGCACTGGCTTGCTGGATGCGTTGCGGGAGTTTTGTGAGTTCCGCAACCTGATGCCACGGGGGCTTAAACTGTCTCCCGAGGACGTTTGGGAGAAGTGCTGTTATGTGTTGTCATCCAAGCTGGTAGATCCACAGTTCTCCGGGCAAACCAAGGAGCGGCTGTCGTCGCGTGAGTGCGCGATGTTTGTTTCCGGGGTCGTCAAGGATGCCTTCAGTCTCTGGCTGAACCAGCACACCAGCGAAGCGGAAGCTATTGCGGAACTCTGTATCAGCAATGCCCAGAGCCGACTCAAGGCCAGCAAGAAGGTCGCGCGCAAGAAGATCACCTCAGGGCCGGCCCTGCCAGGCAAACTCGCAGACTGCTCGACCCAGGACGTGATGGCCGGTGAATTGTTTCTGGTGGAAGGGGATTCTGCCGGAGGTTCAGCGAAGCAGGCCCGCGATCGCGAGTTTCAGGCAATCATGCCGCTGCGCGGCAAGATTCTGAATACCTGGGAAGTGGATTCCGGCGAAATTCTGGCCTCACAGGCGGTACACGATATTGCCATTGCACTCGGGGTTGATCCGGGGGTCAGTAATATAGAAGGGCTGCGTTACGGCAAAGTGTGTATTCTCGCCGATGCCGACTCGGATGGTCTGCACATCGCCACGCTGCTCTGTGCGCTGTTTGTGCGTCATTTTCGTCCTATCGTCGAGGCCGGCCATGTCTATGTGGCCATGCCTCCGCTGTACCGCATCGACGTCGGCAAGGAAGTGTTCTATGCCACGGACGAGGCAGAAAAGAACGGCATTCTGGATCGCATCGCGGCAGACAATAAGAAGGGCAAGGTAAACGTACAGCGTTTCAAAGGGTTGGGTGAGATGAATCCCATGCAGCTACGCGAAACGACGATGGCGCCCGATACCCGCCGACTGGTTCAGCTCACGCTGGAAGAAAACCCTACAGCGAACAAAAAGAACTCAACATTCGGCATCATGGACTTGCTACTGGCCAAGAATCGTTCCGCCGACCGCAAGGTCTGGCTGGAGAAGAGCGGCAGTGAGGCCGACTTCGCCGAATAATCCAGGCTCCCGAATTTAATGCATACGAACTCTTAGTGGTTTACACATGAACGAAGAAATCAGCGTCAACGAAGACGGCGTCGAGCAACTGGCACTGCGCAGCTATACCCAGCAGGCCTATCTCAACTACTCGATGTACGTGATCAATGACCGCGCGTTGCCGAATCTGGGTGACGGACTCAAACCTGTGCAACGTCGCATTGTCTATGCGATGTCTGAACTGGGGCTCAAGGCGACTGCCAAATTCAAAAAATCCGCGCGTACCATTGGTGATGTGATCGGCAAGTTCCACCCGCACGGTGATTCTGCCTGTTACGAAGCCATGGTGCTGATGGCGCAGCCTTTTACCTATCGTTACCCGTTAGTTGATGGGCAGGGCAACTGGGGCAGTCAGGACGACCCGAAATCCTTCGCTGCGATGCGCTATACCGAGTCGCGCCTGCAAGACTATGCTGACGTATTACTCGGCGAACTCGGTCAGGGTACCGTCGACTGGAAGCCCAATTTCGATGGCACTCTGGAAGAACCGGAGATACTTCCAGCGCGCTTGCCCAATGTCCTGCTCAATGGCGGCAGTGGTATCGCGGTGGGCATGGCAACCGATATCCCGCCACACAATCTGAACGAAGTCGCCAGCGCCTGTATCCATCTTTTGGACAAGCCGCGCGCTACCGTCGAAGATCTTTGTGAGCATATCAAAGGCCCGGATTTTCCAACCGAAGCCGAGCTGATCACTCCCAAGGAAGAGCTGCTCGATATTTATCGCACCGGCAAGGGCGGACTGAAAGCGCGTGCAGCCTACACCGTGGAGAGTGGTGAGATCGTCATCACTGCATTGCCGTATCAGGTCTCCGGCGCGAAGGTGTTGGAACAGATTGCCGCGCAGATGCAGAAAAAGAAGCTGCCGATGGTAGTAGACCTGCGCGATGAGTCGGATCATGAGAATCCGACGCGAATCGTAATTGTGCCGCGTTCAAATCGTGTGGATGCAGAAGGGGTCATGTCACACCTGTTTGCGACCACAGATCTTGAGAAAAACTATCGTGTTAACTTCAACATGATAGGCATCGACAAGCGTCCACAAGTCAAAGATATCAAGACGCTGTTGAGTGAGTGGATTCAGTTTAGAACTACTACAGTTACACGTCGTCTACAGTTCCGTCTCGACAAGATAGTCGACCGGATGCATATTCTTGAAGGCCTGCTGATTGCCTTTCTAAATATCGACGAAGTGATCCGCATAATCCGCACCGAAGACAATCCCAAGAAAGCCCTGATCAAGGCCTTCAAACTGACAGAGCGTCAGGCCGAAGCCATTCTGGAATTGAGATTGCGCCAGTTGGCCAAACTGGAAGAGATCAAGATCAAGGCGGAGCAGGATGAGCTCAGTGCCGAGCGCAAGACTATCGAGCAGCTCCTGAATTCCGCATCGCGCCTGAAGACATTCATCAAGAAAGAGATCCAGGCGGATGCAGAGCGCTTTGGCGACGCGCGCCGTACGCCGCTAGTGCAGCGTGAAGAAGCGAAAGCCTTCAGCGAAACCGAACTCATATCCACAGAGCCAGTGACTATTGTTCTGTCTGCGCGCGGGTGGATGCGAGCTGCGAAAGGACACGATGTCGATCCGACGGCTCTGCAATACAAGTCTGGAGATGGCTTCAAGCTTGCCGCCAAGGGCAAGAGCAATCAGCCTGCAGTCTTTATGGATTCAACAGGGCGTGCTTATGCACTGCCAGCCCATTCGCTGCCCTCGGCGCGAGGTCAGGGTGAGCCCGTGTCTGGTAAGGTAAGCCCGCCATCCGGCGCAACGTTCGAGGGCGTGGTGATCGGACCGGACGATCAGGACGTTCTGCTCGCCAGCGATGCAGGCTATGGCTTTGTGGCCAAGATCGGTGATCTGGTCAGCAAGAACAAATCAGGTAAAGCAGTACTGCGCTTGCCCAAGGGCGCTGGCGTACTGCCGGCAGTAACTGTCGGCGACTATGACAATGAGTTCATCGTGGCGATCAGCAACGAAGGTCGCATGTTGATGTTTCCGCTGAGTGAGCTACCGCGTCTTGCCAAAGGCAAAGGGAACAAGATTATTGGTATCCCCAGTGCCAGAGTAGCGGACAGGATCGAGTTTGTTGTCGCGCTGACTGTGCTCGGTGAGAACGATACGTTGACTGTTCACGCAGGGCGCCGTCATCACAATCTGAAGCCAGCCGATCTTGAGCATTATCGAGGCGAACGCGGTCGACGGGGCAATAAACTTCCGCGCGGTTTTCAGAATGTCGATCGCATCGAAGTCGTGCGCAAGGAAGAATGAAGGAAGAAGGTTGAAGAAAGAAAGTCGAAGAAAGAAGACTGAAGATTACGCTGCGTACAAGCTTGCGAGTTGGGTTGCCTGACGCTCAAGCAGTACGCGGTAGTCAGGCATGGGCTCGAGTGCGATATAGGCAACCAGAGGTTCCAGGTCGCCCACTCCGCTGATCCCACCATCACCAATCTCACCATAATCGTTCGCCTCGATGCGCGACCCTGAGCCGGTCAGCTCGAATGCCTGAGCACTCAGTAACAGACTATTGTCCGGGCATGCATTACAGAGTTGGCGGGTCAGGTCCAGCGTGCGGCCTGAGACGATGTTGTTCGTTTCCGTGATAGGTGAATAGAGGTTTGTCACGGCCTCGCCGCTGTGCACCGCGAGCCTGAATTTTGCCGGAAGCACGCCATCATCAAGCTGGCACAGATCGTCGACCAGTTGCAGGAACAGCTGCCCGGCACACGCTGCGAAGAATGCCTGTTCCTCGGCCAGCATGGCATCATCGAAGTGAATCAGCACTTCGTCTTCGACACACACACTCACTCTGCCAGCATAGAGCTGGGTAACCTTACCCGCATAGAAGTAGAACTTGTTCAGCAGTTGCGCAACTGACGCTTCACTCTGGGTGGATGCCAGATACTGAAAGTTAGACAGTTTGATGCACAGTAATGTGATTTCGCGCCGCTCGAGTGATTGCAACTCATGCTCGTCAGGAATATCGCTGGAGAAACTGGACAGGAACGTGTTCTGTGCCAGAAATTCTGCGGTGGCATTGAACTGACGAATTGCGGTACTGACTTCGCTATTGCCCTTGGGTTCAGGGCAGGTCTCCAGCTTACCCTGGCGAATATTACTCAGCGAGAACGCGAGCATATTGGCCGGGAAGCTGATCAGATACTGCATATAGGTCGTCACCAGCATGTAGGCGACGATTACCAGCAACAAGGTCGCGCCCGCGGTGGCAACCAGATTATTGATCAGTGCGGCTTCGATATAAGTCAGATCGAGACGCAACTCCACAAACCCGGCTACCGACTGTGCGAGGCGGATAGCGGCACTGTACTCGCCGTTGATGGTGGTGAAGGGGATAGGCAGCGGCACCCAGACTTCAGGCTCGGCAATATTGGCGCTGGCGGAGGCAATCATGTTGCGGTCTACGTTGAGCACCGATACCTCTGCAATCGCAGTGCTCTCTACCAGACTGCCGAGCACTACGTTCATACTGATCAGGTCATTGGCGAGAATCAGTTCAGTCAACTGATTGGCGATTTGCTGGCTTAGCGCCTGTCCGAGGTCGTCAGCCTGTTGGGTCAGCAATGCCCGGGTCTGATAGGCATTGATCAGCCAGAACACACACATGGCAAGTACCAATAGCAGCGCTACCGAGACGGCAAACTTGCGCGCGACCGGTTTGACCGGTTTGCCGATTATTGCGGCCGGGTTATCAGATGAAGAATCAGAGTTTGCTGTTGGACGGGACATGTTGCTGCCAGGCTATTTTGCTATTTCCATTGCAGCGGCAAGCATAACAATCTCTGAAGGCCTGCCCAATCAGTTTGTTGATTCAGGCGTGTTGTGGAGCGAGTGTGGAGTGGGGTCGAGCGACCGCTGTTCCAGTACAGGAAATAAGGGCCGCGTGCTACTGCTTGCGATGCAATTGCCTTGAATCGCGTCAATCCCGATCTGCCAGAGCAGGGGCAGCTGCGCAGGGTTATCCAGCATACCTGCAGCAACCCGGATTCCCTTGTTGTGCAATTGCTCGATGAGCGCCCGAACAGCATCCAGCTGCAGGCTTTCGGCTTTGAGCCTGCCGAGCAAGCCGGGATGCAGCTTTACCATGTGCACATGAAGCAGATGCAAATAGCGCAACGGGTCTCGCGTACTGCCGAAGTGGGTGATACACAGTGGCACACCCAGCTCGCGTAAGGATTCAGAAAAACTGCTGAGGTGATGCTGCGCTCCCAATAAATCCAACTCGCTGATCTGCAGCAAGAGCCGGTGATGCAGTTGCGGGTGGTCCTGAAGCTTGGCGGCGAGCCACGAGGTGAATTTATTGCTGACCAGTGAATTCTGCGAGAGATTAACGATGAGTTGCACGTCTTGCCATTGCTTGTGTGCAAGCGCTGCTCTGCTCTTCAGGATCACCGCACGGTCAAGCAATTCGCCCAATGCATTCCATACCGCGGCCTCGTACAGCTTCTGACCTGTTACTGCTGAACCAGGTGTGCACAGGCTGCTGCGGACTTCATAACAGACCCGAGTCGGATGTTTGAAATGCAACAGTGCCTGATACCTTAACTCGAGTTGCTGTTGGCGCAACGCGTCAGGGATCATGCGTGCGATCGTTTTATTGTCGAGTGTATCGGGTCCGGCCGCTTGGGAGTCTTCAACCGCGTGACTGAGACTGTGCCGGGCGCGTGCAAACAGGACCTCCGCTGAGTGCACGCCTGCGTCCAGCCGTGCTAAACCCACCGCGCACTGCAATTGCAGTTGCTGCGGTATTGTTGAAGAGGCAGCGCTCTGCAGCGCGGCCTGCACGCGACGGGTAATTTCGGATGCGTTGCTACTGCACTCATTGCTGAGCAATAACGCGAACTCATAGTTGTCGCAATGGGAGAGAGTGACCGTGGGCGGCAGGGTCTTGCAGAGCACGCGCGTGATGTCGGCTAGTAAAAGGCTGGCTTCTGCCTTGCCGACCCAGGTGCGTATTTCATAGAAATTTTTCAATTGCAGCAGCGCCAG
>JASBUV010000205.1 GCA_030147705.1 Gammaproteobacteria bacterium
CCCAAAGCTCCCGGTGTGTACGTAAATGATGCTAAAATAGCCGCCTTGGGCTTGCGTATTCGCAACGGGTGGAGTTACCACGGTCTCAGCCTCAATGTGAATATGGATCTCGGCCCCTTCGCCAATATCAATCCTTGTGGCTTTGAGTCGCTGGCGGTGACACAGATCGCGGATTTTGTGCCGCCTCAGGAGCTATTGCTGCAACGAGTCAGCAAAATTCTGAGCAATAAACTGCTAAACAAACTGGGTTATGAAGCGTACTACAGCCCATCATCCCTCGCGGGAGAGTCAAAGAATTCATGAGTGAGCAATCAACAGCCAGCAACAGGAAACGACGTAATGTGCTCGTAGAGGGCGAAAAGCTTCGTGGCGCGGAGAAAGTGCGACGAATTCCTGTGAAAGTGATTCCGACAACCGAGTTGCCCGCCAAACCAGACTGGATTCGGGTCAAAATACCGGCGTCTCCGAAGATCAACCATATCAAGCAGAAATTGCGTGAGCATAAACTGGCGTCTGTGTGTGAAGAGGCATCTTGCCCGAACCTGGGCGAATGTTTCAGCAATGGCACGGCGACCTTCATGATCATGGGTGAGATTTGTACTCGTCGTTGTCCGTTCTGCGATGTGGCACATGGCAAACCCAAACCGCTGGATGAAAATGAGCCTGCGGAGTTGGCGAGTGCGATCGCAGAAATGGGGCTGCGCTATGTGGTAATCACTTCCGTAGACCGGGATGATTTGAAGGACAGTGGAGCGACTCACTTCGCGAACTGTATCCGCGAGACGCGAGCTCACAATCCGGGCATCAAAGTGGAAGTACTGGTGCCGGATTTTCGGGGTCGCATGGACATTGCCCTCGAGATTCTGAAGGACACCCCTCCTGATGTGTTCAATCACAATCTGGAAACTGTGCCCCGTTTGTATCGTCAGGCACGTCCTGGTGCCGACTACCAGTGGTCGCTCGATCTGCTCCAAAAATACAAGGCGCAGAATCCTGATGTCATCACCAAGTCTGGCATCATGCTGGGATTGGGTGAGACCTTCGAAGAGGTGCAGGAAGTATTGCGCGATCTCAAGGCGCACGATGTGGATATGGTGACGCTCGGGCAGTACTTGCAACCCAGTAAGGATCATCTCAAAGTCGATCGCTTCGTGCACCCGGATGAGTTCGAGGCGCTACGGATTTATGGTGAAGAGTTGGGCTTTCGTCAGATAGCCAGCGGCCCGCTCGTACGATCTTCCTATCACGCAGACAAACAGGCTCACGGCGATACCGTAAGCTGAAACAGGCTGATTCAAGCGAGTGAATTTTTCTCCCCGGCAATTCCTGATCAGTCTGCTGGCTCTGGCAATTGCACTCATTGATGTACTGTTTGTGATCAGTGATTCGGCAGATTTCGGAACGCGCCCACTCCTCGTTCGAGCGATTCTGGTAGATGTTGCCATTCTTGCTTCTCTGATTACTCTCTACCCGCTGTTCCGATTCTTGCAGATGCATCTCACGGGATTTGTCCTGGCGGTGTGCTTGCCCGCGCTGCTGCCCGCATTCTTGTTTTATCTGCTTCTCCTGCCACGCCAGGCCGGAGAGGGGATTGAGTTTACGCAGTTGCAGAACAGCCTGATCAGTGACAGCTCCAGCAACGGTATCGTCGAAATCGGTTTCGCCTATCCAATCTATACGCCGACAGTTCAGTTTCAGAATCGGGAGCTTTTCACGCGACGTGTCACCATTTTTTTGAGAATGGTCGACGCGAGCGGCGAAGAAGCATTGTTTCGTGGCGTCAGGGCAATCGTGCCGGGATCCGGATTGAGTGTTGAAGCGACTGTTCAAGGCATGCTGGCACGCAATGATGGCTATTTGTTCAATCCGCTGACTTTGCCACCGCGCAAAGCCCTCACTGGTCGTGTCGTGTTTGTTATAAGCAATGCAGAGAGCGGGGCGCTTTTTACGGAAGCCCTGCGTGACGCTCAGAGCGTGCAGCTGGAGCTACGTGATCCGCAGACAGGCGAGCTCTTTCACGAGTTGCCCCTGAATCGCGATTAGTCGTGCCTTTTGCGATTCGACATGAAATGACGTGAATTGATTTGCCCGAAGCGGTCAGCTACATTCCGTCTAAAGAATCAAAAAGCGGGAATTCGACTTATGCCGTCCAACCTTACTCTTCGCCGTATCTCATCCGCCATGCAACGCATTTCCAGACGCAAAGCGATGCTTTGTGCGTTTACGTTCGTTGTGTGTGCCTTGCCACTATTCCATTCGGACTCTGCGCTGGCGCAAGACTTCCGAGGGCAGCGCATAGTGCAGATATTGCAGGAGCCCAGGCACAGAACCGTGCATCAGGATGGCGATATCTACTTGCTGGATGTGCAGATCAATCCGGGCGATCGCACGCTACCGCATACGCATGATGCAGCAATACTCTATACCTTTATCAGCAATGGAGAAGGGCCTCTCTATGGTCGTGTCTCCGGCAACACCGATTACGTGGAGCAAAACTTCACCCATGCAGTATCTAACGCCGGGCCGAACCTGTTCAGAATCATTGCTCTAACCAACTATGGAACGGGTATCCCTGGCGCCGGCAATGACGCTCCTGATGGCATGATGACCCAGCCACAGGTTGAGAATGACTGGTTCCGCTCGTACCGGATTACGCTTGCGCCTGGAGAGAGTACACCTCTGCAGACGCACAACAATCCCAGTGTCGTCATTCAGGTCACTCCCGGGCTGGTGCACGTATCGCGTGAAGATGGTCTGACAGCGGAATTAGCGGCGATGGCAGAGTGGGCCTGGCGCGAAGAAGGGGCCAGTTACACGATCACCAATCGCGGTGATGCAGAAGTCGAGGTTGTTGTTAACGAGGCCCGGCGCTAGGTTGCAGTTTGCGTTTAAAATGTTGTGGGCGTGCCGTGCTAGCGAGAACTTCCCAGTTTTCGATACTCGGCAATCGCCAGACCAGCGGCAACACTCGTAAACGGATCGTGCTCGATTACCTTGCCGGGGAATAAATCATCGAGAATCTTTTTCACGGCAGGAATCAAGGACGATCCTCCCGTGCGGATGACCAACTGCACATCCTCTTTGGCAACACCTGCCAGATCCAGAGCGTCATTCACAGCCTGTTGAAATTTGTCTAGCAATGGCGCGATTAGCAGCTCAAATCTCTCGCGGGTTACCGTCAGCTCAATGTCCAGCTCAGGTATGTCCAGAACGGCTTCCTCATCACTTGACAGGGTTGCCTTGAGATCCTTGATCGACTGAAATACGAGGTAACTGTAATTGTTCTTGATCAGATCATACAGACGCTGGAACTTAACCGCCGCTTCGTCGCCGTATTCGATTCTGCTCATAAGCGGCGACGTATATCGATTCTGATTCAGCATGTAGCTTATTGCCCAGTTCAGCAATAATTCTTCGTACTCCTCGAACGGAAAGAGCGTTTCGATTTCACGGTCTTCGCCTGAGCGCTTCCATCGTTCACCCTTGCCAAACAGGGGGAACAGGATTTCCCTGAACAGCAACTGATCGATGTGATCACCGCCCAATCCGACACCATGGGTCGCGACAACCTCATAGTTTTCGGCTTTACGTCGCAGAAAGCAGAGGTCGAGGGTTCCGCCCCCGAAATCGACAGCCAGAATAGTTTCCTGGGTAGCTTGCGGGTTGGCGTGCAGATAACTGAGTGCTGCAGCGTTGGGTTCTGGATAGAACGTTTGTGTTGTGAAGTTTGCATAGCCATAACTTTCGGCAAGCAATGCCAATGCAGTGTCATTGCGTTCTTGCTGACTGCCTTCAAAATTGACTGGATGGCCGATGCAGGCATGGTCGCTCGCAGCTGAAGATCGCAGCTGATTGTCGAGGAGCTGGCGGACACTGGACTGGATGCGCACCAATAGCGGTGTGATCAGCGCCACCAGCCGAAAGGGACGCTCAAAGACCATCAGGCGAGGCGCCTGTGGATTGCCAAGCAGGCGCTTGATGCCACGGAACAGGCGACCTTTCTGACCACCATCAACAAAAGACTGACCATAAATCTTTTCGGTGTTGGCTTCTTCCGGCAGTCCATGATCACCAATTTGACCGGTCGACGTGCGTCCTTCTCCCAACACCTCCGCGCTTAGCTCTACTGTGCGGCCGGTATTGCTCTCGATGTATGCATCTATCGCCTGCTGCCCGGTAGTGATGCGGAAGTCCCTGTCCACGTAGGTAGCAGAGGGCATCACCCAACTATCTGCTTCCAGTTTTACAAGGTGGATATTCTCCCCATCGAATATCGCGGCAGCGCTATTACTGGTGCCATAGTCGACACCGATTCCAATTTTGTTCTGTGTATTTGTCGCGGTCACTGTATTGCGGTTCTGGGCTGATAAAGCTCGTTTCTGGCCCCGGCTCCTGGATAATGTCTGCCGGGCGATCTCAAGGCCGCCTTGTCCAATTTCAGCGTTGCGGCACTCTGAGACTCCCGCACTCATTCTGCTGCATTTGGCAGAGGAGGGGCGGCTCAAAAAAAGGCGCATAGTGTACAACACTCGCTCGCTGAGCAATATCGGAAATACAGCAATTTCGAGCGTCAGACGTCACTCCCTCGGGCGAGGATTGTTGCAGTTTGAGGGAACATAACCTATGCTCCATCGGTCAAACACCATGATTTTCCGGTGCTGGAGAGTCTCAGTACGGACGGTCATTCAAGCAGCATCGTGATGCACGATCTGACCAAAGAATCAGCGTTAAAATTAAGTAGTTTATGTACCGATTACCCAGCCTTCTCAGAATCCCCTGCATTTTTTGTCTATCGTTTCTGGTCCTTCTAGCTACTGGCTCGGCCCAGGCTGGCACGATCGTCCGATTCAGCACGACGATGGGCGATTTCTCTGTAGAGCTGCTCGACGAGGCGGCGCCGCAAACAGTCGCGAACTTTCTAGGATATGTCACCCGCAATGACTATAACGGGACATATCTGCATAGAGTTGTAGACGACTTCGTAGTGCAAGGCGGTGGCTATCGCTTCCAGGAATTCGTTGGTCCAATTGACGTGCCAGCAGATCCCCCTGTAGTCAACGAATTCAATACCTCGAATGTGCGTGGCACTTTGGCCATGGCGAAAATTCCCGGTGATCCCAACAGTGCGACCAATCAATGGTTTGTAAATCTGGATGACAATGTTGAACTCGATACCGACAACGGAGGCTTTACAGTGTTCGGGAATGTCCTCGGTGAAGGCATGGTAGTGTTGGATGCTATTGATGCGCTTCCGGTCGTGGGTCTCGGCTCAAAAGCCCCTTCAGCGCCGTTCTATACCGAATCCTATAACAGCGACCCGGGTAACTTCGTCTATGTGAATATTGAGGTCGTTGACCGGTTCAGCTCGGCGCCCCATGTGTTCGAACATAGCAGGGGCCTGTTGATTACCAGCGTGAGCGTCAACAACGGTGAGGAGCTGCTCAGCCTCAATATGAATCTGGTGAGTGATTCTCCGGAAGTGACGTTTCAGGTGAATATGGAGAGCCTGATTCCCAGGCAGGGTAGTTACGAAGGTATTGCGACCTACTCAACCAGCGACGAGAAGTTGCGTATTCCTACGCTGGAAGTGAACAATCATGGCAACGTCAGCTTGATTAATAATGTTGTCCTGGCGCGTTCCGCAACGAACGGTGAGCAGTTCATCCTCGAATCCTACGAGGAATAATCTCTCGCACTGCTTGGCAGCCGCTCTGACCTTAATTCTTCAGAATCTGGTCGCAGTCGGTTTAGTGAAATAACAAGAAACTTAACAAGGGTTCAACATGTCAGCACCGCGCGGAGAATTCACTTCCAGATTTGGGTTTCTGATGGCTGCTGCAGGCTCGGCTGTGGGGCTGGGCAATATCTGGGGATTTCCTACCAATACCGCTTCCAATGGTGGCGCCGCATTTCTCTTTGCCTATCTTATCCTGGCCTTTCTTCTGGCCTATCCAGCGCTGATGGCGGAACTCATTATCGGCAGACACGCTCGCGCCAATGCAGTGACCGCATTGCAATCACTTGCGACAGGGCCGGGTACGCGCTGGTTCGCCCTGGCGGTAGGGTTCACAGGAATTATTACGGTAAGTTTTATTCTTAGCTTCTACGCAATCGTCAGTGGCTGGATGATCGCTTTCTTCTTCGATCCATTAGCCAGAATGCTGGGCATGGACGGCTTGGCTGCGTGGCTCACAACCGATGGCAGTCTGCGCAACAGTTTGTTCCTGATACTGTTTATGCTGCTCACCATTTATATTATCAGCGCTGGTGTCAAAGAAGGGATTGAGAAGTGGGCATCTCGACTAATGCCGTCTCTTGTCGTGATCCTGCTGCTTCTGATTCTGTATGTTTTCACTTTGCCCGGTGCGATGGATGGATTGCGAGCCTATCTCGTGCCTGATTTCTCCAGACTCGCCGATACTTCACTACTGGTCAGCGCCATGGGACAGGCATTCTTCTCTCTGTCGCTGGGTGTTGGAACCATGCTTGTCTATGGCTCTTACATCAGCAAGCGAGAAAATCTGCCGGTCATTGGCAGCCTCGTGGCATTGCTCGACGTTGGTATCGCCGTGCTGGCCGGTATGTTGATCCTGCCAGCGATGTACGTGGCATTGAACAGCGGAGTGGAGATATTCGATGCCCAGGGTGGCCTGATAGCCGGGCCGGGGCTGATTGTGTCGGTCTTGCCAGCGTTGTTTGGCACGATGGGCGTCGTGGGTGTTTTCGTCGCGTTGGCGTTCTTCGCCCTCATGACAATCGCGTCATTAACATCCTCGATCTCAATGCTGGAGGTTCCCGTTGCTTACGGAGTGGAAAGCCTGGGTGTTGCACGGCGCAAAGCGGCAATTGTCGTTGGCAGTATCATCACCCTGATATCCCTGGCGATCGTCTTTAACTTCGATCCCTGGTTTGACCGGGTTGTGACCTATACCACTGAGATGAGCCAGCCCTTGCTTGGTCTGGCATTCTGCGTGTTCGCTGCCTGGATATGGAACCGGAATGGAGTTCTTGAGGAAATCAGACAGGGTAGTCCTGAAGCGGCGGATGGCTGGTTCTTTCGCATCTGGCCTTTCTATGTGAAATTTGTCTGTCCTCTCGCGATATTGGTTGTGTACTTTCAATAAGTGCACGGTTTTGAGAATTCGGTGAGCTTTGCAGCGGAAGCAGCACTGACCTGCGCGGCCTAAGATTCTCGCAAGCTCCTGCGATAAATCAGACAGAAGCTACCAGATCGAGAAAGCGCGTAATTTCCTCATCCGAATTGTAATAATGCACCGAGGCACGGACGACGGCGGCAACGCCTTCTCTGGCCAGATCCAATTGTGCGTTTTCCGATTTGGATACTGAGACATTGACACCCAGCTCATTCAGTCGCTGCTTCAACTCTGCTGCAGATTCCTTGCTGGAGCTGAATGTGACAATGCCCGAGCATTCCTCCGCACGTTCGTGCACCTGGATCGGATCGAGTTGGGAGAGCCTGTCGCGTAGATCGCTGGCCAATTCCTGAACGCGCTTCTCAATATGCTGTATGCCGATATTGTTGGCATAGTTAACAGCCGCGCCAAGCCCAATCATGCCAGCCAGATGCCGCTCGAAACTTTCGAAGCGGCGAGCGCCGGCTTGCCAGGCAAACGACTCTGTTGACAGCCATTGGGCGGAATGCAAATCAGCAAAGCTGGGAGTCAGTTGCTCAACAATTTCTGCATCGACATACAAGAATCCGGTGCCCCGCGGACCGCGCAGATATTTTCTGCCTGTGCCAGCCAGAAAGTGGCATCCCAGTGTGCTGACATCAAGCGCAAGCTGGCCGGCGGACTGGCAGGCATCCAGCAGGTAATAAATACTATGCTCTCGAGCGAGTTTGCCAACGGCAGCGGCTGGCTGAATGTCACCGCGCTGACTGGCAACATGCGTCAACGCGATGACGCGGGTTTTCGAGCTGATCATGCTCTCCAGCGCAATCAAATCGACCTGTCCTGATTCATTAAAGGGGCAGACTTTGACGATAAGGTTTTTCTGCCGAGCCAGGTGCAGCAAACTCATATAGTTACTGGCGTACTCTGAGGGAAAGGTGATGACTTCATCGCCAGCCTGAAATGGCACAGAGAAGAGCGCGAGCGTCCATGCGCGAGAGGCGCTTTCGGCAAAGGCTATCTCGTCAGCCGCGCAGCCAAGGTACTTGCCCATAGCGGTATAGAAAAGCTGTTGCGCCTGTTCCGCTTCAGCCGCTGCCTCGTATCCCCCGATTTCTTGCTCGCGTTGTAAGTGACGGAGTACGGCGTCAGAAACGACCCAAGGGTTCAAGGAACTACCCGCATTATTGAAATGTAATATTCGTTCGCACGCGGGGGTCTCGC
This sequence comes from Gammaproteobacteria bacterium, assembly GCA_030147705.1. Classification (GTDB taxonomy): domain Bacteria; phylum Pseudomonadota; class Gammaproteobacteria; order Pseudomonadales; family Pseudohongiellaceae; genus UBA9145. The sequence continues at coordinate 8,358 of JASBUV010000205.1, forward strand.
GGCGGAGTTTTTCCAGATTTAACACAGTGAAAGTCTGTCTTCGAAATAGGTGGCAGGAATTGTGGTAGCGCCTGACAGGGTGGCAACACCTGACAGGACAGTATGGTGATTGATAATAACGCACAGGCCAGTAAGTTTGCTACGATGCTTTATGGCAGCTGACATGAATTCTGTCATTGTCCGATGCATGGCCTGAAGCGCCGTCGTCAAAACAGGCGCGGCCTGTTGCAGGACATCTCGGTATTTTGAAGCTGGCTAGCCATTTTTTGCGAGCTCCCCGGAGGCCCTATGATAAATACTAATAACAACCGGTCTGTCAGTGTGACAAAACGCAAGCTACTGAAATTCGTCGCTCTGACTCCTCTGGCTTGTGCCATGCCAGTAGCTCTCGCGCAGAACAGTGAGCTGCCTGTGAAGGCGCTTACCTTTGATGTCTTCGGCACGGTAGTGGATTGGCGCGCTTCGATTATCCGCGAAGGGCAATTGCTGAGCGCTGCAAAGGGCTTTGCCGTCGATTGGGCAGAGTTTGCGGATCGTTGGCGTAGTGGCTATTCGCCGGCAATGAACCGTGTGAGAAATGGTGAAATCCCCTGGACCAAGATTGATGATCTGCATCGGATGATTCTCGATCAACTGATTGAGGAATACGGCATGCAAGCCTTGAGCGAACAGGAGCGTGAGCACTTCAATCGAGCCTGGCACAGGCTCTCACCCTGGCCTGACACGATAGCCGGCTTGCAGCGATTAAAGAGCCGCTTTGTGATAACCACGCTCTCCAATGGTAATGTGTCCCTGCTCACCAATATGGCCAAGAATGCAGGCTTGCCCTGGGATGCGATATTGTCAGCGGAACTCTCAGGACACTACAAGCCTGACCCCGAGGCCTACTTAAAAGCAGCCGAATTGCTGAGTTTACCTTCGGATGAAATTCTCATGGTTGCTGCACATCCTGGAGATTTGCGCGCTGCAGCGCGCACTGGCATGCGTACGGCCTATGTGATTCGGCCGCTGGAGAGGGGCCCGGGACGCCCGGTGAATCGCAATGAGGCAGGAGAGTTCGATTTCACAGCGAACGACTTTATCGATCTCGCCCAACAGCTGGGAGCTTGAACGGTGTCGATTGAATTGGATCCCAAGCTCCGCGAAGAGCTGGTTTCATCACTCCAGCGATACCTTGATGATGAACTGAGCGTTCAGCTTGGCGGCTTTGACGTGCAATTTCTTCTCGAGTTCTTTGAGAATAGTCTGGCCTGTCACTACTACAACCAGGGGCTTGCTGACGCGCTAAAAGCCTTCGAACAGAAGGCGTCAGAAATTGGAGAACTGGTCTATGAGCTGGAACAGAGCCCGGGAGGGAAATAGCCCGCAGAGAAATAAAGAATAGAACTAGTGGAACTAATGGAGCTAATGGAAAGCAGCCTGCTGAGTAACTCTTGCGGTGCTTGGCTACTAGCCTGGCTGATCTCGCAGCGGCAGGCGCAGGAAGAATTGGCTACCTTGCCCTTTGGTTGACTCAAAAGTAATTTCGCCGCCCAGCTTTTCGATCATTCGTCTCACAATTACCAAGCCCAGACCGGTGCCTTGGGGATCCTTTTCGGAACCACTTTCCTCTCTGGCGAATTCCTGAAACATCCGTTTCTGAAAGTCCTTGCTCATGCCTCTCCCGGTATCGCTGACGGCAATTTCTACACCGAGTCGTCTGCGAAAATACACTGCCTTGTAACCCAGTTTGATCGAGCCGTGATCGGTAAATTTGATGGCATTTGTGATGATGTTTATCAGCGCGTGCTGAAGTCTTGAGATGTCTGTTTGAACCAACAGATTTGCCGATGCATATTCGGTTTTGAACTCCAAATTTTTCTCCATGGCCAGCGGGAGCAGCATGTCGCGCACTTCATTGAGGAAATGGGACATCTCGACCAGCTCAAATTCTGGCGCGAAGCTGTCAGATTCGAGTTCCGCCATCTCCAGCAAATCATTGATCAGATTATGCAGATGATCACTTTGCTTGATTACTGTGTTCATGTGTTGTCTGGTCGCGTCGTCGAGTTTATTCGACTGCGCCGCCAGCAAGCGTTTGGAATTGGCCAGAATCAAATGCACGGGCGTCAGAAATTCTCGGGATACGTTGCGGAGAAAATCCCCCTTCGCTTCAGATTCGAGTTTGAATTGGTTTAGCGCGTCATTCTTGTTGCGTACATATTCAAACATGGAGAGCAGTAACGCGAGACACGCGAGTATGACCAGTCCTTCGCCCAGCATCATGGAAAAATCAGCACGCTGCATAAATGTCAGCCGATAAGCCAGCATGGACAGATAGGCGAGAATAATCAGTATCCAGCTGGAGAAAAGATAAAGTGCTGAGCGTGATCCCTGAGCCGCAGTAATACCGGAAATGATGCAGACG
>JASBUV010000217.1 GCA_030147705.1 Gammaproteobacteria bacterium
ACCGGCCCAATCGAAATCGTCTGATTTGTTGAGCTCCAGACGCAGCTCGAAGGTGTCGAAGATTTCAAAACCAATACCGCCACCGATGAACATCTCGTCCTGTTTGATATTGGATTGTCTGGGGCCTGCGATCGTGCCGAACACGCCGTCGGTTTCAGTGCGAAGATAACCGGCCTTGCCGAAGAAGTTGAGATTGCCCAGCGGAATCGTTGCGACAGCAGCGAGAGAGTAAGCATCGGTATCGGCAGAGCCGCCAGCGTCAACGAAGTCAGGCAAGGTGACTGTACCTAGATCCAGATACGTTGCTTCGATTGCCAGCAGGCTGTTGAAGGAATACCCGAGTCGTGCTTCCAGCCCAGCGTCGTACTCACGCTCGCCCATCCACTCAGTTTCGGCACCGAGATAAGACGCGCCGATATAGAATCCTTGCGCGTGTGCTGAGGCTGAGAATCCCAATGCTGAGAAACTCATAACCAAGAGACTGACCACTACCGTTTTTTTCATGCCTTTCTCCCTTGTTGCTTATGTGAAGAATCCGTCCATCGACTTGATGAACGTATTCTTGTTGGTATTAAAAACGGAGAGGGTCCGGAGACCCTCTCCTAAAATTCCACCAGGAACTGATCAAAGGGGATGATCAGGGTGGGTTACGGGTTGAAGTCCGTATGCGCTAGAACTGACAGAGAATGCGAATCTTGCGTGTTGCCTGATCAATCTCTTCTTCAGTATTCGCTGCTAACAATTGATCTTTCGCTTCGTGACACTGGGTCGCCTCCAGCTCGCTACGCTGGACAATTTCCACAGGGCGCGGGCCCGGCTCACACAATGCATTGGAGACGCGGCGAATATTCGCGTAGTCACCACGCTCGATGGCGACGCAGTCACCTACACGCAGAAAACCGTTCTCAGTGATGTAATCGGTTTCTCTGCCGTCGCTATAGCGCACGTGATACTGGTAGGCACGGCGATCGCCTTCCAGTGCCGCGGCTGCGATGCCACCCAATGCGGCGCCGCCGACTGTTGAGGCAACACGACTACCTCGGCTTGAGCCGCTGGAGAGCACCAGACCGGTAAAGCCGCCGACGATGGCGCCAGCGGGAACTGCTGACGGTACGGGTACACGTCGCACTTCGACGACCTCGCCATAACGGATCCTCACTTCGCGAGCGCGCGTCGTGTCCGAGCTGCTACAAGCAAGCACAAGGCTTGCGAGCAAAATCACTGTAAAAATTCTTACCATATTCCAATTTCCCCAGGGCTTCTGAAAAATTCAGAGCGCCCGTGCACACAATGAATGAGACTGGCTCAAGTTGAGCACAGCTTGCGGGCAATCGGCTGAATACAAACTTAACCCGGTTTCAGCGGACGCGCATTGTACGCAGCGCCATTCAACATTCAAGTGTGCAATTACTGCTATTTTGTCGACCCGAATGTGGGAATAGTTTCAGAAGATTGAGGTCAAAAACGTTTGCGTGTGATGCCAGTCACATGCGACCGATATGCTGTGCAAGAGTGAAGTGAAAGTAAGCGAAAAAGTAAGCGAAACGGTAGGCGACAAAGTAACCTAAAAATGCAGCGCAAAAGGCATCGCAAGAAAGAGTACTGAAGAACGAACAACGTCACTGCCATGCCAGCAGTCTGACCAGAACGCGATGGGAAAATCTGCAGGCTGTTGAGGCGAATCAGAAGGTGTCTTTTCCTGAAATAAGTGTCAACGCTATTCAGGACGGGTCAGACTTTGTAAAAAGGGGCGCCGAAGCGCCCCTTTCCAATTGCGTAGGTGGTTAAGTGGTGCGCTTATTCCACAGGCTCCAGGCGAACCAGATTGGTTGGTGCGCCGGCGCGATCTTCGATCGCGAGGTAGATGTAGCCGTCAGGGCCAACGCGCACGTCGCGAACACGACCCAGGCCGTAGGCGATGGTTTCTTCGCGAACAACAGTGCGGTAGTCATCAGCCAGCTCGATGCGGGCAACCTGCTCACCGGCCAGACCGCCAGCCAGAATGCTGCCGTGCCATCTCGGGAACTTGTCACCTTCAACAACAGCCAGACCAGAAGTCGCGATCGAAGGAACCCAAACACGTGCAGGGCGTTCGAAGCCGGTTCTGGAAATGCTTTCGTGAATCGGTGTGCCGGACACATAGTTCACGCCGTAGCCGATTACCGGCCAGCCGTAGTTGGCGCCAGGCACGATGAGGTTCAGTTCGTCACCACCTTGTGGGCCGTGCTCGGTCATCCAGATGTCACCAGTCTCAGGGTGAATCACCAGACCTTGCGGGCTGCGATGTCCATAACTGTAAATCTCTGGCAGCGCGCCGGCCTGGCCAACCATTGGGTTGTCGCTTGGTACGGTGCCGTCGTCATTCAGACGCACGATCACGCCGTGGTGGTTGGACAGATCCTGCGCAGGGTGTGCGCTCAGGTCGCCAGTCGAAGGCACCTGGCGGTCACCTGCTGTCAGGTACAGATAGCCGTCGGCATCAAAAGCCATCTTGCCGCCGTAGTGGCTGCGGCCAGAGGCTTGCGCAGCGAAGATCTCAACCACGTTGGTCAGGCGATCATTCTCGAAACGGCCACGCACGATGGCAGTGGTCGAGCTGTCTGCAGTCGCCTTGGAGTAGCTGAGATAGAGCCAGCGATTGTTCTCGAAATCAGGGTGAGGCAGTACTTCGAACAGGCCGCCCTGGCCCTCGTAATACACATCAGGAATGCCGGGTACGGCTTCAGGCAGCAGGCGACCATCGCGGATTACGCGCAGACGGCCGGGCTTCTCGGTAACCAGCATGTCGCCGTTTGGCAACCAGGCCATAGACCAGGGCTGGCTGAGGCCTTCAGCAACCGTAGTGACCCGATAGTTGTGGTGCGCAGCATAATAAATATCCTGCTGCGCACTGGCCACGGTAGTGACTGCCAGAAGCAGGCAGCTTGCCGCGATTCGGGTGAGATGTTGGAACATGGTGTTCTCCTTTTAATTGGCGGAAAAGGGTGAAACGGAAATTCTTGTTTATATTCGGTTTTTAGGGTGCTTAGTATTGGTTTTATTCGCGCACCGCAGACAGCCCTACAACTTACTCTTTAATGAGACTTTCATAAATAAGCTCGCGGGCGACTTGTCCCATATTTGCAGCGCCCGGTCTCCGTTGACCCTGCGCCTGTATCATGGATAACCAAAAGATATCATTGGCGGGGTCAATCCAGAAAGAGGTACCCGCCGCGCCCGACCAGTAATAGGTGCCCGGGCCCTGCGGCGTGCCGGCCGCTGCCGGGTCGTTGATTACCGCGAAATCGACGCCAAAGCCGTATCCGGCCTGGCCCACGCCGCCGAGACCGGCCCGCATGTTCTCCTTACCAGTCAGGCTGTCGGTGCGCATGATCCGCACAGATTCCGGAGTCAGCAGTCGCACACCATCCAGCTCTCCTTCATTGACCAGCATCTGAATAAAGCGTGCATAGTCGTGGGTCGAAGACACCAGACCACCGCCGCCGGATTCCAGGCGGTCGGCATCGTGGTAGCTGGGTCGGTCGGTGCGCGGTTGCTGCTGGGCGAGTCGATTACGCTCGGTATCCCAGTAATGCACTTCGGCGAAGCGGTCCTTGTCCTCGGGTTGTACGTAGAAGCGGGTGTCGTTCATGCCGAGCGGCGTGAAGATGTGTTGCTCGAGATAGTCACCAAACGACATGCCGGTGATCTGCTCGACAATATAGCCCTGAATATCAACGCCGATGGAGTAGTACCACTGCTCACCGGGCTGCGCCAACAAAGGGATGTCTTTGACCTTGGCGATAAGCTCATCCAGGTCACTCGACGCCAATACTGCTTGCTCGCGGAAGGCGGTATTGGCCGGGTCGTTGCCGAACAGGCCATAGGCGAAACCGGCGGTGTGATTCAGCAGCTCGCGCATGGTGGGCTGACGCTCCAGCGCTTCGGTCTCGTAGTTGCCGTCGTCATCGTAGCTGCTCAGCACACGCAGATTGGCAAACTCCGGAATAAATTTGCTGAGCGGATCATCGAACTTCCAGTGCCCTTGCTCAAACAACATCATCAACGCGACGCCGGTGACCGGTTTCGTCATGGAATAAATGCGGAACAGCGAATCCTTGTCCATCGCGCGCTGATCGTCCACGCGGGCCAGCCCTTCGCTCTCGAAGGTGGCGATCTTGCCGTCCTTGCCGAGCATCCACACCATGCCGGCAACATCCTGATTGCGC
>JASBUV010000220.1 GCA_030147705.1 Gammaproteobacteria bacterium
CAACCCGTTAGTGCATCGTCGTGAGCTGACAAGGCAGCTTGCCAGGCGGTTTCTGCTTTCTTCGTACGCAAGCGCGCATCAAGATCGATGATTCTGGAAATCGCATCTGCCGGTGTTTCACCATCCTGAAACTGGAAGAGTCCTTTCGCCAGCGATTCCCAGCTTAAAATCCCGCAGTGGCTCGAAACCAATACCAATCGCCTGCGCGCCATTGCTTCCAGCGCAATGGTTCCAAATGCTTCCAGATGGGAAGGCAGCAGGAGCATGTCGTGCTGGTCGATCACTTTGACGATGTCTTCGCGCGGCAGGTGCCCCAGCAGACTGACGTTCTCGAGCTGTTTGCTGCGCTTCTCCAGCTCTTCACGCAAGGGGCCGTCGCCTGCTATCGAATAGCGTAGTCCGGGGTAGCGCTCGGCGCATTCCAGTAGTGCCTCCACGTTTTTCTCTGGTGCCAATCTCCCTGCATAGAGCACAGATTGCAGCTGCTCAGGCGCTTGCGGTACTGGCTCGGAGAGGAACAATGTATCCAGCGGAGTGCCCATAAGTAATACAGGTGTGGAGGAGAGCGCCGTGGCGCTCTCGATCATGCTCTGACTGTTGACGACAACCCGTTCAGAATATTTGAACAAGAGTCGGTTCTGAAACTCCATAAAACTGCGAGTCACAGTGCCAAGGACTTTGCCCCAGTACATGCGGCACAGGTCTTCGATCAGCGTGTGGAAGCCGGAGACAAGCGGAATCTTGAGGCGCCGTGCCGCATACAAGGCGAACAATCCGAACGGCCCGTTGGTAGCTGCGACGATGATGTCCGGTGCTTGTTCCTGGAGCTCTGCATAGAGTCCAGCGGCGGAAGGGAAGATGATTTTTTGTGTCGCGTCGCCAGGCAGCGGCACCGCGAAGCGGGAATAATGCTCACCATCTTCCGGGTTTGGTGTGTAATAGCGAATGTCGGCAACATGCGACTGCAGGTGGCTCACCAGATCACGGTAATAGGCATCGACACCATTGCGATCCTTCTGCGCATCGGACACCACAGCGATCCGCAGTTTGCTCGCTGTTTCCTGTGCCCTGTCCATGTCTGGCATGTGTTCAGTCATGAGTAACGGTCGAGTTATTCAACGCTGTGCTGAGTGGAGATGAGTTGAGATGAGCCCCGATCTGATCGCGTCTTCTTTTTCATAATAGTGCGAGAAGCGATCCCGGTAAAAGCTGTTGTCAGCGGTCTCGCCGGGTTGCACGGCCGCAGTGCGCGTTCTGTAATTGCGCGATTCAGTATCCAGCTCTTCCAGTTTGTTTCGGTACTCTGCATCGGGCGAGTCGCCATAATACTCATAGATTCTTGCGACGCTATTGCTGATATCGCTTTTCAGGGTATCCATGTGAACAATTGGAGCCGGTTTCGGAAAGTTTGTCAGCAGATGCTGGTAGTAATCAGCCATCATGGCCACCAGCATATCGGTCAGTTCGCTGTCTTCCAGTTCAAGCTCGAAGATGTCGAGTCCGGAGGAAAGTGAACCCAGTAGTGAAGGCACCGCTTTCTCAGGTTCGCGCATGCACACGACGAACTCGGCGTCGGGGAACGCCTCATGCAAGGTGATAGGCCAGGAAGCAAAGGCCGCATTCTTGGAGAGGTAACGCTTGTGCGCGTGTTTGCCGCGTGCAAAGACGAACAGGTGTTTCTGAAGGCAAGCACGATAGAACTGCATGATGCATTGCTTGTCCTTCTCCGAGGCTTCCCAATCGAAGCGTGCCAGCGACCAGATGTGCCGGGATTCGGTGAAGGGAAGAAAGAGAATGAAGCAGGACATGAGCGGTAGCAGCAAGAGGTAGTCTTCCTCCGCAGCATCCAGGGCCACATCATGCACCCCTTCCAGAGAGGCGAATAATTTCTTCTCTACAATCTGCAGTAATTTGCTTCCAGGGCTGCCGATGCACCGATCAAGCCAGGACAAACCCAGTAGTAATTTTTTCTGCACGATGGACGGAGCAAGAAAGACTTCCCAGGTCGAGACGCTGGTGAAGCGTTTCTTGTCCTCGGCAATAGTGCGATGCAGAAACGTCGTCCCACTGCGGGGCACGCCAAGGATGAACAGTGGCCGCTTCAGCTCCTGCAAGTGGTAGGAGAAAAACAGAATCTCATCAAGAAAGAGGCAGAGCCAATGCAACACCCAGATTGGCAGAAACAATAAATAGAGCCCGAGCCTGATGCATCGGCCTTTCCAGCTTAACTGGCCCAGATTTCGCCGTCGGCTGAAGGATTGCACGCACAGCGTGACATAAAGTCTGGCAGAAAAGAGAAACGCAGCAAGCATGTTGCCTCAGGATATGTCAGAGAAATGTCAGCTGTATGACACAACTCAACTGTTGTGCAGCAGCTCGACCCAATTGCCATCAGGGTCGGCGACGATCGCGATAGTGACACCTTCGCGAATGGTCTTCTCAGGCACGACCACTTTGTAGCCAGCGTCGCTGATTCTGGCGACAGTGCCGGAGAGATCATCCACGTGCAGTGTCCAATAGCGATAGCCGGTTGCGCCGCGAATCCCTCCGGGCGGCGCTTCCACGTCAGGCTTGGGGTCGGTTTCGATAATCTTCACGATGCTCTCGCCTACCTTGAAGCGATTCATGACACCGCCGCCGGGCATATCGATCACGGCTTCCAGTTCCAGACCTAAAGTGTCACGATAAAAACTTAGCATCGTGTCGAGATTATTCGTGATGATGCCCAGATCGATAGCGGGTTTTTGTATTCCCTTACTCATAACTGATTCTCCTTGGTCTGATCAGGCAGCACCCATCAGTGATTTCACTTCCAGGAATTCTTCAAAGCCTTCCAGTCCCCACTCGCGACCATTACCGGATTGTTTGTAGCCGCCGAAAGGGGCGGCGAAATCGGGGCCTGCGCCATTGATATGAACCATGCCGGTGCGAATCTGGCGGGCAATTTTCTGGGCGTGCTCGGCTTCGCCCGACACGTAGCCAGAGAGTCCGTAATCCGTGTCATTGGCGATCCTGACCGCGTCAGCGTCGTCTTCATAGCCGATAATGGTCAGCACCGGGCCAAACACTTCTTCCCGGGCGATGGTCATGTCATTGCTAACATTGGCAAAGACGGTGGGGCGGATGTAGTAGCCTTTGTCGAGGCCTTCCGGACGACCGGTTCCGCCCGCAATCAATTCCGCACCTTCGTCGATACCTTTCTGGATCAGGTCCTGGATCTTGTTGAATTGCAGCTCACTGACGACAGGGCCCAAGCGGGTTGTCTCTGCCAGTGGGTCGCCCACCGTAGCTTTTGCTGCGGCGGCTTTTGCCACCTCGATGGCCTCGGCCATGCGCGCTTTGGGCACCAGCATGCGCGTTGGCGCATTGCATGACTGTCCGCTGTTACCGAAACATGCGGCAACACCGCCGGCAACCGCTTTGGCGAAATCCGCAGCATCGTCCAGAATAATATTGGCTGACTTGCCTCCAAGCTCCTGCGTGACACGCTTGATCGTGTCAGCCGCGGCTTTGGCGACTTCGCGGCCCGCACGGGTTGAGCCCGTGAAGGAGACCAGATCGATTTCAGGATGGGCGGAGATTGCAGCACCGACAGTCGGGCCATCGCCGTTAACCAGATTGAACACGCCAGCAGGCAGGCCGGATTCGGCGATGATCTCGGCGAGAATATAGGCGCTGACCGGTGCAATCTCACTCGGTTTCAGCACAATGGTGCAGCCTGCAGCAATGGCTGGAGCAACCTTGCAGGCAATCTGGTTCAGAGGCCAGTTCCAGGGGGTGATGAAACCACAAACGCCTGCGGGTTCTTTGACGATTTTGCTCGTGCCGCGCACTTCTTCAAACTCAAAATCCTCGAGAATCTTCAGTACCGTCATGAAGTGCGCCATGCCAGCACCTAACTGCGCGGCTTTGGCGAATCCCAGTGGAGCGCCCATTTCATTGCTGATGGCCTGTGCCATGTCGTCGCCACGGGCCTTCAGGCCGGCGAGAATATTGCTGAGTACGGCTTTGCGCTCTTCCACTGTCGATTGCGACCAGGCGGGAAACGCCGCTCGCGCCGCCTTGACGGCGTTGTCGACGTCTTCTGCGGTGCCGAGACTGATACTGGTAAACGCCTCTTCGGTAGCCGGATTGATCACTTCCAGTGATTCGCGACCGGCTGGCTCGACCCATTCGCCGTTGATGTAGAATTTGCTGTGGGCAGACGTCATGAGAAACTCCTTGTTTTCGCTGGCGAGCCGGTACGTGGCAGGCCTATTGTTGGCAAATAAATTACATTACACTCAAATGCAGTTCGATGTTAGCGGCGTGCGATTAAGAATGCGTACTTAACGGCATAAGACTAACAGCATAAGCGTTCGAGTATACCTTAGGGTTCTAGATGTTTTCAGCGATTACCCGACCAATCGGCAAGCGATTGGCGGCCTTTCTCAGCAAGAACCTGCCAGGATACCGCAGGCTCGACTCGGTCCCGGTTGAAAAAATCCTCCCTGTACTGCAAACCGGCGACATTATTCTGGTCGAGGGCAACACTCGTATCAGTGTGGCCATTAAGTATCTTAGCCAATCATCCTGGTCCCATGCGGCGCTGTTTGTCGGTAAGCCCGGTGATACGGTGAGCGATCCTGTGCTACTGGAGGCGGATCTCAAGGATGGCGTCAGGCTGGTGAGTCTGGACCACTATCGCGACTTCAATTTGCGTATCTGTCGCGCGGTGAATCTGAGTGAGGAAGAGTCAGAGGCGGTGGTCACGTTCGCTCGTACCCGACTCGGGCATCAATATGATCTCAAAAACGTGCTGGATCTGGTTCGCTACCTGATTCAGCGTCCTGCAGTCCCGAACCGCTATCGCCGGGCCTTGTTGGGGCTGGGCAGCGGTGAGCCGACCAAGGCAATCTGTTCTACACTGATCGCTGAGGCTTTTCAGTCAATCAATTACCCGATTCTGCCGGTGCCGGACGGAGATACAGGAGAGCATGGGGAGGTGCCGCAATACTACAGGCGCCATTTCACCCATTTTACGCCGCGCGATTTCGATCTCTCGCCTTATTTTCGCATCGTCAAGCCGACTATCGAGGCGGGCTTCGATTTTCGCGCCATGAAATGGCGTGAGCCTGCTTCCGCCAGTACATCGTCCGGAAACAATTCCTGAAAAACTGTCTCGCATTCAGACCTAGATAATTCCCATCAACATATCCATGGCCGCCTGAAACTGGGGATCAACCCGGCCCGGTTGAGTGGCCGGGTAGCTCTGCAGGTTTTCGGGAGGGTGGCCGAGGCCTTCAATCGAATCGGGCAATTCGAGGATCGACTCCGAACTATAGTGCATTGTGTCTGTGTCGTCTGTTGTGATCCAACTGCCGATCTGTCCCGCTGTCTGTTCGCCTAAGGTTATCACTCTGTTGAGCTGATCGAGCTGCCTCGCAAATAACTCTGCGCCACCGCGAGTTTGTGAATTGATCAGCAGCGCAATGGGATTGCGATAGCCATCTGCGGGTGTCGTCACTGGGGAATTGATGATCTCATCAAGCAAGGCGGAGGTGCCAGGCACAAGATTGCTGTCGCCGCGATAGACAAGGCGTAACTGTTCCCTGTCCAGAAAGCCTACACTGTCACGCAAATCCAGAATCAGGCCATCAGTACCCTCCAGTTCGGAAAACAAGCGTCGGTAGCTGATGAGGTCATTACTGTTGCGGGACAACAGCCAAAGACGCAAGTAGCCGACGGTCTTGTTGCCGGAAGGGAATTGCTGAACCGAATTGAGGCTGGCGCTGCGAAAACTGTCGTACAGGTTTTCAAATACAGGCTGAACGGACAGTTGCAATTCGCTTGCGCCGCGCGCGATGGTTAGTTGCACTGAGCGAGGGTTGGCCCGGAACCTGTTGGGAGCCAGGTCTCTCTCATTAAAGCTGAAGAGCGGATGAAATGCCGTGCCATCGGCGCTGCGAATAACGTCGCCACGATAAAGCCCGGCGCGCTGTGCAGGATAGCTCTCCAATACTGCAGTCACCAGAAAGCCATCGGCTTCGGCCTTGCCCTGAATACCGATATGGTTCAGTGCGTAGCGCTGAGTCGCGGATTCCGCATTCAGGGCCTGATGCAGATAATAATCCAGCTGATCGAACTGCAAGGTCTGCGCTTGCACAGATATGACCATGCAGCACAGAAGCAATGCGCAAAGCTTTTTCATGGAGACAGCCTTTTCATGCAGAGAGCCCTACGCAGATGGCTCGATGACCGCCATGGCGCGTTGTGCTGCTGGGCGTTCATAATGGCGGTCGCGCAGCGCGCGGTAGCGTTCTGGCACATCAAATTCGAAGCGTATCGCCCAGTTGAAAGTATGCGCCAGCAGGATATCAACCAGCGTGAAGTGATTGCCGACTGCAAACTCCGAATCCGGTAGCAGACAGTCCAGAGTGCGAACTGCTTTGGCAAACTCGTACTTGGCTGTCTCGAACATCTGGGGAATGCGCTGCTCTTCCGGTAACGCAAACCAGTGTTTGCCTTTGCTCCACAGCGGTTGCTCCAGCTCCG
>JASBUV010000223.1 GCA_030147705.1 Gammaproteobacteria bacterium
TGCGCTGCTGGGTGAGAAAAGATAAGAGAGTCGATCTAGAGCAGGATCGCCAGGCTTAGCAGGAAGGCGCTACTGCCCAACAAGGCCCCTGCAAGAATATCGCTCGGATAGTGCACGCCAAGAACAACTCTGGACATGCCGATTGCCACCGCCCAGAGATAGACCAACATCATGTATTCACTATAAAAATAGCTGATCAGGCCAGCCATCAGGAATGCTGCTGCGGTATGCCCTGAGGGCATGCTGAATTTATCGCTGGGCTCGATAACGCAATTGCATTCGGGAAGCTGAACAAAGGGTCTGTCTCGGCGGATCACCGCTTTCATTGCCATGAAGCAGGGCAACTCGATGAGGAATGCCAACAATCCAACAAGGATGAAATCCTGATAATTCATCGCCTGAGTCAGTATCACCAACACTCCAATTGCAACGTAGGCTGGTCCATCTCCAGTGCGTGAAATCCAGCGATTGACCCGCACTGCAGTGGCACTAGTCTGCAACCGACTCATCCACAGATAAGTACTGGTATCCAGATTCAGTAAGCCGTTAATCACTTCTACTCTCCCGGTTCATTGATCCCGGTGTTTTGTCATCGGACTGTAGATCATGCTGCATACGATGCATTTCTTGGGCACAACTCTTGGTCATAATCTTGGTCATAACCGTAGCGCCTGCGTGTGTCACTTCTTTGAAACTTATGTGACAGTTTTCTTACAAATTTCAATATATTGTAGGGGTAGCGCCAAAATCGGGCATATCTTGGGCTGCTCTGTTACTAGTCTCTTGCTAGTCTCTCGCTGCCATCTTGGCGCCAATTCGCCACCTGCCTCTCTTCCTCCATCAGTCCAGCCTATCAAGATTGTCCGGACAGCGGCAAACGCTCTGTCGCGTTTCGTGGGTCGCATGTCCAGAAGCGGCATCATGTACTGGCAGATTGTGGTATCGAATCGACTCTGCAATCGCCTCTACTATTGGGTAGAATCGGCAGACTAACCAATAATCAAAACGATAAAGGTCTCCTCCTATGCCCCGCACTCCGACTCACGCTTTCTCGCAGCCTGACGCTCATCCGGTGCCTTTTACTCCTGCCCGGCAGCGAACAAATACCGCTCATTTCACTATGAGACGTCCTGCATGGAATTTGGTTACACGGCTACCTGCCTTGTCCGCCCTCTTGTTGATGAGCGGTGCGGCATTCGCGCAATACGGTACGACAACAGGCGACTGGGATGCCTACGGGGCGGATAACGGAGCCACCAAGTACACAGCGCTGGAGCAGATCAATCGCAGCAACGTCAATGATCTGGAGATCGTCTGGCGACGCCCTGCGCTCGATGCGTCCTACCTGGAATTAAACCCCCAGCAGCGCTACACCAGTTCCTGGAACGGTACGCCGATTGTCAAAAATGGTATCGCCTATGTCACCAATGGCGTCGGATTGGTCGAAGCCTTCGACCCCGCGACCGGAGCAACGATCTGGACTCAGGAACCACCAGGCGGGCTGGATGGCTTGCCCGGCGCCTCTACTCGCGGCCCCGCATACTGGAGCGATGAAGAGGGCGCCCGCATTCTGGTGCAGCGTGGCACCTATCTCTATGCGCTGGACGCCGCCAGCGGAGAGCCAATCAGTAGCTTTGGCGATGGCGGCAGGGCGAATCTGCAACTCATTCCTGCGGAGTTCGAACGCTTCCGATGGGGTGGCGTTCCGACAGTCGTTCGCGATGTCGTAGTGATCGGTCAGGCGATGACCGATACCTTCGCCAATAAAGAAGCACCGCGTGGTGACGTGCGAGCTTTCGATGTGCGCACAGGCGAACTGCGCTGGACCTTCAACACGATTCCGCAAGAAGGACAATTCGGTACGGAGACCTGGCAGGATCGCTCCTGGTCTTACACCGGGCACGCGAATATGTGGGCGCTGTTCAGTGCGGATGAAGAGCTTGGTCTGGTGTATATGCCAATCTCGTCTTCAACCAATGATATGTATGGCGGCCATCGCATCGGTGACAACCTGTTCAGCCAGTCACTCGTCGCTGTTGATGCCGAAACCGGAGAGCGGGTGTGGCATTACCAGCTCACTCATCACGGCCTCTGGGACTACGATCCTCCTGCTGCCCCGATACTCATGGACATTACCGTGGAAGGCAGAGAGATCAAGGCTGTCACACAAATTACCAAGCAGGCATTCGCCTATGTATTCGATCGCGCAACTGGTGAGCCCGTCTGGGAAATCGAAGAGCGACCCGTGCCGCAGTCTGATGTGCCCGGCGAGGTAACTTCCCCAACCCAGCCCTTCCCAACCAAACCAGCACCATTCGATCGTCAGGGCGCGACGATCGACAATCTCATCGACTTCACTCCTGAACTGCGTGCCGAAGCATTGGAGATAGTGAGCGACTATGTCATGGGCCCTCTGTATACGCCCCCATCTGTCAGCACTGAAAATGGGACAAAGGGCACCATTCAGCTACCCGGTTCCCAGGGTGGCGCCGATGTTCAGGGAGCCGCTTTCGACCCTGAAACCGGCATCCTGTATATCCCCTCTATCACATCAGCCTTTGTTGCCGATCTGCTACCTGGTGATCCCGATGCCACGAACCTGACTTATACCAAGGGCTCGCGCCGCTGGATCGCCGGACCTCAGGGCCTGCCGCTCTTCAAACCGCCTTACGGCCGAATCACAGCGATTGACATGACTAGCGGTGAACATGTGTGGATGGTGCCCAATGGAGATGGCCCTCGTGATCATCCTGCTATCGCCCATCTCAATCTGGGCAAGCTGGGCGTGCCAGGTCGCCCATCGCCGTTGCTCACCAGATCGTTGTTCTTTATCGGCGAAGGGGCAACCAATCAGAACCGCAACTCACGCATTCCGCCTGATATGCCCATCGAGATCGCGACCAATAGCGGCGGCCCGATGTTCAGAGCCTATGACAAGACCAATGGCGAAGTCGTGTGGGAAATCGAATTACCGGCTGGCACGAGCAATGCGCCAATCAGCTATTTACACGATGGCAAACAGTATCTGGTCGTCGCCGTTGGTGACCGCAGTCATAGCCCGGAATTAATCGCCTTTGCTCTTCCAGAGTAAGGAGGAATCGCCAATGACTATTTCAGTGAGAAAGCTGTTCGCTGCCCTGCTCTTGACCGGGCTATTCACCATGGCGATTCTGTCAGCGCAGGCGCAATCGCCTGCTCCGGCAGAGCCTCCGGTGGCAACGGATATTACTGCAGAGATGATTGCCAAATTTATCGATGCCCTGCCGAGAGATGCTGTCTCTGACCGCCCTATCCGCACCGTACAGGTTACCGGAGACTACAGAGTCGGGGTGTATGGGGTTTTCAGACCAAAGGATATTACGGGCGATGCCAATCTTCATCCGGTGAATACCACCGAGATCTACTACATGCTGAAAGGCTACGCGACTCTGGTAACTGGCGGCACACTGATCGACCCTTATCCTGCCCCAGAGCCTTCCATCAGTATCAGGGGCAAAGGGGTTAATGGTGGCGTCACTCGCCGCGTTGGGCCGGGGGATGTTGTGATCATTCCTGGTCACACTCCTCATTACTGGAGTGAGCTGGAAACGGATATCGAATATCTGATCTTCAGACCCGACCCGGACAATCGCATCCGGCTCGTGGACTAGTCAGGCAAAGGCGCGGTTGCAGGGGTGTTACTTCACGCAGTCGTAGATGAAGGCTGGCGGCATATTGCGTAGCGCAAAGCGCAGTCGGGATTCCCGAAATGCGAGTTTGACATCATCGTAGTTGTTGAGGCTGTACTGATATTGCAGAAAGCGTCCACCTTCGCGAAGATTATCGCGTACCGACTCCACTATCGATGTCACTACTGCATTGTCCATGATCGCCAGCGGCAAGCTGGAGACCACGTAATCTACACTTTCAATTTGCAACTCATCGAGTACCGTGCGGATAGATGATGCGCAGGCATTGACCACTTTCAGGCGCTTGTCATTGATGTTCCGCAGCTGCTCCACAAATTCATTGTTGAGCTCGAAGCAGATGAGCTTGCAATCAGGATGAATGCGGCTGAGTAGCTCACGGGTGATACAACCATTGCCCGGCCCGAGTTCAACAATACAACGTGCTGAATCGAAATCGATTGTTGCAAGCATCTTTTTGATGAGAGCGGGAGAGCTGGGAGCAATAGTCCCGGTGCTGCGGATATTCTTGATCAGGTTGAAGTGATCACTGAATTTTGGACGTGCTGTCATCGCTACTTTGTCACTAATTCGGTTGACCCTGCCTGATAATGCCAGAACAGGAATTCACACCAATCACAGTCTCAACCATTCGCCGATTCCGGCACCGAGAAACACATAAGCGCTTACCAGCGGAATCTCACCAACCAGCAACGCAGTGATGAGCTTGCTGAAACGCAACTTCACCACCCCCGACACATAGCAAATGAGGTCGGTCGGCACTAACGGAAAAAACGACCATGCGGCAATTATCCAGAAAGACCAGGGACCGTGGATTTGCCTGCTTAACAAGGCAATCTTGTCTGGGTATTTACTCTCCAGATATTCATCATAATTGCCAAAACTCGGGAAACTGTATACCAGGAATGCGCCCGCCACAACTCCGGCAAGGGAGATCAACCAGACCAGTAAGAGCATATCGGGAAAGGCGATGCCTCCTGCCAGCACAAAGGGAGTACAGGGCATCATGAGAACTGCGCGGCTCAGTGAGAGCAGCACATAGACCAGCAATGCGAAGCCGCCCAGATTCTCCAGGAAGACGGCGATGCCTTCTCTGCTGAGCCATTCGGGAAAGAGCAGCAGCAAGCCACCCAAAGCTGCGACCAGCACTAGCCAGAGGGTATTGATGTGAGTAATGAGCAGTTGTCGCACTGCACGGGCTCCCTGATTATTTGTCTGGCTGGATATTAGTCACGCCAGGAGAGTGGCGCAAGCGAACTTGGCTGCCCACGACTGGACAATGAGGAGATCAGACAGGAAATTCAGATGGATGGATCAGGCAGAAGGAATAGGCAGAAGGATCAGGCAGAAGAATTCGGCAAGAGATTCAGGCGGGATTCCCCAATAGTCCAATAGCCCAATAGAAAGTCCAAATGTAAGTGCCTTCAGGAAAATCCAATACGACGTTCCAACACAATGATTGCTGAGCTACCATCCCAACATGCTGCAACACAGATTCATAGAATCAGCGCGCCAGTTTCCCGATAAGCTCGCCTTCGTCGATCGTTCGGCTAACCGGGAGGTTTCCTATTCCCGCGCGCTGCTCGCCTCCCTGCTGCTGGCCCGGCGCTTCAAGCACCTTGAGCAAGGCCGCATTGGAGTGATGTTGCCCACCTCGTCGGCGGCCGCACTGGCCGTTACCGGAGCTGTGATCGGCGGCCTCACTCCTGTGATGATCAACTACTCCACCGGCCCTGCACGCAATTGCCGATTCGCTCAGGAGCAATGCGATTTCACCACCATAATTACCGCACGAACGGTTCTCGAAAAAACACATTGTGAAGAGGTTTCTGGCATGGTGTTCATCGAGGACATCATGGATAGCCTCTCTCTTTGGGAGAAAGCACTGGCAGCGAGTAAAACCTGCTTGCCAATGGCACTCCTGAAAAGACTCACAGGCAAAGTGGATCTGGACTCACCGGCCGTGATTCTGTTCACCAGCGGCAGTGAGAAAGAGCCGAAGGCAGTGCAGCTGACCCATCGAAATATTCTCTCCAATATCGATGCGTTCTCAGACATGATGGAGATCCGCGGCATGGATAATCTGCTGGCGGTACTGCCTTACTTTCATGTCTTCGGCCTGACGATCAATCTATGGACTCCCCTGTGTCTTGGCATGACCTCGATTACTTACGGCAATCCACTCGACTTCAAAATCGTCGCCCGCCTGATTCGCGAGCATAAACCACAACTGCTGGTCGGTACGCCCGTTTTTATGGAGGGGTACCTGCGCCAGTCCAGTCCGGGAGATTTTGCCAGCGTCGAGCTGGCCGTTACCGGCGCTGACAAGTGTCCAGACTCCCTACGGGAACAATTCAAACTCAAACACGGCATCGACATCATCGAAGGCTATGGCACTACCGAGACTTCTCCTGTTATCTCCGCGAATCCGCGCCACAGCAACCGACCTGGAAGCATTGGCGTGCCGATACCCGGCGTTGAGATTCGTATCGAAAACATCGATACAGGAGCCGAGTGTGCAGTCGGTGAAACTGGGCGAATACTCGTACGCGGTGAGAACGTGATGCAGGGATACCTCAACAATCTTGAGGAAACCCATCTGCGTATCAAGAATGGCTGGTACGACACCGGTGATCTCGGTTATCTCGATAGCGATGGTTATCTGTGGCACAAAGGCCGACTGAAACGCTTCGTAAAAATTGGCGGCGAGATGGTTTCACTGGTTGCAGTAGAAGACGCACTCGACAGAGTGACGCCGGAGGATGTGGAATGCTGCGCCGTTGAGCTTCCTGACGCACGACGCGGCGCGAAAATTGTTGCGATCACAAGTCAGGAGATCGACAAGCAGGAAATCACACGCAAACTCGCCGAATCATTGCCCAATCTGGCTCTGCCCAAAGAGTTTGTAGTGGTGGAGGAATTCCCCCGAATGGGCAGCGGCAAAACCGACTTTCGCGGCCTGACCAAACTCGTCGGCAAGCACTACGGCGCAAGTTCCGGAGCCACCGAGCGCAGGAAATCCGCCGCAGCGAAAGACTCGGAGGTGTCGAAAGTGTCGAAAGTGTCGAAAGATCAGACATCCTGAGTTCTTTAGCGCAGGCAATCTAGATTAATTTCAATGGCTTACCGCCACCAGCATGCCTTTTCCAGGGAAGTCACTCCCAACTGCGGAAAATAATCCTTGACGCGAATTGCCAACTGTACATATTGTATATATACAGTATGAGTTGAGAATCAGCATGCTACTTCACATCTCCGAACAAGCCGCAGAGACGCTACAGGAACAGATTGTCGACCAGATACGCGCGCGCATTCTCAGCGGCGGGCTAACGGCAAACACCGCACTGCCTTCCATCCGCAGTCTGGCGAAAGAATTGCGCGTCAGCGTGATCACTGTGCAGCGTGCCTACGATTCGCTACTCAATGAGAATCTGGTTTATGCCCGACGTGGCAAAGGCTATTTCGTGGCTGATCTGCCGAGCACAGACAAGGCCTCATTGGCAGGCACACGCTTCGAGGATCGATTGCACAAGCTGATCAACGATGCGAAGCGCGAAGGGCTTTCGAACGAGGATGTTGAGCGAGTCTTCAGAACCGCTCTGGATTCATTGGAGGAAGATGATGCTTGAGATCAGGCAATTGGAAAAACACTACAAGGGCTTTCAGGTTGGACCGATTGATTTGTGCATCGAGGCGGGCTCTGCCACCGCGCTAATCGGCGCCAACGGCGCGGGCAAAACAACGCTTTTTCGGTCACTCATCGGAGTCGTCAGCCCTGACCGTGGCACCGTCACTCTCGCAGGTCAGCAATGCGATCCAGCGCAGGGACTGTGGCGCCAACAACTGGGATATCTCGGCGATTACCAGCCCTTTTTCGATCGCTGGACCGGTGAGAGAAATCTGTCCGCTATCGCGCGGTTCTATCCCAGCTGGTCGCACGACTATGCCCTGCAGCTGGCGTCCCGTTTACAGCTGAACTTGCAACAGAAAGCTCACACCTACTCGACAGGGCAGCGAACCAAATTAGCACTGATCTCAGCGCTGGCACACAAGCCAAAACTCTTGCTGCTGGACGAACCAGCCAATGGTCTTGATCCGGTATCCAGAGATGAGTTTCTGACAGTACTGTTTGAACATCTGGAAGATGGCGATACCGCCCTTCTCTATGCGACCCATCACATCTCCGAGCTCGAAGGACTGGCGGATCGGCTCGTGTTTTTCCACGAAGGGAGAATCTATGACGATGTGATCAAGGAAGATCTTCTCGAAAGCTGGCGCTTGCTCACATTCACTGCCGAGAAAGAGATGGGAGGCGCGCCACATCTGCAATCTCTGATGAGCGAATTGCCAGGACAGAAATTGCTGAGCTCCAACTACGAAGCAACGCTCGACTACCTGCGGCAACAGGGTGTGAGAGATGTCGAAGCCACTCGGCTCTCAACCGATCAGATTGTGGTACAGATTCTCAAAGCGATGCTCAGGGAGGACGGCCAACATGTTTAGCCTGTTATTCAAAACAGAACTGGAATATATCGAGAAATACTTGCTTCTGGCTGTTGCGAGCTACGTCGTACTACTCGTTTCCCAGACCTTTTGGGCGAGCGCGCCAATTCCGGAACTGCGCGAAGTGTCGATGCTGATCTTTGTTTCTTTTCTCGCCATCTACGGCAGCGAATATGGCGCCCAGAAACGCAAGCGATTGCATGCACATCTGCCTGTCAGTCGGTCTGAAGCCTACTTCGCATCCTGGCTCGCAATGGTAGTCCTGTTACTGGTGCACGCGGCGATGTGGATTGTCTATGCCGCTCTGGTAGAACCGGATACGTTAATTACTGAGTTGCTGACGACACCCGAGATCATCTTGCACACATTGATTCTTATTGCGCTGGCTACTATTGGCATTGATCTGTTTACCTATCAACCAAGGTATCTGGCCTGGCTCTACATCGGCGGCATTTCCAGTCTCGTTCTTGGCTTTGTGTTTCTGGAAGCGGAAGATCTCATCGATCTCGAGGCGCTTGGTGTGCTGCGCTTACTGCGTATTCTGGATTCCCCCTGGGATCTGGTGATCTCTGCGGGCACATTGGCAGCATTGATCGGGGTAGACCACTACATCTTTACCAATAACGAAAATTTTCTCGGTGGTTAAACGGATTTACCGAGTAGCAGGGATTTGCCAGGGATGGCGGCCAGCAAGGCCTTGGTGTAATCCTGTTGCGGCGTGTTGAAGATTTCCTGGGCGGTACCCGCCTCCACCAACTCGCCGTGTTTCATCACGACAATACGATCTGACAGATAGCGCACTACACCGAGATCGTGCGAGACGAACAGCATAGTCAGATCAAAGCGCTCAACCAGCTCCAATAACAGATCCAGTATCTGTGCCTGAATGGTGACATCCAGTGCCGAAACAGGCTCGTCAGCCACGATAAAGTGCGGCTTGGTAGCAATCGCACGACCAATCGCAATGCGTTGCCGTTGACCACCGGAAAATTCGTGCGGATAGCGAAGCACTGCTTCGCGCGCCAGGCCAACCGAGTCCATCAGACGGAACACTTCGGCGTCCAGATTTTTCTTGTTGGCTATGTTGTGCAATAGCAGCGGCTCGGCCAGCGTATCGTAAACGGTCATCCGCGGATTGAGACTGGCGTAGGGATCCTGAAAAATCATCTGCATATGACGCCGCAGCGGTTTCATCTCCCGCGGTTTCAGAGTAGTAATGTCTTTCCCTTCGAAGGTCACTCTGCCGCTGGTAGGATTCACGAGGCGCAGAATCGCCCTGCCGAGAGTCGACTTGCCGCTACCGGATTCACCCACCAGGCCAAGAATTTCTCCGCGCTCTATTTGCAGCGAAACATTGTCGACAGCTTTGACTTGTGAGCCTTTGGCTTCATCACCGAACCAGACACAGAGATCCTCAATCTGAACAATCGCCTTATCGCTCTTGCTGGTGCTCACAGCTTTCTCGGTATCTGGTACAGCGGCCAACAATTTTTGTGTGTAAGGATGTGTCGCGTGATTAAAGATTTGATCCCGCGAGCCCTTTTCCACGAATACACCGTTCTGCATCACCGCGATATTGTCTGCGATATCCGCAACGACACTCAGATCGTGGCTTATAAAAATAACGCCGATATTGCGCTTCTCTTGCAGCTGCTTCAGCAGCTTCAGAATCTGCGCCTGAACAGTAACATCCAGCGCAGTCGTGGGCTCATCAGCGATGATGATATCTGGCTCTGTGATCAACGCCATGGCGATCATGACACGCTGACGCATACCGCCGGAAAATTCGAATGGCCAGGCATGCATGCGCTTGGCCGCGTCCTTGATGCCAACCTCTTCGAGCATCGCAGTCGCTTTTTGCCAAGCCTCATCACGTTTCATGCCGTAGTGCAGAAGCAATGGCTCTATGAGTTGCTCGCCAACGCGCAGAAACGGATTCAGGGATGTCATCGGGTCCTGAAAGATTATCGAGATCCCCTTGCCGCGAACCTTCCGCAGTTCCGCTTCAGACATTTGCAGCAGGTCCTTATGGCCAAACTTCGCGGTGCCCGATTCGATGCGGCCCGGTGGGCGCGGTACGAGACCCAACATGGAATAACAGGCAACAGACTTGCCCGATCCGGATTCGCCGATAATGGCAAACGTTTCACCAGCAGCGACATCGAAGCTGATGCCATCGACTGCCTTGACCACGCCATTGCGCGTGTGGAAGTAAACGCCAAGATTATCAACGCTGAGTAGTGCCATGACTAATCCTTGGATGCCTTGGGATCGAGTGCATCACGCAGGCCATCACCCAGAAAATTCAATGCAAAGAGCGTGATCGACAGCGCGAGCCCAGGCAAGATCAACAGCCAGGGATACTCTTCCATGCTTTCCACGCCATAGCTGATCAACAGCCCCCAGGACGACATGGGTGGTTGAATACCCAGGCCGAGAAAGCTGAGAAAGGCTTCGAGTAACATCACCTGCGGGATAGTCAGGGTCGTATAGACCACAACAGGCCCGAGCACATTGGGAATCACGTGGCGGAAGATGATGGCGACCGGACCAAGTCCTAATGAAATAGCCGCTTCAATGTATTCTTGCTGCCGCAAATTCTGTACCTGCCCGCGGACGATACGCGCCATCGTCAGCCACTCCACGGCGCCTATGGCGAGGAAGAGCAGAAAGAGATTTCTGCCGAACACTACCATTAGCAAGATGATAAAAATCATGAACGGCAAGGCGTAGAAAATATCCACGAGACGCATCATGACGGCATCGACGCGGCCGCCAAAATAACCGGCGATTGCCCCATAGGTGACACCGACCAGCAAAGCGACGGCAGTCGCGATTATTCCGACTGTCAGGGAAACCCGGCCGCCGTAGACAATGCGCGTCAACATGTCGCGCCCGAAGGTATCGGTGCCTAACCAGTGCGTCGCGTTGGGTGCCACGGCTCCCAATCGCAGATTCTGTTCCTCATAGCCGTAAGGCATGATCCAGGGTGCCAGTGCGCACACTATGATCACGAACGCGAGCACAAACAGCCCCAGCATGGCGAGCCTGTTCTTCTTAAGGCGTACCCAGGCGTCTTGCCAAAGACTTACGCCTTTTGGCATCGCATCCGCGGAAGCGGTGATCGTCGTGGTGGAGTCTGTCATTTGCCACCCTTTTGAAACTGGTATCGGAGTCTGGGGTTAAGCCAGGCCGCGAGGAAATCCGAGAGCAGGTTGAACACGACGATTAAGGTCGCCAGGAATGTCGTCGTCCCGAGAATCATCGTGTAATCACGATTGAAAGCGGCTTGCACGTAGAATCGGCCAAGGCCTGGAATCTGGAAGATGGTTTCTACAACAAAGGAACCTGCCAGCAAACCCGCGAAAGCCGGCCCGAGATAGCTGATCACAGGCAGCAGGCCAGCGCGTAGCGCATGTTTGATGATGACGACGCGCTCGGGCAGACCTTTGGCGCGGGCGGTACGCAGATAATCCTGCGATAGCACTTCCAGCATCCCTGAGCGACTGAGGCGAGCGATATATGCAGCGTACATGGCGCCCAAAGTAAGACTGGGCAGTACCTTGTCGCCAGCTTCATTGCCCCAACCGGAAACCGGAAACCAGCCAAGCCATATACCGAAAACGAGAACCAATAGCGGACCAAGCAGAAAGGAAGGCATGCAGATGCCGATCATTGCCGCACTCATGGGAACATAGTCCTGCGCCGAATTGGGTCGCAATGATGCGATCACACCCGCCAGCACGCCAATCCCCACAGCTATCAGCATGGCATAGAAGCCGAGCTCTGCCGTTATGGGCAAGCCCTGAAAAATCAATTCATCAACCCGACGCCCGGGATAATTAAACGAAGGGCCCATGTCACCGCGCACCAGATCGGCGAGATACGCGAAGTATTGCTCGTGCATGGGAAGGTCGAGACGGTATTGTGCTTCGAGCGCGGCTCGCACCTGTGGAGAGACCGCCTTCTCGTCATCGAATGGCCCGCCGGGGGCAGCACGCACCAGGAAG
>JASBUV010000226.1 GCA_030147705.1 Gammaproteobacteria bacterium
CTCGCGCTATCTTGGTGTCTCCCGTCAGGCTGTTCACCAGACTGTTCATAAACTTATTGAGCAAGGCGTTGTGCGACTTGAACCCATCGAGAACAACAAGCGCGACAAAGCTGTTGTCATTACGGAAAAAGGAGAAGAAGCACGCAAGATTACAGCCGGGCACTTCCGAACTATAGAAAACAAAATGGCTGGCAACATCGGTCGCGAAAACCTCGCATTGTTGCTGAGACTGCTGAAGGAAAATCTGGACAAGACTAGAACGCCTCCAGATTAATCACCGCCAGCAGTTGTATCGATGATGAAAAATGACAAAAGGGGAACAGAGAGCGATTCGAGCGAACATCGAGATTACTTCTATCGACATTAAATGGGCCGGAATTCGGGGCAAGCGCATGGTGTTCCCACATTCCTAATCCCGACATACCCCGAACGGGGTACTTCCTCATTTGCCGGGAGGGTTGACATGCAAAGGGTTTGGCGGGCCGGGTCGTATACTGCAGGTGATCCGCAAATTCCCGCACTTGAGGTTTCTATGCAACAGACAAATACCGGTTTTGGTTTGCTGCGCTGGGCAGTTATCGCGATATTGCTGCTCCCCGCGGTAGTGAGGGCAGCAGCCAGTTTCGAAGGCAGCACACTCACTGTGCCCTATCTGGCGTATCAGGACGGGCTGTATCGCCTGGAGCTGGAGCTTGTTTCAACAGCATCTACCTACGATTTTGCTGTGAAGAGCTATTCGCAATACGATTCCAGCATAACCATTCCGGACAATGTGCCTACCCTCGCAAATAACGTGCTCTCTATTCCCGTAGTGAGGGTCGGCATGACTAACTACAGTGTGCAGCTGCGCTACTACCCCTCTGAAGCGCTACTGCGCCTTTTGGACAATGTTGAAACACTGTCCAATTCCACAGCAGGCGTTCTATGCCTATACAGTGACGTGACAGAAAACAATCAGGAATCACTCACCATCACCAGCGAATCGGAGTGGACTTGCAGTGCGGACCAGCGTTTTCTCGTTGCCAATGGTATCCCTGATCATACGGTTGGACTCTTCCCTAACTCGGGCAATCCCCTCGAGATCACTGCGCAAGATGTGTCAGTCAGCTTTCCACTTGCGCCAGTTGAGACCGGCGTAGCATCTGAAACGGGTGTGGCCGGTGGTGCGGGCGAAACCGGCTACACCCTCAATGGTGTATTGATCGCTGCCAACACAGCTGGCACCTGTGACGATAGTGGCGAAAGTTGTTCCGCCAAGGGCGGCACCGGAGACTGGAACATCGAAGCGCTTGGACATTCCAGCTTCGATTTCGGCACGGATGACAATAATGCCCATGTGCAGCCCGGCGGCATCTATCACTATCACGGCATGCCAGAAGGCTTAATAGAAAAGCTCGGCGGCAACAGCTCAAAAATGACATTGATCGGTTGGGCCTCCGATGGTTTTCCTATTTATGCGCGCTATGGTTACGACGTGGCCACCGATGCGAATTCGGGCATCCGCGCCATGACAGGCAGCTACCGATACATTACAAGCGTTCCAGAAAATCGTCCTTCAGTCAGCATCTATCCACTGGGTGTGTTTCGTGAAGACTGGGAGTATGTGGCGGGACTGGGCGATCTGGACGCCTGTAACGGCCGCTTCGGAGTCACACCAGAATTCCCCAATGGCATCTACCACTACTACGCCACTGATACTTATCCATTTCTGCAGCGTTGCGTAACCGGCGAACTGGCAGAAACCGGCACCGGAACAGGTGGCGGTGGATCTGGTGGAGGAACAGGCGGTACTGGGGGCACTGGTGGTACGGGCGGCACCGGTGGAACGGGTGGAACGGGTGGTACCGGAGGTTCCGGCGGCACTGGGGGAACTGGAGCATCAGGCGGATCTGGCGGCGGTGGTACAGGCGGCACAGGTGGTGGCGGCAATTAACGAGCAATCTGCAATCACAACGAGCTGGAAATCGAGCTATGAGAAATCACATTGAAAATATCTGCACTGATTTGGGCACTTCTTTGTTACGACCTACAATGAAGCTCCTCACTTGTGCAGTGCTCATGTTGCAGACCTTCTCGGGTTCATCCGCACACATGATGGTTGCCCAGGGCGGCACACTGAACTTCGTTGACAACGATGTGTTCATGGTGCTTTCACTGCCTACTTCGGCGTTCAAGCTGCGGGATACTGACGGCAACTCGGCACTATCTCTGGCCGAGTTCAACAGTCAGCGCCAGCTCGTTAGCGAAATGATCAAACAAAGAGTGCAACTTAGCGACCAGTCAGGAGCACTACTGCTTGAAGGCCTGATGCTCTCACCAGAGGTGGATCACGACTCCGACCCTGAACATGTGTCACAGGTAGTTGTGCTAGGCAAATTCAGATACAGGGAATCGAGTGAGCGGCTCAGTTTTTCGAATGATCTGTTTGGCGATGATCACAGCGAGAAAGAATTCAAGATGTCTGCCCGTCGCAAGCCAAACAAGATTGAACAGCTCTTCGTGCTGGTTCCCGATGGATCTTCGCAAGAACTCTTGGTCGAGCTGCTCGACAAGTGATCGTAGGGGACAGGTCTACCTTCTTTTGATACTGAAAGATAAATCTGCCCCGTTCGCGATCACGGCTCGACTATCGTATAACCCCTCTCTCTGAGAATCTCGAGAGGACCATCCTGTCGCAGCAAATCACTGATTTCCAGTATCGCAAACGTGCCGCGGTTTTCATTCAGAGCGCGTTCTGCCTCTGTTAACCACAACTCTTCCAGTTGCTGCCGCATTTGCGAGAGAGTTTCTTTTTCTGAGCTGCCTGTCACCACAACAAAACACGGATCTTCGATGGTGCCATCAAGAGGGATCATGCGAAATTCATCGATATAACCACGCGCCCACGAATCAGCGCGATACTTGCGCTCCTCGATGTCGCGTTCCATTTGCCGCAGGGTGTATTCGAAGCAGGCGAGTTCGTCGGCCGGATCGAGGCTATCCATCAGCGCTTCAGCACGGTTTGCCAGTTCGCGATAGCTGCCACGCACCTCCATTTGTACTTCGATCGGAGTAAACGTCAGATTGCGGTTGCGACGTAGCAAGCGGCGCAGCGTTCTTTCTATGTCCTCCGCAGACTCCAACCCTTCCTTGTCATGAATACGGTTTTCCATGCGCCAGGCGACAATAAAGGGTCGAAGCTCTTCGAAGTCATTCTCTCGCGGAAAATAAGTCTGCTTCAGCGCCTGATAGCGGGCATAAACTTCGGCCGGTAGTACATCTTCCAGCGTGGCGTTATCGGGATTGCGGGTAAGTCGTCGCGCCAGTCGAAAGCCCCGCACAAGATTGATCGGGTTGAGCATGGTGAGAGGCGAGGTGCTGGCATTGATTTCCGGCCGCTCCAACACTTCCTGGGTCTCGGCGATTGCTGTCTGGACCTTTTCCGTCTCCCAATCCAGA
>JASBUV010000229.1 GCA_030147705.1 Gammaproteobacteria bacterium
GCGCAACTATCTGGCTCATGGATACATGAGTGTGCCCATCGCGATTACCGTTGAAGGGGCGAATATACTGACCCGCAATCTCATTATTTTTGGTCAAGGAGCGATTCGCTGCCATCCTTTTATCTATCGCGAAATGCAGGCAGCGAAAAACAGCGACGCGAAATCCGGCTTGGCAGCCTTTGACAGTTTCATCTTTCGCCATATTGGCTATACGATCAGCAATTTTATCCGCACGTTCAGCCTGAGTGTTTCGGGAGGGCTGGTAACTCGATCGCCTGTAGCTGGGCCTACAGCTCGTTACTACCGGCAAATAACTCGCATGAGTTCGTCGCTTGCCCTGGTTTCCGATATCGCCATGATGCTTCTTGGGGGTGGCCTGAAACGCAAAGAACGCTTGTCTTCCCGTTTGGGTGATGTGCTGAGCAATCTCTATCTGGGCACAGCGGTGTTGAAATACTACCGTGACAACGGCAATCAGGAATCGGATTTGCCCTACGTGCACTGGAACTTGCAGCTGGCGCTCTATAATTGTCAGGTTGCTCTAAAAGAGTTTCTTGAAAATCTTCCCAATCGCCCTGTTGCCTGGCTATTGCGGCTTCTGGTCTTTCCATTTGGTAGTCCTTACCGTCTGCCAAATGACGATCTTGAGCATGAGTTGGTACAGGCGATGTTTAGCGAGAATGAGTTGCGCGACCGTATAACAAGCCCTATGTACATCGGAAAGAATGCGAGTGACCCGGCATTCTTGATTGAAGACGCGTTCCGTCAGGTACTGGCAACCGATGCAATTCGAAGCACGATAAGAGACGCGATAAGATCAGGTGAAATAGAGACAGATCTGACGCCTGAAGCGCAGGCAAAAGCCGCTGTACATTTGGAGCTCTGCAGCAGATCGGAAGCTGACGCTTATATCGCTGCAGAACGCGCGCGTTATGAGGCTATCCAGGTTGATGAGTTTGCGCAAACAGAGCAGTCAAACACTGCCCGTACTGATGCTGGAGAGACAAAAAAGGCCGCACCGAAATCCGATGCGGCCTGATTGTAGGCTTGGGCCAAAACTCTAGAATGTGGTGCGAACTTTGAAAGCGAGTTCCATACCGCTGCCGTTGCAGAAATCTTCCACTTCTTCAACCATGCCAGCGGCAGTGGCGCCGACATAGCGCGTGCGGATACGGCAAAATTCCTTCTCGGTCAGATTGTGTCCTTCGAGACGAAACGTTGTGTTGCCGAACGCGACCTTTTCGACGTACGCCCACATATAAGGCGCTTCGATACGCGTTTCGGTGTCGATAATATCGATTGCTGTGCGACCACTGCTGCCATTGGAATCGTTGGAGTAATTGATTCCATAGGTAATACCAAGATCAGTGATGTCGTGTCGATAATTCATGTTCAAGTGCCAGCGACCATTCCCTTCGATACGACGCTTCACGCCAAGAAACGGGTCAGTGACTTCCGAGTCGCGAAGTCTGATGCCGGTATTGAGCAGGGCATTGTTGAGGCCCAGTGAATCCAGCTTGGTACTGATATCCAGATTCAGTCCATAGCGCTTGCCATCGCCAATATTGCCGCGCGCAGATGCGAGATTGTCCGGGCCGGTAGAGACGTCGATTCGGTCGATCGCATCTTCCATATCGCGATACCAGAATTGTGAATTCACCACACCGGTGTCATTCGGCAAACGCATTTCCAGATTCAGTTCATAGCGCCAGGATTGTTCCTGACGAATCTCCGGATTACCGGCCTGTGTGTTCTGATCCTCGTCGCTGCCATCAACGCTGGCTGAGAAGTCTGAGAAACTGAGCTGTTCAACATCTTTGCGGATACCCGCTCGAAGTTGCAGACTGGGCGTGATATCGAAGCGGTAGTCGATACTCGGTTTGACGAATCCGAAATCGCGACTATTGCTGATGTCGCCACTTTGCTCAATCGTGGAGGATTCATAGATTACAGAGCTTTCGACTGACATGCGGTCGTTGATTTGCCAATTGTGCACAGCAAAGGGTTCGTAACGCATTTCTTCGACGGTTGAGGTGCTATTGCTGACGCTGACAGGGACCAGACCGCCGTGCTCAATGGAGGTCGCGCCACTCCCGGCTGTCCCAAGGCGTAAGTTGGAATCGCGGATGGTTTGTGCCGCCTCGACGCCGAGTTCCATGCCCTGACTCTGGGCCAGACTCCAGCTGTAGGAGGAGCGTGCAATGCGCTCGCGATCACGGCCCTGATTCAGGAGAAACAGGTTTTTTTCCGGCTGTGCATTGCTGACGTCGTACCGTTCACGTAAAGACTCTGTGTCACGGTCATTAACGATGAACAGAAAGCGGTAAATGCCGTTGTTATTAAAATTGTATTCGTAATCGCCGCCGACTTCCCAGTTGTCACGCATATTGCGTTTGTCTTCATGCTCGAGATACTGGGTATCGCTGTCCAGCTCATAGATAGTGCGTCGCAGCGTAGCGGGCGAATCGCCCTGCGTTTCGGTCATTGCATTAAACTGCAACGAACTGTTTTCGAAGGCATAACCGATGCTGCCACTGACTTGCAGTCGTTTTTCTTAGCGCTCTTGCTCCTGAAATCTGACTTCCTGCAGTTCACCGAGTGCATTGTAGCTGTACTCACGACCCCGCTCAGCGCGATAGCGCGGATCCGCCTCCATGTGGAATAAATAATTCAGGTCGCCACTCTGGCCGCTATAGGAAAGCTGACCACCGGGGTCGAACGTGCCATCGCGGGTGAGATCTGTCCTGAATTCGACAGTGGTACTGGACAGTGATGGCGAATCAAGAAGGACGACATTCACTACCTGTCCGCCGCCGCGAACACCAAGACCTTCCGAGCTGCCGCGAATGATTTCGATATATTCAACCTGATCAGCAGAGATGCGGCTCAACTGACTGCGGCCTTCATTCGCTTTGCCAGACATGCGCTGACCGTTGATCAACACTTCACCCGCGCCAGAGCCGAGTCCACGACCATTGCCACCGCCACGCAGAGCGAGGCCAATGCCAGGAATCCGGTTCAGCATGTCGTTAGCAGAAACAGGGTAGAATTCGGAA
>JASBUV010000235.1 GCA_030147705.1 Gammaproteobacteria bacterium
CGATTAAAGCCGCGCAATAACCTCTTCCAAATCCCGCACCAGTGACTTGATTTCACTGCTGTTAACGCTGGACTTGGTGAGCTCTTCCGGGCTCTCGGTCATTTTCTGGCGAGCTCCGCCGATTGTGTAGCCTTGCTCGTACAACAGGCTCTTGATCTGGCGAATCAAAACCACGTCCTGGCGCTGGTAATAGCGGCGATTGCCACGGCGTTTGACGGGTTTCAGTTGCGGAAATTCGGCTTCCCAGTAGCGCAGTACATGGGGTTTGACGGCGCACAGCTCCCCTACTTCGCCAATCGTGAAATAACGCTTTGGCGGGATTGGTGGCAATTCGTCGTTATTCTTCGGTTCCAGCATAGCCTTCTACTCTCGCCTTGAGTTTCTGTCCTGGACGGAATGTCACCACGCGCCGTGCTTTGATGGGGATCTCTTCGCCGGTTTTGGGATTTCGGCCCGGGCGTTGTTTCTTGTCGCGTAAATCAAAATTGCCATAGCCCGACAATTTGACCTGCTCATTGCGTTCAAGACTTACCCGGATTTCCTCAAAAAACTGCTCGACAACCTCTTTGGCTTCACGCTTGTTAAGACCTAGTTCCTCGAACAGGCGTTCCGCCATGTCGGCCTTGGTGAGTGCTCCATCCGCCATTTATCGGTCCCCCGGCTAATCCCGCAAATTTGCATTAAATTGTTCGTGTAGTGCGTTGACGCAGCTACTAATTATTGCATTTACTTCCTGGTCGCTAAGAGTGCGGGATGGATGTTGCCACGTCAAGCCCAAAGCCAGACTTTTTTTGTTTTTTGCGACCGCATCCCCTTGATAAACATCAAATAATCTCAGGTTGGTCAGGTTTTCGCCTGCTTGCGCGCGCATTACTGACAGAATTTCCCCTGCAGGCACTGATTCGTCAACAACAATAGCCAAATCCCGGCTCACACTTGGGTACTGGGAGAGGCCTTTGGCGCTTGGTAGAATCGCCTTCTCAAGCGCCTGCAAACGTAGCTCGAACAGATAAACATTGCCTGGAAGCCCCAGTTCACGCTGGATCTGCGGGTGTAAGGCACCGACGAAGCCGATACTCTGGCCACTGCTATCCAGTATTTCTGCACAGCGCCCCGGATGGAATGGCAAGCGATCAGCAGCTGCAAAAGTGAATTGACCGGATTTGCCGCCCAAAGACAGCAGCTGCTCAACATCACCTTTTGCATCAAAAAAGTCATATAACTCTTTGTTATTAGACCAGTTAGCAGGAAGTCGTTCGCCCGATATCAGGCCCGCCACTGTCACTTCCTGAGTAGTCTTTGCCTCGCCCGGAATAAACACCATCCCGGCTTCGAACAGGCGGAGACGCTCTTGCTGGCGATTGCGGTTATAGACGGCAGTACTCAGCAGACCCGGTAAAATGCTGGTACGCATGACCGACATATCTTCCGAGATTGGATTCTGCAAGCGCACCATGCCCTGCTCCGCACCACAGACCAGTGTTGCCAGTTTCGGCTCGATGAAGCTGTAGGTTACGATTTCCTGATAGCCCATAGTGACGAGGGCCTGTTTCAGGCGCTGCAGTGGCAAGCGTGCCTCAGGCTGTGATCGAAGTGGACTGGCGCCAAGCCCCACATTACTGGGGATATTGTTGTAACCGTAGATGCGTGCCAATTCTTCGATAAGGTCGGCTTCAATACTGATGTCAAAGCGGAACGAAGGCACTGCAACAACGAGTTGGGCATCATTCTCTTCTTCGATAATCAAACCCAAGCGCTGGAGTATGTCCTTGATCTCGTCCGGTGACAGCGAGATACCCAATAGCCGCTCTACGGCGGCATAGCGCAGAGTCACTCGGGGTTTCTCTGGCAACTTGCCGATTGCTTCTGTGATGGGCCCTGGCTCACCCCCAACCACTGACAGCAACAGTTCGGTCGCCCTTTCCATTGCTGTCTGCTGCAATTCAAAGTCTACACCGCGCTCATAACGATGGGAGGCGTCAGTGTGCATGCCGAAAGCACGCGCTTTGCCAGCGATGGCCAGCGGAGAGAAGAACGCGCACTCGAGAAAGACGTCTCTTGTCTCTTCGGTCACAGAGGTCTGCAAACCACCCATAATGCCTGCCATCGCAACGGCTTTCTCATCGTCCGCGATGACCAGCACATCGTCGCTCAGCTCAACGTCTTTGCCGTCGAGCAAGGTGAGTTTTTCCTTGGCTTTAGCCATGCGCACAACGATGCGGCCTGCCAGCTTGCTGTAATCGAAGGCATGCATCGGCTGACCAAGCTCGATAAGCACAAAATTGGTAATGTCGACGACTGGATCAATGCTGCGCAATCCACAGCGACGCAGTTTCTCCTGCATCCAGAACGGCGTTTCTGCGGCAGGGTTGATGTTGCGAATTACCCGACCGAGATAGCGCGGACAGGCTTCGTCAGCAGTGATGTTTACAGGGAATTCTTCGTCAATCGTGGGTGGTACCGGCTTTATTTGTGGCTCAGTAACATCCTTGCGCGCAAGAACGCCAACTTCTCTGGCGATTCCGCGTAGACCAAGACAGTCGCCTCGGTTCGGGGTCAGGTCTACTTCTATACTGACATCATCCAGCGCAAGAAAGTCCCGAATGTCTTGTCCGACAGGCGCATCTGCAGCCAGCTCCAATAATCCCTCCGAACTCTCTTCCAGCCCGAGCTCTTCCGCGGAACAGAGCATGCCATGAGATTCTACCCCACGTAATTTTGCTGCCTTGATTTTGAATGGCTTCTCATCTGGCGAAGTAATGATCTCTGCGCCGAGAGTTGCAAACGGCACCTTTAGCCCTGCTCGCACATTGGGTGCTCCACAGACGACCTGATGAGTAGCAGCCCCATCACTTACCTGACAGAGACTGAGTTTATCGGCGTCGGGATGTTGCTCGACACTCAGCACTTCACCAACGACGATACCAGTGAAGTCACGTGCAACCTGTTCCTGGCCGTCAACCTCGAGGCCGGCCATGGTTAATGCCGCGATCAGTTCCGGCGTCTCCATTTCGGAGTCCACCCATTCCTTGAGCCAATTCTTGCTGAATATCATGAGATCAGAATCTGTGTCTTTTGTTTGGACTAGTATCTGGACTAGCTAAATTGCTGCAGAAAACGAATATCGTTTTCAAAGTAAGTACGCAGGTCACTCACTTCGTAGCGCAGCATCGCCAATCGATCCACGCCCATTCCGAATGCAAACCCGGAGTATTTCTCCGGATCCACACCGGACATTTCCAGTACACGCGGATGCACCATCCCGCAGCCACCTACCTCCAGCCAACCAGAATGGCCGCAGATGCGGCAGCCTTCTCCGCCACATTTCACGCAGCCCATATCAATCTCTGCAGAAGGTTCGGTGAAGGGAAAGTAGGACGGGCGAAATCGCACGGGCTGATCCGCTTCGAAATAGGCGCGCAGAAATGATTCTACAGTGCCTTTGAGATCGGCAAAGTTGACGTTCTCGTCGATAACGAGCCCTTCCACCTGATGGAACATCGGCGTATGGGTAAGATCGGAATCACAGCGATAGACACGCCCCGGACATATGATACGAATCGGGGGCTTTTCGGA
This sequence comes from Gammaproteobacteria bacterium, assembly GCA_030147705.1. Classification (GTDB taxonomy): domain Bacteria; phylum Pseudomonadota; class Gammaproteobacteria; order Pseudomonadales; family Pseudohongiellaceae; genus UBA9145. Next base: position 3,577 of record JASBUV010000235.1, read on the forward strand.
TTCCATTACTCGCACCTGTACCGGTGAGGTATGCGTACGCAGAACCGTACCAGGACTCACATAAAAGGTATCGTGCATGGCGCGCGCCGGATGGTGCTCGGGAATATTGAGCGCTTCGAAATTGTGGTATTCATCCTCAATTTCCGGGCCTTCAGCGACTTCATAGCCTGCTGAGCGGAAAATATCGGTAATGCGCTCCAGTGTCATGGACACGGGATGTAACCCACCGGCACTTTGTCGCCGTCCGGGCAAGGTCACATCGATTTTTTCATCACGCAGCTTCGCATCCAGCCCTGCGCTGACCAAGGCTTGCTTGCGTGAATCAATCGCTTCCTGCAATTCTTTCTTTGCCGCGTTGATTTTCTCTCCAGCCGCTGGTCGATCCTCAGGGGCCAGTTGTCCCAACGTTTTCAGAAGCGCAGTGAAGCTGCCTTTCTTGCCCAAATACTGGACACGCAAAGCATCCAGTGATGATTCATCACTGGATGCCTGAATTGCTGCTAATGCTTCGTCAAGAAGGGTGTCGGTATCCGCCATAAGCCGCTTCCGCCCGTCTGAATCAGGCGGCCAGGCTGGCCTTGGCTTGTTCGACTATTGCGCTGAAGGCAGGCTTGTCGTGAACGGCCAGATCGGCGAGGACGCGACGGTCCATTTCGATATTGGCTTTCTTCAGCCCAGCGATAAGCTGGCTGTAGGTGATACCGTTCTCACGTGCTTGCGCATTGATACGAGTAATCCAAAGTGAACGAAATACGCGCTTCTTAACGCGACGATCGCGATACGCATATTGACCGGCTTTGGTAACAGCCTGGGTTGCTACGCGATAAACCCGGCTCCGGGCACCGTAATAACCTTTAGCTTTATTAAGAACTTTCTTGTGGCGACGACTGGCGATAACGCCTCGTTTAACTCGAGCCATTTTTCTATCTCCCGATTAAGAATTAATTTTCACGAAGCATGCGTTTTACGCCTGGCACGTCGCTGGGGTGAACAGCGCTCGTACCACGCAGCTGACGCTTACGCTTGGTAGTCATCTTGGTCAGGATGTGGCTCTTGTAGGCGCTTTTGCGCTTGAAGCCGGAACCAGTCTTCTTGAACCGTTTCGCGGCACCGCTATGGGTTTTCTGTTTAGTACTCACTGTCTAACTCCGCATTTATCCCTTACGGGATCTTCGAAATAAATCCAATAGGCTTATGGGATATAAGTAAAAAGTTCAGCACTCTCCAGCCCGACCTGTTCGGTCAGTGCCGATGAATACTGAACCTTTAGTTAACTCTAGATAACGTCAGATAACGTCTTATATCTTCGTGCGACTATTGGTGCTTTTTGACCGGTGCCAAAACCATGACAATTTGCCGGCCTTCCATCTTGGGCTCTTGCTCGACCACACCGTATTCCGCGAGATCCTCACGAATTCGGCCGACCAGCTCCATACCAAGATGTTGATGGGCCATTTCCCGACCGCGGAATCGCAAAGATACCTTGGCCTTGTCCCCATCTTTCAGGAAACGTGTCAGGTTGCGTAGTTTTACCTGATAGTCCCCTTCTTCCGTCCCTGGACGAAATTTCACTTCTTTGACGTGGATACGTCGCTGCTTCTTCTTGTTAGCAGCCTTCTGTTTCTTCAGATCAAAGATATGTTTGCCATAATCCATGATCTTGCAGACCACCGGGTCTGCATCCGGTGCAATCAGCACCAGATCCAATTTCGCTTCTGAAGCCGCTTCGCGTGCTTCCTCTATGCTGACGATTCCAACTTGCTCACCATCAGCCCCAACCAGGCGTACCTGATCAGCGTCTATAAACTCGTTTATGACGGGTTTTTTGGCACTACCTCTCATGATCTGCGCGAACGCTCAACCTCTCTACGATGGTTATTCTCGACTTTACTGTTATTCAAGAATCGGCTTGTTTTGCACTCGTGTCCGGACTACGACCCAAACGGGCAACATCCTGGCTTAAGTGCTCACATAAGTCGTCGAATGTCATCGTTCCCAGGTCTTCACCTCCGCGTGTACGAACGGCTACCGTGCCAGATTCTACTTCCTTATCACCGACTACGAGGAGATAAGGAACCTTCTGTAAAGTGTGCTCGCGGATTTTAAAGCCGATCTTCTCATTTCTCAAGTCCGATATGGCCCTAAACCCTTTATTTTTCAAGGATTCTTTGAGATTCGTGCAATATTCGGCCTGTTTGTCAGTGATGTTCAGAACCACCGCCTGAACGGGAGCCAGCCAGGTTGGCATGACACCGCCGTAATGCTCGATCAAAACGCCGATAAAACGCTCAAAAGAGCCCAGCACCGCTCGGTGCAACATGACAGGCTCTTTACGGCTGCTGTCTTCAGCAACATAAGTCGCGCCCAGACGGCCCGGCGTGAAGAAATCCACCTGAATGGTGCCGCATTGCTGGATTCGGCCCATGCAATCCTTCAGGGAATACTCGATCTTGGGCCCATAGAAGGCGCCCTCACCTGGCAGCAATTCCCAGGGCAAACCCGTCGCATTCAGGGCATCCTTGAGGGATTGCTCAGCCTTGTCCCACAGTTCATCCGAACCAACCCGCTTTTCCGGGCGCGTGGACAGGCGCAAGATGATGTCGTCGAAGCCGAAATCCCGGTAGACCTCGAACAAAAGGTCCATGAAATCAGCAACTTCGCTCTGAATCTGATCTTCAGTACAGAAAATGTGACCATCGTCCTGCACGAAGCTTCGCACGCGCATCAGGCCGTGCATGGAGCCGGAAGGCTCATAACGGTGACAGGAACCGAATTCGGCGAGGCGCATCGGCAGATCACGATAGCTCTTCAGGCCCTGATTGAAGACTTGCACGTGGCAGGGGCAATTCATGGGCTTGATGGCGTACATCCGGTTATCAGATTCAACGCTAAACATCTCGTCTGCGAACTTGGCCGCGTGCCCGGATTTCTCCCACAAGGAATAGTCCACCAGTTGGGGCGTGCGAATCTCCAGATAGTCATGATTCTGTTGCTTCTTCTTCATGTACTCCTGGATGGTCTGGTACAGCGTCCAGCCTTTCGGATGCCAGAATGGCATGCCTGGCGCTTCTTCCTGGAAGTGGAACAGCTCCAGCTGCTTGCCCAGTTTGCGGTGGTCCCGCTTTTCGGCCTCTTCCAGACGCTGCAGATACAGCTTGAGGTCCTTCTTGTCGCCCCAGGCAGTACCATAAATGCGTTGTAGCATTTCGTTATTGGCGTCGCCGCGCCAGTAGGCGCCGGCCACTGAGGTCAGTTTAAAGGCCTTGAATTTGCCCGTGCTGGGAACGTGTGGCCCACGGCACAAGTCGATGAAATCACCCTGCTTGTAGAACGACAGCTCTTCATCGCCAGGGATGCTTTTGAGAATTTCGACCTTATAGGCCTCGCCCATGCTCTCGAACAATTTCACGGCGTCATCGCGCGACATGACTGAACGCTCAACCGTCAGGTCTTCCTTGACGATGTCGTTCATCACTTTTTCGATTGCTTCGAGATCTTCAGGCGTAAACGGACGCTCGAAGGCGAAATCGTAGAAGAACCCGTCTTCGATGACAGGCCCGATCGTCACCTGCGCTTTGGGGAACAGGCGTTGTACAGCCTGTGCCATCAAGTGCGCGCAGGAGTGGCGCAGCACTTCCAGCCCATCTTCGTCGCGCTCGGTCACGATTGCGACTTCGGAATCTTCAGTTACCACATGGGAGGTATCAACGAGCACGCCATTCACTCGACCAGCGAGTGCGGCTTTCGCCAGACCAGCGCCGATATTGGCTGCAATGTCAGCGATACTGACAGCTTGATCAAACTCCCGAACGCTGCCGTCGGGCAAAGTAACTTTGGGCATAATATTTTTAGCTATTCGTATTCAACAAATCAGGGCTTTGGACTTGCAGGCGGGTCAGCAGTGACCCGTTGTACAGAACCCGGTTCAATGCTGTGCAAAGTTCATGGAATTTCGCTATCGAGAATCCGGATGAACTGGTAGGCACGACCAGATTCGAACTGGTGACCTCTACCATGTCAAGGTAGCGCTCTAACCAACTGAGCTACGCGCCTAGCGTGGGTGTCTTGTCCTGCAGGAAAAGAGGCGTGATTATACGGAATACCTCACGCCGGTGTCGATGGGTTTTTCGTGGAAATTGCGATTCAAATCATTGCGTTAACAGGCGGTCTTTCAGCTCGGCAATACGGTCACGAGTTGCCGCTGCCTCTTCGAAGGCCAAATTCTTCGCTGCTTCGTACATCTGCTTCTCGAGACTCGCAATTTCCTTGTTGATTTCCACTGGATCGCTGAAATCCAGCTTCTTGTAGGCTCCGCTTTTTTCGGCGACTGCCTTGCCGCGCCCGCGAGCACGGGAGCCCGGTGCGGCATAAGCGCCTTCCATGATATCCAGAACCCGTTTACGCACACCGATTGGCGTGATGTTGTGCTCTTCATTGTAGGCAAGCTGGGTCTCTCGACGGCGAGTGGATTCCGCAATTGCCCGCTCCATGGAGCCGGTCACGTGATCGGCATAGAGAATTGCTTTACCGTTGAGATTACGCGCTGCGCGTCCGATGGTCTGAATCAGCGAGCGTTCCGAGCGCAGGAACCCTTCCTTGTCCGCATCGAGAATTGCCACCAGCGATACCTCGGGAATATCCAGTCCTTCGCGGAGCAGATTGATACCGACGAGCACGTCGAAATTACCCAGGCGCAGATCACGAATGATCTCTGAGCGCTCTACGGTATCGATATCAGAGTGCAGATAGCGGACGCGTATTCCATGCTCGGCGAGATAGTCAGTCAGGTCTTCCGCCATGCGCTTGGTCAGCACCGTGACCAGCACCCGCTCCTCGCGAGCGACCACGCGCGAGACTTCGGACAGCAAATCGTCCACCTGGGTCGATGCCGGTCGAACCTCAAGCTCGGGATCTACCAGACCGGTTGGCCTGACAACCTGACGCACCTCCTGGCCTTCATGTTCTTTCTCATAGGGGCCCGGAGTCGCTGATACAAATATAATTTGTGGCGTGAGGTGCTCCCACTCCTCGAAGCGCAGTGGTCGGTTGTCCAACGCAGACGGCAAGCGAAATCCGTACTCGACAAGCGTTTCCTTGCGCGAGCGATCGCCTTTGTACATCGCACCCAATTGCGGAATCGAAACGTGAGATTCATCCGCCACCACCAGCGCGTTATCAGGCAGATAATCATAGAGAGTGGGCGGCGGTTCGCCCGAGGCCCTGCCCGAGAGATAACGCGAATAGTTTTCGATGCCGTTGCAATATCCCAACTCCTGAATCATCTCCAGATCGAATCGGGTTCGCTGCTCCAGACGCTGCGCTTCGACGAGGCGATTATTGCTGCGCAATTGCTCGAGCCTCTCGCGCAACTCGAGTTTGATGTCGTCAAGTGCGTTCAGCAGCGTGTCGCGGGGCGTGACGTAATGTGATTTGGGAAACACCGTGAGCCGCGGCACTTCCTTGATCAGGGCGCCGGTGAGCGGATCGAAGTAAGACAGACGCTCAATCTCATCATCGAACATCTCGATTCTGATCGCGTCACGATCCGATTCGGCCGGGTAAATGTCGATGACATCGCCCCGCACACGATAGGTGGCGCGATGCAGTTCCATATCATTACGTGTGTATTGCAGGTCGGCGAGCCGCTTGAGCAATTGCCGCTGATCGACAGCATCGCCTCGATCCAGATGCATGACCATTTTCAAATAGGAATTCGGATCGCCCAGGCCGTAAATAGCGGAGACTGTTGCGACAACCACTACGTCCTGACGCTCCATCAGCGCCTTGGTAGCCGACAAGCGCATTTGCTCGATGTGATCATTGATCGACGCATCTTTCTCGATATAGGTGTCTGAAGATGGCACATAGGCTTCAGGCTGGTAGTAGTCGTAATAGGAGACAAAATACTCCACCGCGTTTTCGGGAAAGAATTCCTTGAATTCGCCGTAGAGCTGCGCGGCCAGTGTTTTATTCGGCGCCATAACAAGCGTCGGCCGTTGCACCTGCTCAATCACATTGGCGATCGTAAATGTCTTGCCAGAGCCGGTAACCCCGAGCAAGGTTTGCGCGTGCAGCCCATCGCCGAGTCCTTCAACCAATTGGGCAATGGCAGCAGGCTGATCTCCGGCAGGCGAGAAACTGGAGTGGACTTTGAATGGTTTTGACATGAACAGATTCGGCTTGTAATCGTGAGAAGTCGGCAAACGAACAAGACTACAACAGAACCCCGTTACAAGTGTAGACGCTGACACTTTCTGTCAGGACAGCCGCGCCGTCCGGCGTACGACACCGCATTCCCCTTGAGAGTTGACCCCTCCGCCAATAGTCATTAGACTACGCGCCTTTTCGAGCTATACTAGTTTCGGAAAGACATTAGTAAGACTCTGCTGCCCAATAGCTCAATGGTAGAGTAGGTGACTGTTAATCACTTGGTTCCTGGTTCGAGTCCAGGTTGGGCAGCCATTTTCCCCGGCTGTATCTGTGCGCATTCCGCGCCACATTGAAGTTCTCATCCCCCTGCCCTGACTCTCAACCCAGTACGCTCAATTGGGGTATCCGAGCCTGATCGCTCTGATGCAGTCCCCTACCAGTCTGATTCGCCAGTCTGATTCGCAAATGCACTCTGACCTTTCAGCCGTGGCCCGGTATTTCCGGTTAGCCCGGAGAGAATGTCAGAGGATTGCAGCCTCGATTGCCTGTATGTCCCTGAATCTGAGGCATTTCATCGTGTAGACAATAGTTTATAGGCCTGCATCTGCGGTATAGTTGCCGCACATGCACGACCAGCAGTTGAACAAGTGGAGAGAATTTATGCGCGCATTACTGATGGCAGTCTTACTGAGTTTCGCTACCTCGGCCATGGCCCAGGACAACCCGGTTGTGGTGATGGAAACCAATAAGGGCAGTATCAAAATCGAGCTATGGGCCGACAAGGCTCCAATTACTGTGGAGAATTTCCTGCGTTATGTCGATGGCGGATTCTACGACGGACTGATTTTTCATCGGGTCATCAATGGCTTCATGATTCAGGGCGGCGGTTTCGATCAGGACATGGTTCAGAAGTCCACTTTCGATCCAATCAAGAACGAAGCGCGGGCCGACACCCCGAATTCACGTGGCACTCTCGCCATGGCCAGAACCAATGTTGTCGATAGCGCCACGAGTCAATTCTTCATCAATCTGGTAGACAATAACTACCTCAATCACACCGATGAGACGCCACGCGGATACGGCTACGCAGTATTCGGTGAGGTCATCGAAGGCATGGATGTTGTTGATGACATCGCGACAGTTGCCACTGGCAATGTCCGCGGGCATGGCGATGTCCCCAATGATCCGGTGATCATTACTTCCGCAGCGCGGGAATAGTTATTAGAGAGTCCGTTGTGATGCCTGGCATGCCGGGCATCACAATTTGATTCTGGTCTTCCTGCTCCCTACTCCCTACTCTTACTATCTTCTCTGTCTGACGGAGATTATTCTTTGAAGAGTTTGGTCACTTTCGACTTTGCCGCAGGAGCTTTGGCGACTGATTCTTCCTGTCCGCTGCCGTTGTAGTAGATTTCCCAAAGCGGGTCGGCAACATCTTCTTTCGGCTCGAAACCGTCAACGGCCTCCATCAACAGGTTTCGGATCGCCGGCAAATCAATGCGCTTACAGGCTGCCTCCAACTTGTTCAGGAGTGGCTCGAGCTCTTTCCAGGACAGTGTCTCTTCTTCGGCTCGCATGATTTTTGGATGCTCCGTCCCCGTCACCGATTCTCCAATCAATAGCTCTTCATACAGTTTTTCGCCGGGGCGCAGACCTGTATATTCGATGGCGATATCGCCTCGATAGGAATTTTCATCCTTGATATCGTAGCCCATCAAATGGACCATCTTCTTGGCCAGATCGACGATGCGAATCGGCTCGTGCATATCCAGCACGAACACATCACCACCGGTAGCCATTGATCCAGCCTGAATAACAAGCTGCGCAGCTTCCTGCACCGTCATGAAATAACGCGTGACTTCGGGATGGGTCACTGTAACCGGCCCACCGCTGCTGATCTGTTTGCGGAAAAGTGGGACAACCGACCCCGATGATCCCAGCACGTTACCAAAACGCACCATGGAAAACTTGGTCTCGCTTTTCTGTTGCGCCATCGCTTGCAATACTTGCTCGGCAAGCCGTTTCGTTGCCCCCATGTAGTTGGTTGGCCGGACTGCCTTGTCTGTGGAAATAAGAACGAAGTTCTTCACCTTGTATTTGGCAGCAGCTTTGGCTGCTACCAGCGTGCCAAAGATATTGTTCTGCGCACCTTCGACGATATTCTTCTCAACCATTGGCACTTGCTTGTAGGCCGCCACGTGATACACCGTATCAACCGCAAAAATCTTGATGGCATTTTCCATCTGCGCCTGATTACAGACTGAACCGAGCAATGCAATGACTTCGATTTTGTCCCCGCCTTCGATGCTGCCAAGCTTGTCACGCAGCTCGCTCTCTACTTCATACAAGCCGTATTCAAACGAGTCCAGCAGGATTACGCGAGCAGGATTAATGGTAATAATCTGACGACATAACTCGGAACCTATCGAGCCGCCCGCGCCGGTCACCATGACCGACTGCCCTTGAATACAGGCGCCAAGCAATTCCGGATTCGGCGGTACAATGTCTCTGCCCAGCAGGTCTTCAATATCGATATCTCGCACCTGATCGACACCGGCCTTGCCAGACACCATATCGAACAAATCGGGAACGGTTTTCACATGCACTGGCAGATGCTCGAGCCTGTTCAAGATTTCCTTACGCTCGGCATGTGTTGCGGATGGAATGGCGAGAAGAATTTGTCGAACAGAGTATGTCTCTATCAATTCAAACAGCGAATTCGGGCTGTAGACACGTATCCCGTGGACAGTGCTGCCGAGCATGTTTTGACTGTCATCGACAAACGCAACGGGCAAGTACTGGTCGCCATTCTGCAAGGCGACAACAAGCTGCATGCCGGAACTACCGGCACCATAAATAATGACAGGTTCTTTGGGGCGAAAATTCTGGATCAAGCTCTGCAGCATGACCTTTCCGAGAAAGCGACTGCCGCCGATGAACAACAGCGCCATCATCCAGAAGATAGGAAGCACAGCAAAATTCGCAGACTGCTCTTCAAGCAGAACGAAAAACGCTGCTGCCAATAGCGCCGCAGACAAAGTGACGCCCTGAATCAAGGCCACTGCTGAATGCAGCCCCATATATAATACCAGCATGCGGTACAGTCCGATGCGGGTAAAAACGGCAATGCTCAGCACGGTGGAAATAGCCAGTGCGAGGTAAAAGCCCTGTTGCTGATTAAAAAAGTCCTGCCCGAGCAATAAGCAAGAGAACAGCAATGCCCCGATCAGCATTATCGTATCGGCGAGCATCATAAAGAGCCGCTTTAACGTGCGAGACAAGGGAATTGTGTAAAGAATCATAGCGCTTCCTGTAGGACGAGCTGGGCAATGTAATTTTCGATTGAACTGTTAATTGAACTGCCGATTGTTCTAATGATTGAGCTACTGCGTGCAGTTCCAGCGCTCAGCTTTGCCACCCTTCGTCGTTCTTTTTATCCATTGCGCCCGCCTGACTATACACCCGAGGCAAGCCCGCACCAAACCTTATCGCCAGTGCGACCAAGGGTAGCAAAGCGACGATAGACCAGATAATCCCCCATTCAGGGTACCTGACGGAGAGCCATGCCAATGGCGCCAACCAGCATATATTGATGAGTAATACTGTTATCGTCACTTTGGCGTGACTCTTATAGTGTCTTGCCGCGTGCTGGTAGGCATGACTCGAATGCCCTTGATACCAGGCATCTCCCCTCCAGACCCGGCGCAGCAATGTGGTCGTCGCATCAGTTACGAATACCCCGAGAAGGATTACCCAGGTCCAGAATGACAAGCTGCCCTGCTGCATCGAAATCAGTGCCAGCAAACCAAGACTGAAGCCAATGAAGGCACTGCCAACGTCGCCCATGAAGATTCTCGCCGGCGGCCAATTCCAGACCAAAAAGCCTGCCCCCGCAGAACCTAAGGTCACGGAAAGCAGCGCTACGAGGGAATCCTGAGCGTTTATAACCAATGAAAGTGACATTACGGTGACAAACAGCAACTCGCTGGCAGCGAGCCCGTCGATGCCATCCATAAAATTATAGAGATTGAGGAGCCAGAGCAGTGACAGCACAGCGAGAATCGCCAACAAGAGAGACGAGCTCAGCTCGAACAGGACGAAATCCACCGGCGGCAATTCTCCCAGCCAATACACCGTCCACACAGCCGCGCCGACCTGAATTGGCATGCGCCATCGCACGTGTAACTGCAACCAGTCATCGGCCACCCCAACCAGCGCGATGACACCAGCCGCCAGAACTCCCATATAGACGTTGAGAGGGAGTTGGCCGCGTGCAAAATAATGGGTGCTGGCGAGCAGAAACAACAACGCTATCGCCAGACCACCGCCCACCGGTGTAGGCCTCGTGTGATTGCTACGCTCACCAGGATGATCAAGCAGCTGGATGCGCTGGGCGAGAAACCGGCACAAACCGGTGAGCAACACAGCGGCGAAAAAGATCAGAATCTGCAAGGAGACGATGGACATTCAAGAGGCAACCCGGCCGGTCAAGAAGCGGCTATTATAGCGGCTGCCCATTAAATTTCAGTATATAAATCAGGCACTTTCATAAAGTAATGAAAGTGCCTTACCAGCCAATCCTGCTAATTATTTACAATGACTATGCGCTGCCGGTTGCGCTCAACGGTGGCCGCACCGATGCCCTTCACTTCCAATAGCTCTTCGAGCGATGTGAAATTTCCGAACATCTCGCGGTAGGCAACTATCTCCTGTGCCTTGACGATGCCGACGCCATCGAGTGCTGCCGCAATCGTCGCTGCATCCGCCTTGTTGATATCGAGTTGCATGCTTTGCTGAGTCGCACTGTCTTCTGCCTGGGCAGCCACCAGTACTGGCGCACACATCATGAGGCAGGCAGCGAACACCGCCTGCAAAAATGTAGATCTGACCATAATAAGTCCCTTTACTGATCGTTGAATTGGAAATGCCTGTGTCCCGAGTGCCTGCAGAGAGAGGCACTCACAATCAGTTTAGGACAGGTTTGGCTAGATGCCAGCCAGAGCGGAATTAAAACTGGCCAGCGCGTCTGCAGGAGACTCAGCTTTGGTTATCGGCCTGCCGACAACGAGATAATTGCTGCCATTGCGGAGGGCTTCTACCGGACCAACTACTCGCTTCTGGTCATTGGCAGCATCCTCAGGGCGTCGAATCCCCGGTGTGACCAGGCAAAAGTCATCCGGCATCTGGGCACGAAGCAGCCTCGTCTCGGCCGCTGAGCACACCACACCGTCAAGGCCTGCCTGGCGGGTCAGGAACGCCAGCTTGCTTACCTGCTCTTCAGGGTTTGCTTTGACGCCTACGGCTTTCAAGTCGTCCGCTGCCAGACTGGTGAGCACAGTTACCGCAATCAACAGGGGCCGGTCATCACCGAACTTGTGCACCGCTTCGCGCGCTTTCTCCATCATTGCCAGACCACCGGAAGCATGCACGTTTAACATCCAGACGCCGAGGTCGGCCGCAACCTTGCAGGCGCCTGCTACGGTATTCGGAATATCATGGAATTTGAGATCGAGGAAAATATCGAAGCCTTTCGCTTTCACATTACGGACCAGATCGGGACCACAAGCCGTAAATAATTCCTTGCCGATTTTCAATCGACACTGGGCGGGATCCAGTTGTGCGATCAATTCCATGACGGGTTTTTCGGAGTTGTAATCGAGAGCGATGATGATGGGCTTGCTTGCCATAGATAAGTTCCAGCTACTGCTTAAAATATAACCAACGAGCGAGCCGCGGACGGCTCAATTGATATCAAGAACGGGCTTCATTTTGTCCCATTTCTTGCAGCTGGGACAATTCCAATTCAGGGATCTTGCTTCGTAGCCGCAGTTCTCACAGCGGTAGTGTGGCTTTCTCCCCAGCATCGCATCGATGCTGACCTGAAGACGTTGCAGATTGGCGTGTGCTTCACCCTGAACCTGAACGATCTGCAAGCCGAGAACGGCTTTGACTCCTGCGAGATTTGGCGTGGACTCCAGCTGCCTGAGCAGAAATTGTATCGCAATTTGATCCCCTTCAGTGGATCTGATCAGCTCTGCAAGTGCCAGGGCAACCTGAATATTGTGCTCTTTGGCAAGCAGCTCTCGCAAGAGGCGCTCATAGTCCTTGCGTTGACCCAGCGCGTCATAACAGGCCTCCAGTGGTTCCAGCAATTCACCGGTAAACTCGCTGCTGTTCTGGCACACTCGCAGCAGCTCACGGAGGCAAGCGCGGTGGTTGCCCAGACGCCGCTCGATATCCGCAAGCAGCAACGTAGCCCGAATACTGTGCCGGTCAAATGTGAATGCCTTCTTGATCCAGTCACGCGCCTGATTGATCTGACTCTCGGCCAGTAATTCCTCAGCGACTTCGCAACAAAAATGCGCGCCACGAGAGCGCAGCTCCTTGTCACTTCGGTGTGCGTTGTTGGACAGCAATTGTCGGGCAGCGTCGATTGCCTGCGGCCACTCTTTCTCGGTTTGGTAAATCGTGATGAGCAGCGCCAAAGCTTCCCATTGCGCAGAAGACTTCTCTTCCAGGATCTCGTTCAACAGGCGTTCAGCCCGGTCCAGCAATCCGGCTGCGATGTAGTCGTTAGCCAACTGCAGACGTGTTTCATCAATGATGTTCTGTGCCAGGCCCGGCCGTGCCAGCAACACCTGATGCACCTTGATTGCCTTGTCGACCTTGCCCCTTCTGCGCAGCAGCGCTCCAAGCGCAAGGTGGGTTTCCACCGTCTCGCTATTCACTTCGAGGCCGCGGATGAAAGTATCGATTGCCTCATCCGGCTCATCATTCAGCAGATAATTCAGACCTACAAAATAGTCAGCAAAGATCTCGCGTGCCGGTCTCGATCGGCTACCACCGGATGGAGTTCGTTTCGTGTAGCGCCCCAGTAACCAGCCTGCAATGACCGCGAGGAGCAGAATGAAGTAGATCTGCAATCCTTCCATTGTCAATCCAGTTCCTTAAGGGATATCGCTCTTAGCTTCCTGACCTCTTGCTGTGCGTCTTGTAGTTCTTTTTTTAAACGCCGAGTCGATGCGTTGTCGCGTCGCATGCTCAGGATTCGCGAGCCTAGCAGCAAGCCCAGAAAGCCGCCCGCCACAAAGGCCCCGACAATCCAGACGGATACAGGTTGCGGTATCGATTGCCAGTTCCCGAACAGAATAGCGACAGGAGTAGTGTTGTAATAAGAGAATGTTATGGCCGCGAGAAAAACCAACACCAGGAACAGGCCTGACAACAAATTCAGTAATTTACGCATAACAAGCTGCAATCATCAGAGCAACGCTAATAGTAGTAGATGAGGAAGGACTCAGAAAGCAAAAACGGCATAACCCTGAGGTTATGCCGTTTTCTTTATTCCGCCAAAAGAGAACAGTCGAATCACATAGGCTGCTCAGTAAGCATGCTGCTATTGACGCGGTCTCTCAGCTCTTTGCCTGGCTTGAAGTGTGGAACATACTTCCCGCTCAGTGCAACCGGAGTCCCGGTTTTAGGATTGCGTCCGATTCTGGGAACACGGTAGTGCAAGGAGAAGCTACCAAAACCGCGAATCTCGATTCTGCCGCCTTCAGAAAGTACCTGAGACATGTATTCGAGAATCGCTTTAACCGCAAGTTCTACATCCTTGGATGACAACTGGGTTTGCTTGCCGGCGATACGATCAATCAATTCTGACTTGGTCATAGATTTCCCCTGCTTCTTGCACTTCCATACTTCTGTGCCGATAAGTTATCACTTCATCGACACAGAAGTCAGCCCGGATTATTCCTTATCCATTTCAGCCTTGATCAGATCACCGATGGTGCCGGGTGATACGTCACTGCTGTCCTGGTTTTTATGCTGTTGAATCGCGGCTTTCTCGTCGTCGATCTCGATTGCTTTGACAGACACGCTTAGAACACGGTTCTTGCGGTCTACACTGACAACCTTGACTTCGATCTCGTCGCCTTCTTTCACTGCATTGCGTGCATCTTCAACCTTGTCGCGGCTAATTTCTGAAGCGCGCAGTACGCCTTCAACACCTTCGCCCAATGCAACAATGGCAGACTTCGCGTCAACGCTGGTCACTGTGCCTTTCACGATACTGCCTTTCTCGAATTCGGAAACGTAGTTCATGAATGGGTCGTCTTCCAGCTGTTTGATGCCGAGAGAAATACGCTCACGCTCTGGGTCGATAGAAAGGATAACGGTTTCGATCTCGTCGCCTTTCTTGTAGTTGCGAACAGCTTCTTCGCCAGTTTCGTCCCATGAGATATCAGACAGGTGTACCAGTCCGTCGATGTTGCCATCCAGACCGATGAAAATACCGAAGTCAGTAATCGACTTGATGCTGCCAGAGACCTTGTCACCTTTCTTGAAGGATTCAGCAAAACCGTCCCAGGGATTCTGGAAGCACTGCTTGATACCCAGAGAAATACGACGACGCTCTTCATCGATATCGAGAATCATCACGTCAACTTCATCGCCCAGTTGTACAACCTTGGACGGGTGAATGTTCTTGTTGGTCCAGTCCATTTCGGAAACGTGAACCAGACCTTCGACGCCTTCTTCCAGCTCTGCGAAACAACCGTAGTCAGTCAGGTTGGTAACCACTGCCTTGACTTTGGAGTTCTCTGGATAACGCGACTTGATGTTGACCCATGGGTCTTCACCCAGTTGCTTGAGGCCGAGTGAAACTCGATTGCGATCGCGATCGTACTTGAGCACTTTCACATCAATCTCATCGCCAACATTGACGATTTCGCTTGGATGCTTGATACGCTTCCAGGACATGTCAGTAATGTGCAACAAGCCGTCCACGCCACCGAGGTCAACGAACGCACCGTAATCGGTGAGGTTCTTGACGATGCCCTTGACTGACATACCTTCCTGCAGTTTCTCGAGCAGCGCATCGCGCTCTTCGCTGCTGACAGACTCCAATACAGCGCGGCGGGAAACTACAACGTTGTTACGCTTGCGATCCAGCTTGATCAGTTTGAATTCCAGCTGCTGGCCTTCCAGATGCAAGGTATCGCGAACCGGGCGCACATCGACCAGAGAGCCTGGCAGGAACGCACGGATATTGTTCAGATCGACAGTAAAACCACCTTTGACCTTGCCGTTGATAACACCGGTAACAACGTCGTTTTTCTCGTAAGCGGCTTCCAGTTCCATCCAGGATTCAGCGCGCTTCGCTTTTTCACGAGAAAGGCGGGTTTCACCAAAACCGTCTTCAACGGTCTCGAGGGCTACTTTGACTTCGTCACCCACTTCCAGAGACAGATTGCCCTGCTCGTCCAGGAATTGATTGCGGGGAATAACACCTTCAGATTTCAGTCCTGCGTGAACTGTTACCCAGTCGGTATCGATGTCGATAACGGTACCTGTGACGATGGCACCAGGAGTCATATCTATTTCGTTGAGAGATTTCTCAAATAGATCAGCGAAATTTTCACTCATTAATTAGTCCAATAAAAACATAGAGTTGCAAGGCTATTTGAAACCACCTTAACAACTTTACACGAGCCAGCTCTCGTGGGGGTTGATGCATTTTGCCCCGCCTACTGCCGGCTGGATGATGACAATATCGGGACGCTTGATTACTTTCAGGAGGCCAGTCCGGGGAGACGCGTAACGGCCAAATTCCACACGCGATCGATCACCTCATCGAGTGACAGATCAGTGGAATCCAGAACGATGGCATCTTCAGCGGGCTTGAGTGGAGAGACCGGACGTTGGCTGTCCCGTTCATCCCGCTCTTTTAGGTCTCGCAAAAGGTCGGGCAGAATAGCACCAATACCCTTTGCAATCAACTGCTTATAACGCCTCTGGGCGCGCTCTTCCACACTGGCTGTGAGAAAGATTTTCAGGGCCGCATCCGGGAATACGACCGTGCCCATATCCCGACCATCAGCAACCAAGCCCGGCTCCTGCCGAAAGGCCAGTTGACGCTCGTGCAGCGCGGCCCGGGCAGCCGGGATTGCCCCAACCCTGGAAGCCATCACAGAGCCGAGATCGGTACGGATATCCAGCGAGACATCTTCACCGTTCAGACTGACGCTATCCGGCCCGTTGGTGCCGAATTCTATCTGCAAGGATGTGGCCAGAAAGGCCACTTCGCGAGGATCAGTCAGGTCGGTTTCCGCTTTATGGGCCGCAATTCCCAGTACTCTGTACAGCGCCCCGCTATCAAGCAGGTGAAAACCCGTCCTGGCCGCAATTGCGGTTGCAACCGCGCCCTTGCCGGAGCCTGACGGACCATCTATGGCAATAACCGGTGCGTCACTCACTGGGCGCCCTTCTGCTCGGAGATGTTAAAGCCCACTTCGCGCGCCAGAGCGACAAAACCGGGGAAGGACGTGGCGACATTTGCACAATCGCGGATGATTATCTCGCTGCTCGCACGCAAGCCTGCCACAGCAAATGACATGGCGATGCGGTGATCGGTAAAACTGTCGACCTCACCGCCGCTCATTTGGCCGCCAGTAATTCGAATACCGTCTTCAAAAGTCTCGACGTCAATACCAAGCGCTTGCAAGCCGGTCGCCATCGCCTGGATACGATCACTCTCCTTGACGCGCAACTCCTCCGCGCCACGCAGCACAGTCTCGCCTTCAGCACAGGCTGCAGCGACAAAGAGTACCGGGAATTCGTCAATAGCCAACGGAATCTGGTCTTGCGGAATGCTTATGCCCTTTAACGGCGAGTAGCTGACTTCGATGTCAGCCACAGGCTCGCCACCGATACTCCGCTCGTTGCCAATACTGATATTCGCGCCCATAGCGCGCAGGATATTAATCACCCCGACGCGTGTTGGATTGATACCAACATGGCGGAGCATCAGTTTGGCGCCGGGAGTAATGGCTGCAGCGACCATAAAAAATGCCGCAGAAGAAATGTCAGCAGGCACATCAATATCAGTCGCTTTAAGTGATCCGCCACCCTCGATTGAAACGCACGCGCCGTCGCGTTGAATGTGATAGCCAAAACCTTCCAGCATGCGTTCAGTATGGTCGCGACAGGGTGCCGGTTCGGTAATGCTCGTGGTTCCCTGGGCGTACATGCCGGCAAGCAAGAGACAGGATTTCACCTGGGCGCTGGCAATTGGCATGTCATAGTGGAAACCGCGCAACTGACTTCCAGAAATTTTGAGCGGCGGCGTGCCATGCTCATCGGTAGTCAGGTTTGCATTCATTTCACGCAGTGGAACGGCAACCCGGTTCATCGGGCGGTTGCTGAGTGATTCATCACCGGTCAGTTCGCTATCAAATGATTGTGCCGCGAGCAGTCCTGCCAGCAAACGCATCGCCGTGCCGGAATTGCCCATATAAAGTGGGGAACGTGGCGCCTGCAGCCCGCGCATGCCAACGCCATGAATCGTCATCGCGCCGTTTTCCGGCCCGACAATCGTAACGCCCATTTCCCTGAATGCCGCTACAGTATTGAGCGCGTCTTCTCCCTCCAAAAATCCTGTGACCTGCGATGTACCATCAGCCAGCGAGGCAAAGATAACGGAGCGGTGAGAAATGGATTTATCTCCGGGAACCCGAATTTCGCCTTCTACCTTGCCCCCGGGGCTTACTTTGAGGCTGAGTTGTTCAGTCTCCATACTGCTTTCCAATCCTGAGTTAAAATGCTTGTGAATAAAATTGTCTCGCGTGCGCTTGGCGCGAACAAAAACTGTTTTCATGGCGTCCTTGTCCTTGCTGCGCAGCAATTGCTGAAATGCCTGTAACTTGCCTATGTAGGCCTCAAGCATGGCTTCTGTGGCATCCGCGTTGGCCACGAACACATCTGACCACATGCGTGCATCACTGGATGCGAGTCGACTGAAATCTGCAAAGCCTCCAGCCGCATAGCGAAAAATATCGTCACTCTGCTCCTGCTCAAGAAGCGCATCTACCAGCGTAAACGCCAGAGCATGGGGAAGATGACTGGTTGCCGCCAGCACCTTGTCGTGCCGCTGCACAGACATTGCAAGAATATCTGCACCCAAAGCCCGCCAAAGATTATGGACGAGAGCGATAGCGTCTCTGCGATTGCTTGCCAGTGGAGTCAGTATCACGTTTCTGCCGAAGAACAACTCTCCTTTCGATGCAGCGAATCCACTTCGCTCCGAGCCAGCGATGGGATGACCGGGGACGAAACGTGAAGCAAAGTTCTCTGACTGCGCCTCTACACATCGGGTGATGTGAGACTTGGCACTTCCAACATCGGTAAAGACAGTATCAACTGACTCCTGTTCGGCTAATTGCGGAACCAGCTCTTCAATCAACAGCGGTGGCGTAGCGAGCACAACAAGATCAGCTTCGGTAATAGCGGATTGCAAGTCGGTAAACGCGTCAATCACGCCCGCCGTTTTAGCTTCATTCAGCGCGTCTGTATCGGTATCTACAGCAAGCAGTCGCTGCTGTGGATTCGCTGTGCGCAAGCCGCGCGCTATGCTGCCACCGATAAGACCCAGCCCTACTATCGCGACAGTTTTCGACGCAAAATCATTCATTCTGATAGCTATCAACCGTAAGCCGGGTATGAACCCAGCAGTTTTATCTCTTCAGTACATCCGGCGAGGCGCTCAAAGAGAGTTTGCACGACCGGGTCATCCGTATGCCCTTCGAAGTCGATGAAAAACACGTATTCCCAGGCTTTTTTCTTCGCCGGCCTGGAATCGATTTTGGTGAGACTGACCTGCAGACGCTCGAAAGGCTCGAGCACGCGAAACAAGGCGCCAGGTCTGTTTTCCGTGTACACCAGAATTGAAGTCTTGTCGCGACCTGTTCGCTTTCCGGCCTGTGTCGCCAACACCAGAAATCGAGTGCTATTGTGATCCTGATCCTGAATATTGGCAGCCAGAACGGAAAGCTCGTAGATTGCCGCTGCTGTAGCGCCGGCAATGGCCGCAGTCCCAGCTTCAAGACTGGCTAGCCGTGCCGCTTCAGCATTACTCGCACACTCCAGCAACGCCGCATTGGGGTAATGCTGTTGCAGCCATTTGCGGCACTGTGCGAGCGATTGGCGGTGAGACGCGATGCGCTGCACAGCATCTGGTTTGGTATCGTCTCTGGCCAGTAGCTGATGTTCGATAACTACAATTTCTTCCCCGGCGATGCACAGAGAAGTATCTATCAGACAGTCTTGAGTGTTATTGACGACGCCTTCAGTCGAGTTTTCTACAGGCACGATGGCGTGGGTAGCATTACCCTTGACGACCTCGGCGAATGCATCATCAATGGTGGTACAAGGCAACAGATCGACCTGCTCGCCAAAATGTTGCAACGCTGCAGACTGTGAGTAGGTTCCCGGTGGCCCGAGATAAGCAACCCGAATGGAATCAGTCAACGATCAAATCCTTTGTGTAGTGTGCTTGCCGAGATACGCTGCGCGAATGAACGCCGCTACTGCAGAGTCAGAGCAACCACGCGTGCGACTGAATGTAGCCGATTATTCCGAATCAGCCTGATCGGCAGCGCCTTCTCCATCAGTGATGTCGGAATCCGTGGATTGCGGTGCCTCATTGGCCTGCGCTGAGACCGCTGAATCCTCGCCTTCGTCGGCGACTTCATCCGGCTCGTCTACTGATGCGAGCCCGACCAGTTTTTCGCCCTCTTTCAGTCTTATCAGGCGCACGCCCTGCGTATTTCTGCCCTGAACAGACACTTCCTCAACGCGCGTACGCACCAGTGTACCTTTGTTCGAAATGAGCATGATCTCGTCAGATTCAACAACCTGAGCTGCGCCAACCACGTCGCCGTTGCGTTCGCTTGCCTGCATGCCAATAACGCCCTGGCCTCCCCGGCCGTACACCGGAAAGTCGGCAGACTCGGTGCGCTTGCCGTAGCCGTTCTCACTGACTGTGAGGATCTGCTTGTCGGCATCGGGAATGATCAGGGAAATCATTCGTGCACCTTTGGCGAGCTTGATGCCACGCACGCCGCGTGCGGTTCGCCCCATTGGCCTGACATCGGCTTCCGCAAAGCGGATTGCCTTGCCGCTGCTGCTGAAGAGCATCACATCGCAGTTGCCATCGGTGATGGCAGTGCCAACCAGATGGTCGCCCTCGTCGAGTTCTATCGCCCGCAACCCGACGCTGCGCTGTCGTGCAAAATTGGTCAGCGCAGTTTTCTTCACCGTGCCATTGGCTGTCGCCATGAACACATAGTGATCCTCTGAATATTCTGTAACCGGCAGCATACTGGTAATTCGCTCGCCTTCTTCCAGTGGCAGCAAATTGATGATCGGTTTGCCTCGTGAAGTGCGCGAGGCGACTGGAATCATATAGACCTTCAACCAGAACACTTTACCTGCGCTGGTAAAGCACAGCAGTGTGGTGTGGGTGTTGGCGATCAACAGGTGCTCAACGAAATCCTCGTCTTTTACTGAGGCGGCCGACTTGCCCATGCCACCACGTTTCTGCGCGGTGTAGTCACTAAGCGGCTGGGTTTTCGCATAACCGCTTTGGGAAATCGTCACAACCCGGTCTTCTTCTGTGATCAGGTCTTCTACAGTCAAATCCAGTTGCGATTCGACAATTTCAGTGCGGCGCTCGTCACCATATTCAGCCTGAACCGCTTCGAGCTCCTGGCGTACTACTGATAATAAGCGCTCGCGGTTTTGCAGAATGTCGAGGTAATCAGCGATCTGCTTCAGCAGTTCCTGATAATCATTAATCAGCTTCTCGTGCTCGAGACCGGTTAGACGGTGCAAGCGCAGTTCGAGAATGGCCTGCGCCTGTTCGGGCGACAGGAAGTATTCATTGCCATGCAGGCCAAAATGTTCTTCAAGTCCTTCCGGTCGGCAGGCATCGGAGCCTACTTCGCCCAGCATGGTCAGCACACTGTCTGACTTCCAGGAACGAGCAAGCAGCTTCTCTTTCGCCTCGGCAGCACTCGGTGAAGTCTTGATCAACTCAATCACTGCATCGATATTGGCAAGCGCAACGGCGAGGCCTTCCAGCACATGACCGCGTTCACGCGCCTTGCGCAACAGGTAAATCGTGCGTCTCGATACGACCTCGCGCCGGTGGCGGAGGAAGGCATCAAGCATTTCCTTCAGATTGAGCACCTTCGGCTGACCATCAACCAGTGCAACCATGTTGATGCCAAACACGGACTGCATTGCAGTTTGCGCGTAGAGGTTATTGAGCACGACATCGCCCATCTCCCCCTTACGCAATTCGATGACGATGCGCAGACCGTCCTTGTCGGACTCGTCGCGCAGCTCGGAAATTCCTTCGATTTTCTTGTCTTTTACCAGCTCGGCGATCTTCTCGATCAGCCGCGCCTTGTTTAACTGGTAGGGTATTTCAGTGACGATAATGGTCTGTCGGCCAGTCTTCTCATCTTCGATAACTTCGGCTCTCGCACGCACGTAAATGCGACCCCGGCCGGTACGATAGGCCTGCACAATGCCGGCGCGACCATTGATGATGCCTGCCGTCGGAAAGTCCGGGCCTTGAATAAATTCCATTAAGCCATCGACATCCAGGTCAGGATTGCCCAGCAAGGCAATGGCCCCACTCACAACCTCATTCAGATTATGCGGCGGGATATTGGTTGCCATGCCCACGGCAATACCCGATGAACCGTTGACCAGCAGATTGGGAATCTGGGTCGGCAGTACTTCCGGAATCTGTTCGGTACCATCGTAGTTCTCAGCAAAATCGACAGTTTCCTTGTCGAGATCTGCCAGCAAGTCGTGGGCGATCTTGGCCATACGAATTTCCGTATAACGCATCGCTGCTGCAGCATCGCCATCAATCGAGCCGAAGTTACCCTGCCCATCAACGAGCGGATAACGCAGGGAAAAATCCTGTGCCAGACGAACTATTGTGTCGTAGACCGCACTGTCGCCATGGGGATGATATTTACCAATAACATCGCCCACGACACGCGCCGATTTCTTGTAGGGTTTGTTGTAGTCATTGGAGAGCACGTTCATCGCGAAGAGCACGCGACGATGCACGGGTTTTAACCCATCGCGCACGTCGGGCAGTGCCCTGCCTACGATGACACTCATGGCGTAGGCCAGGTATGACTCACGCATCTCCCCTTCTAATGCGACAGGCAGAACCTGCTTGGCAAATTCAGACATAGACTAATTATTTCCTGGGATACGGCGGGTGGAGGACGATGCTCGCATCGCTTTCTCTAGTGGGATTTTTGACGTCGATGAGACTGCTTCCGCTGCTGTTTTTATGACTTATCAAGGGCTGAAATCACGCCTGCTTCAAAGCCTGAAATTGTATCACAGCAAGGCCCTGAAATAACACTCATTCGGACATTTTCCGTCACAAAAAAGCACTTTGATTTCAAGGTGTTAAAGATTCTCATGGATTCTCGCCGAGGACGCGCACTTTGGCGCATTTCCGGGTATAATCGCGCCCCTTCTCAGGCACTAGAATTCCATCAGCAACAGGCCTCGCCAGGGATGCCGAAATCGTGACAGAAACACGGACAGAATCAGTCGATTTACTTATCCATAGCCGCTGGGTGATCCCCATGGATCCAGCCCGTTCGGTGCTTCCCAACCACTGCGTCGCCATTCGTGACAAGCGTATCGTTGGCCTATGCCCCAGTAGCGATGCCGGGAAACTGTATAGCGCGGCGGCCGAGAAGCACCTGAATTCTCACGCTCTGATACCCGGGCTGGTGAATGCTCATGGCCACGCTGCAATGTCACTGCTGCGCGGGGTCGCCGATGATCTGCCATTGAAGACCTGGCTCGAAGAACACATCTGGCCGCTTGAGGGAGAGCACGTCAGCCGCGAATTCGTCTATCAGGGCAGTACGCTGGCCATGGCTGAAATGCTGCGCTCCGGGACCACCACCTTCGCTGACATGTATTTCTTCCCGGACGAGGTAGCCAGGGCCGCCATCGATGCCCAGATGCGTGTTCAACTCGCCAGCCCGGTACTCGACTTCCCGACGATTTGGGCAGCTGATGCCGAGGAATACATCCGCAAGGCGTGTACCCTGCACGATGATTTCCGCAGCAGCGAATTCGCGCATACCGCCTTTGGTCCGCATGCACCTTACACAGTGTCCGATGCTCCGCTACGAAAGCTCTCCATGTTGGCGGACGAGCTTGATGTTCCCATCCACATGCACGTCCATGAAACCGCACAGGAAGTGTCTGACGCAGTAGCACAGCATGGCAACCGTCCATTGCAGCGCTTGCACGCGCTCGGCATGATCTCTCCGCGTCTGCTCTGCGTACACGCTACAGAACTTGACGCTGAAGACATCGCCTTGCTGGCTGACAACGGTGCCAGTGTTATTCACTGCCCGGAGAGCAATTTGAAGCTGGCCAGTGGCTTTTGCAAAGTAGCGGCGCTGCAGCAGCATCAGGTGAATGTGGCACTTGGCACGGATGGCTGTGCCAGCAACAATGATCTGGATATGATCGGTGAAATGCGCAGCGCCGCGATGCTCGCCAAAGCCGTTGCCGACGATGCCAGTGCGCTGCCCGCGATGGAAGCATTGGCAATGGCAACTATCAACGGCGCCAGCGCACTCGGCATGAGTGCGGACATCGGCAGTCTGGAAGTAGGTAAACTCGCGGACCTCACTGCGGTGGATCTGGATGCCATCAACTGTTGGCCCCTGCATAACCCGGTATCGCATTTGGTGTATGCCTGTAACTCATCCCAGGTAAGTGATGTCTGGGTGTCGGGCCGTGCTTTGTTAATAGATGGTGAGCTGCAGACCATCGATATCGACTTACTGCGCAACCAATCCGAGGATTGGCAACGCAAAATCTCAGGCAATTAAATCATGGAAAATGTTGACGAGTCCGAAATCCGTAAATTTGAGGCGCTGGCTGCACGCTGGTGGGACCCCAATAGTGAGTTTCGGCCATTGCATGAGATTAACCCGCTACGGGTGAATTACATTAACCAGAAGATCAATCTGGCCGAAATGCGCGTGCTGGATGTGGGCTGTGGCGGCGGCATTCTTGCCGAAGCCATGGCCAGACACGGCGCAAGCGTGACAGCAATCGACATGGCCGATGCGTCGCTCTCGGTGGCACGCCTGCATCAGCTGGAGAGCGGTCTCAACATCGATTACCGAAAATGCTCAGCCGAAGAGATCGCCGCACAGGAACCCGAGTCGTTTGACGTTATCACTTGCCTCGAAATGCTGGAGCATGTTCCTGACCCTTCATCCGTAATCGCTGCATGCGCGCGCCTGGTGAAACCTGGCGGGAAAGTGTTTTTCTCAACGATCAATCGCAATCCGAAATCCTATCTGTTCGCCATAGTCGGTGCAGAGTACGTGCTGAATCTGCTGCCTCGCGGCACTCACGACTACGAGAAGTTTATCAAGCCATCGGAACTAGCCGGCTGGGCGCGTGCGAGCGGACTGCAACTCAACGACCAGATCGGCATGGGTTACAACCCATTAAGCAAGCGATACTTCCTGGAGAAAAGCGTTTCGGTCAATTATCTCGCAACCTATACACGTCCGGCATCACAGGCATGAGTCTCTCAACTTCAATCGAGTGTGTACTGTTTGATCTCGACGGCACTCTCATCGACACAGCACCGGATTTCATCAAAGTCATGGAGCGTCTGTGTGATGAGAATAACATCCAGAGACTCAGCAAAGAGCAGATTCATCACACTGTATCTGATGGTGCTCGCGCGCTGGTAAAACTGGCTTTCGATATCGACGAACAGGCACCCCGGTTTGCTGAACTCAACGCGCGCCTGCTCGAACTCTATGATGCACAGCTGGATGAGACAGAAGCCGCTCTCTACCCGGGCATGCCTGAGTTGTTGGCGAAACTCGAGAACAGCAATATTCCCTGGGGAATAGTCACCAATAAACCGGCTGCCTATTCGCAGAAATTATTACACAAGCTCGATCTGCTCGATCGTTGCGGCAGTCTGGTCTGCCCCGATCACGTAAGCGAACGCAAGCCGCATCCTGAGCCCATTTTCCTAGCTTGCCAGCAACTCGGCTGCGATACAGAACGCACAGTCTATATGGGCGACCATATCCGCGAC